>JBMYYO010000301.1:0-509 GCA_049609505.1 Akkermansiaceae bacterium | reverse complement strand
CGGGTAGCCTTCCGATAGCGAATCCTTGGGCAGAAGGACTGCACACCATCTAACTGATTGATGGTTTGCGACGCAAGGTATTCACGTTTCGTCTGTGTGCGGATGCAATACCATGCTGCAGAATCCGAATGTGCTGAAAGGTCTGGCATGGTCTATTCTCCGAGAAATTTTTGGAGCAGCGGCAGCACCAAGTTTGCCTTTTTTGACCAGCGCTCCAGCCTCTTGACTCTCTCTTTGTAAAACTCTCTATCTTCTGGATCTTGCACAGCACCCACCTCGTCATCAAGGGTGGCGAGTTTGTTTTGCCCGCTCTTTAAGTGGGGGCGGATTTCCTCACGGATAAATCCTCCCACGAGCTTTTTAAGCTCAATATCAGCCTCGAAGTAAGTGCGCCTATCATCAGGCTTTTCCACCTCACGCACAGCTCCGAGAGTACGCAGCATTTTTAGGCCTTGGCTAGCGGACCCCTTGCTCATGCCTAATCGCTCTACTAGTGCCAACATCGTCAT
>JBMYYO010000300.1:0-527 GCA_049609505.1 Akkermansiaceae bacterium | reverse complement strand
GGTTCTTTTCCGGTCAGAAACTTTTCGACGTAGTAGATTGCAAGCGCGATTCCCGCAAATGCCGACACAACAATGCCGAAAATAAGCACTAAAGGAGACACGGCAATGAGTGCCGATTTCTCACCACAGTTGAGCAATTTCCAACGGCGAACAATTGGGTGGACACAACCCACATTCGCGGGTTGCTCGGACAGTTTTTCAGTAGTCGTTTTCATGGTCGTTTTCGGTTGGTGGTTCCTGTCCTGTTTGGTTCGGCTTTAAAATTTCAATTGCCATGCCCAACCCAACCGCAACCCCTTCGTTCCATGTTTCAGCTTGAGGGGATTTCTTGGCCGCGAGCCTGTTTGCATCCCTTTTTGCCACCATTGCTAAAATGGCGCATTGCAAGTCCTTAAACTTTACCCACGCCCCGACAGGGCAGGGAATTTGCTCTCCGTTGTTTGTTACTACGTATCGTTTCATTGTTCGTCCTCGGTTGGTGGGTCACGCGAAGATCGCATCGTATTCGTCCCCGGTCAGGTCACGCT
>JBMYYO010000299.1:0-553 GCA_049609505.1 Akkermansiaceae bacterium | reverse complement strand
TGGACTCAACGCGCTACCGCGCGTGAGTCAACTATGACGTTCGCAAAAGAAATGAATCGAAAGCAGTTCATCGAATCTCATGGTGCAACCTGCGACAATTGGACGTGGAGCTGGTCATTCGTGAACCATGACCAAAGATTTGTCATATTTGGCGCGTGGGATCGCTTTACGGACGGAAAGAAGGAAATGATCCTCACTGAAGACTGGCGTATCAACCGGGGAGGTAGAAAGAGTCCCGGATACTCGCAGTCGCGAGAACACATCCGGCTCGTCGAGGAGGAAAGTTACGATCTTTACACCTTCCCGATGGAGTATTCAGAGGAGTTAGAGGGCGACGATGGAACTGGCCCAGGAAAGATTGGTGGTTTCACCCCTGAACTGCATCGAAAGAATCTCACTAAGGTTGGTATTTCTTGGTATGCGGGTGAAGAAGGAGAGAATGCGCCACTACCTGAAGAGATTCCTGCAAGAGGCAAGTTTTCTGAAGGAGCGAAAAGCACAGTCACCATAAACGCATACGAGCGAAGCGCTAAAGCTAGAGCAGCATGCATTG
>JBMYYO010000298.1:0-766 GCA_049609505.1 Akkermansiaceae bacterium | reverse complement strand
CAGTATAATTAGTTGACCTCATATCAGATGTTACTTGATGGGAGATCATTAGGAACGGCTAAGGGGTATAGCTGTTTTCCTTATTGGTGGGGGAAGAATAGCAATCTGATTCAATTTACACAAGCCTCTATTTTGTTAGATCATGTTGATATTGATGCTTTTTGAATAAGCTGGATGTTTTGCTATTGGGCTCTAAATTGTCTCAGATGATTGAAGATTTCCCTTGCTAAATTATGGGCACCTCTAAGAACCTTCTGGGTTCATGTAGCCTCCCCTAACAAACGTGGATCGACTAGAACTACGGCATGAGCAACTACCGGAAGCCAAGACAAGGGAGGCAACCTGTTTTCAGCCATTGAGCACCAGCAAGCCGTAGCCAAACGAGAAATTGGCATACTCAAGCTGCGCGACATCATTGACCGAGAAGATTCCCGTCCATTACTTGAGTCCGTTACTTGAAGAACTCAGCGGCTATGCCGGGCGCGACTGGAGCATTGCTCTCAAGCGGGAGGCGAGCCACAACCACCTTTGCAATCTGACCTACAACATGGATCGCTACGCTCTACTGGCTGGCTAGGAGCCCAAAACGGAACGAAATCCCGTCAATCCACAGAAAAACCACCAAACAATCCGAAGAAAAAAAACAAATCTACACCTCAAAATAATTAGGGGGGCAGCAAGTAGGGAGTAGTTAGTAGAGAGTAGTTAGCAGGGCAACCATCACGCGCACATTGTCCGCTAACCTTCTCCACAGAAACAAAAATTC
>JBMYYO010000297.1:0-818 GCA_049609505.1 Akkermansiaceae bacterium | reverse complement strand
TATTGCCGGGTGGCGGCGGCGATGCGTTCTTCACATTGCGGGAGCGTTAGATCTCCGGCGAGGTGGGATTGGATCTGTGGGATGCCGATGGCTTTGATGCAGGTGGTGGAGGGATCTGTTAGGGCTGCTACTTCTTGGATGGCACCTTGCTCAAGCATGAGGCGGGTGCGGTGATTGATACGCTGGCGGAGGGTTTCCCGATCCCAGAGGAGGTAGATCCCGCGTAGGGATTTTTCAATGTCGGCTGATTTGCGTTTCCAGTCCGATTTTACTTCTGACATTTTTTTGCCAGACAATAGGCATATTTCTAACGCGCGGATAACGTAACGGCGGTTTTTGAGGTTGGTAATGGCAGCTCCCTCAGGGTCTAGCCGAGTGAGCTGCTCGATGAGGGCGGCGTCGGTTTCTTCTTCTAACTGACTACGTAACTCGTCATCGCCAGAGGGAACTGGTGACGGGCCGTGGGTGAGGAACTTGAGATACATCCCTGAGCCACCAGTGAGGATGGGGGTTTTTCCCCGTGATTGTACCTCGGCGATGACGGGGAGAGCCATTTCTCGGTAGCGCATAGCATCACAGGTATCACTGGGAGAGAGCACGCCGTAGAGGTGGTGGGGGGCTTGTGATAGTTCTTCGGGGTTGGGGGAGGCGGCAATGGTATCGATGCCCCTGTAGAGTTGGTAAGCATCTGCATTAATGATCTCACCATCAAGCCGATGCGCTAGTGCGATGGCGAGTGAGGTTTTCCCAGAGGCGGTTGGTCCGCAGATGTAGATGGGGGAGTTGATTTGTTAGTGGTTGGTTTTTTGTTGATCATA
>JBMYYO010000296.1:0-868 GCA_049609505.1 Akkermansiaceae bacterium | reverse complement strand
CCTCCCACTGGATGCCGCTGCCCGAACCACCAACCGAGAACGGAGAGAGTTGATTACTAGAACTATGACTGAAAACGAAAAACTAAAATTCGAAAATCTTCGCCTTGTTTCAATGTGTCGAATGGCTGGCGCGTTGATCCACAAACATTATAATGTGTTTTGTGATGAAGAAGGATATGGCCCTGCCAATCTTTGCTCGCGTCTTGTAGGCAAGATACCGCCTGATGGTTACTTGCAATGTCTGAACGAAGAAGAAAAGAAAGAATATCTTGAGCTAGAAAAGAAGTGGCGCGTCTGCGGACACCGATACGAGAAAGAGCCGAACCAAACAGGACAGGAACCACCAACCGAGAACGAAAGAGAACAGCCATGAGTGAAACGAATACAGATTCAACGACTTGTTATGCGTCGCTGGTAGTGGCCGCCAAAGTCCGCTATTGGGAAGACACAACAGTAAACGGCCAAGAGGACACTGACGGAAGCCTGATCCCCCTGCGTAAAGGTGATCAATGGATGATAACCATCGACCTCGAAACGGGGAAAATCCATGACTGGCCAGAAGGAACCACGGCAGACATTCATTACAAGGTTTGTGATGCTGGGTCCTATTGGCTGGCAGACAAAGAGGGCAAGCCCGCCGCAAAGTGGAATGGGTTTTATGTTCCTGACGACCTTCTAGCGGGTGGCGAGGGATACGGCGATTACATCATCTTGAAAGTCGATGGGGCCGGAGTGATCGAGGGCTGGAGGCCGTTTATCCAGAAAGACGACTGGAAACCTTTAACGCATAACCAAACAGGACAGGAACCACCAACCGAGGACAAAGGAGAACAGCCATGAGTGAGCGAAGCGAATCAGATGCATTAAA
>JBMYYO010000295.1:0-1181 GCA_049609505.1 Akkermansiaceae bacterium | reverse complement strand
GTTACAGTGATGGGTGCGCATGGCGGTTAGTTTGAAGTTGTTAGTTTGAAGTTTGAAGGTGTTAGGATTCACGCTGTTGGTTTGAGCGGAGGCCTTGGATCATTTTTGAGATCTCTATGTTTTCGTTGAGAAGAGTTTGAAAGGGGGCTTGGGGAATCAGATTTATTTTATGAACTCTATGGAGCTGGTTATTTCCTCGTTTCTAAGTTTTCAAATGGTTGAAATAGCATATCTGACTTCTTCAAACTATTTACTACGCAAGTAACGGTCCATCAGGGGAATCGAGGTGGTGTTGGATAGCTTCTACGACGTTGGTGTTAGGATGAATGGTTTCCTCAGTTCGTGATGAGAGGATTTTGAGCTGCATTTCGGGGAACTCAGAGCCGATCACGAGGGCGAAACGCGCGCCGGATTGTTCCGCTTTTTTGAACTGCTTGCCAACGTTGATCTGTGACATGCTGAAATCGACGGAGAAACCGGCGGTGCGGAGCTCGCTGAGAATGCCGAGGGCTTCGCTACGCTTTGAGGCGTCTGCAATGACTAGATAGATATCACAGGCGGGGTTACGCGCCATCCATGCTTCCATTTCGAGTTTTGCGTTGGGGGTTTCTTCAATGAAATTACGGATCACCATGTCGCCCATGGCAAATCCTGTTGCTGGTAAGTCTGCGGAGCCATCGGATAGCGTGGCAAGCAGGCCATCGTATCTGCCACCTCCCGCGACGGCGCGCATGGATTTCTTGGTGTCAAAAATCTCGAACACAATCCCCGTGTAGTATGCCAGCCCACGCACGATGGTGAGGTCTAGCTCAAGGTATTTACCAAGGCCACGGGCGTTGAGATCGTCTTGCACGGCATTAAAAGCAGCTGATGCGTTCTCTGGGTTGGCGATAAAGGCATCCACTTGGGCACGGGTGACGCCAAAGGTAGCCAGTTGGTCGTCGATGGCTTCGGGTTTGAGTTTTTCTAACCGATCAATGATAGGGAGGAACTCGGACGGCTCGCTAATGTTGTTTTCCGCACAAAAGCCAAGCCAGCTCTCGCGGTCAGACGCACGGATGACGAAATCCCCCTCCATAAAACCGAGTGAGAGCATGGTATCGATGGCGAGCGCAATTAGCTCGGCATCGGCACAGGCTTCCCCCTCACCAAGGATGTCTGCATTGAACTGAATGAACTCG
>JBMYYO010000294.1:0-1196 GCA_049609505.1 Akkermansiaceae bacterium | reverse complement strand
TGGGGTCCTTGTGTCGGATCGAGCCAAAGCCGCTCTGCGGTCTGAATTCTCTCGTCGAGGATAGCCATAAATTGATCGCGAGCATGGCAGTGAATTGAGAGCTCAGATTTGTCGAGGCTCTCAACATCACTTGTTATGAAATCGCCAAATAGATGGACTTCTCCCTCTAAGCCTATGAGTAACCGTGCCCGCACCACCGGACAATAGGGTAAGTCCTGTCCCCGAATGTTGAGCAACCAGTTCACATTGTCGGGTTGCGTCTCGATCAGCCAATCGGCCTCGGACAATTGCATTTGCTCGCGGACCCGCGCCAGCTTGCTGGCAACGGACTCACCCGCCCACTCACTGGAAAACTGTGCCATTTTTGAGGGGCTGTCGATTCCGGCGAGGGAGGCTGCCATGGCGTCGGTTCCGGTGTCGCGGCCTGCGAAGTCGATCTGGTAGGGGATGTTTTCCTTTTGGCAAACGGTCTCGATCAGGTTGTTGATATACTCGCTGGTGATGGAGCCGTTTGTTAGAGTGAATCCTTTACCCATGGTGAGTGGGTTCATGCGTTTGGCGCCGATGCCTGGGGCGGCATCGTAGTCGTGGTTCACATCAGAGCCGATGAGGATGTCTGGCTTGAGCTCACCTGCGATGGCGGTGGCTCCGAAGCGACCAATCTCTTCGTGAGTGGCGATGGTGTAGAGCACGCGGATGTTTTTGAGTTTCGCCTTGGCGAGGATCTTGGCGATCTCTGCGACTACGAAACAGCCGAGGCCGTTATCGAGGTAGGCCCCGTAGAATGTGTCGTCTGAGAAACCTTGTTTGATCGGGCGATTGAGAATGATTGGGTCGCCGGGGCGGATGCCGAGGGCTTCCACGCGCTCCTTACACTTCTCGCCGTGCATTTGCAGCTCGAGGTAGATCATTTCCGGCTTGAGACCTTTGTCGCCAGTGCGCTGGGCGGGTTCGGAGAAATGGATCGCGCCGAGTGCCTCGATCGTGCCGCCTTCGATGCAACGGTAGGTGCCGGGTTTCTTCGGCTGCTGGCTGAAGAGTTTTACCTCGTGACCGATGAGGGTGCAGGGGAGGAAGGAGTCTGTGTTTACCCAGATCTTGCCGTCGCTGTCTATTTTACGGACTTGCATGCGGATCTTATCGGCGTGGCCGATGATCATCACGGATGTCATGTCGTCTTTGCCCGGGTGGGTATC
>JBMYYO010000293.1:0-1198 GCA_049609505.1 Akkermansiaceae bacterium | reverse complement strand
ACCTTCAATGACATCGGCCGCCACATAGCTTGCTACGCCACCACCCGGATAGCATCTAACAAATCTCCATGGCTAGCCAACACCGAGGTAGGCGATCTTCACAACATCCCATTCTCTCATGGCGAAGGAAAATTCTACGCCAGCGAGCAAGAGATCAAAGACCTCGCTGCTAACGGCCAAATTGCGACTCAGTACACGGATCTATGCGGGAACCCATCCATGGACATCCGTTATAACCCGAATGGCTCCCTCTACGCCATCGAAGGCATCACCAGCCCCTGCGGCAGGGTCTTAGGGAAAATGGGCCACACCGAACGGCGCGGCAACAGCATCGCCAAAAACATCTCCGGTAACAAACATCAGCCACTCTTCAAAGCAGGCGTGGCTTACTTTAGCTAGAGCCAGTAAATAGCCACCCCTAAAGTTTCTAACTACACCAACAACCTCACGCTCTTTTCAGGAAAAAAAATCTAACCGATCCTCACTTCTTTCTGGTTCGGTATGGGCTAGAATTTCGCGCAGCGGGAGACGGGCTAGGTTTTCGACCATGGGCTGAGGCATCGGTTTGAGGTTGATTTTCTTGCGGATGAATTGAGGTAGATCAATCCCCTGCCGTTTTGCCTCGTTGCGTAGGGCGTGGTAGATTGAGGCAGGGAGTTCGATCTGAATTTTCTCGTCGCGGTTAGTTTTCATAACGAAAACCATGCCAACGGATAATGAAGTCTTTATGAACGTAGTGTGAAAAAGCTCTTTTTTTCATCCCTATCGCGTCGCCTATCTCGCCGCTACTGCCTGCCAGTCATCATCGTCCAGTGACCGCCAGCAACGCCCACACCAATGACGTTTGATCCGCCACGGGTAAACATAATAA
This sequence comes from Akkermansiaceae bacterium, assembly GCA_049609505.1. Lineage (GTDB taxonomy): Bacteria > Verrucomicrobiota > Verrucomicrobiia > Verrucomicrobiales > Akkermansiaceae > Oceaniferula. Next base: position 327 of record JBMYYO010000293.1, on the reverse strand, counting down.
AGCGGTGCCCATCTGAGCCGAACCAGCCACCGTAGGCTGCCATGGGAGATGGAGAGCCCATAAAGATGTTTTCACCCGTCCAGCTGCCCTTGAACTTTGCCTTGCGAGCGCGGTCAGCAGGGCTGCGTTTACCAGGGATGGGAGAGGTATGGGAGAAAAAACCTGCGGAGCGCATGTCTTGCGAGTGGCCAAAGGAAGCCGCGCTGAGCCTCTCCTCTAACAGAAGCGGCTGAAGTCCAAGCAACGCACGCTGTTTATTGAGGTGATCGGAGAAGCTTTTCTGAGAACCATTGGCCCATTTGCAGTCGGCATTATGTTTCTCCGCAT
>JBMYYO010000292.1:0-1303 GCA_049609505.1 Akkermansiaceae bacterium | reverse complement strand
CATGGAGCCGTGGGCTATCATGCCGAGCAAACTTGATGAGATCGGTGGACTTCTGGAGCGGCATGTGCGCGGCGAGGTGGATCTGACTGAAATGGGGGTGAGCTGGGATGATGACGACGATGAGGAAGGTGGTGAACCTTGGAAGGGATACGAGCTGCATGGAAATGTGGCAGTGGTGCCTTGTCATGGTGTGATCGGTAAACGGCTCGGTTGGCTGGAACTTTTCTGTGGCGGCTGCGATGTGGATCATCTGGTGAGTGCATTGCGTGCCGCTCAGGAGGATGAGCAGGTGCAGGCTATCGTGATCGATTTTGATAGTCCGGGAGGCACGATTACCGGCACACCCGAGGCTGCGGATGTGATCGAGGAGGTTGCCAATGAGATCCCGGTGATTGCATTCACGGAGACCATGATGTGCAGTGCCGCTTATTGGTTAGGCTGCGCCGCCAGTGAGGTGATTGTGGCGCGGAGTTCCATTGTGGGATCTATCGGCGTGATCATCGCCGGGGTGGATGATCATAAGATGTGGGAGGAGTTAGGACTGAAGGCACAGATTTTCAAGAGTGGCGAGCTGAAGGATACCGGGCGACGCGGGATCAAGTGGCGCGATGAGCAGAAGCAGTTTCTCCAGGAGGGAGTTATGAGTTCATTCGCTGATTTCCGTGAGCATGTTCTCAAGCACCGGCCTGATGTGCCGGATGAGGCGATGACCGGCGGCTGGTATAGCGGGAATGATATTGAGAGCCACGCACTGGCCGATGGTTTCACGCGCGATCTGGACACCTTGGTTGACGAAATGAATGCCGAATTTGACACGCCACAAACTTTGTAACCGCCGGAAGGCACCATACTGAGATCATGAAACTTAAATTGTTTGGTAAAAAAGATAAGTCTGCCTCCGTTCCTGGGAACGCTGCAAGTGCAGAGGTTGAGGAACAGGAAAACTCTGAAGGTGCCGAGGGTGCTGATGATTCTGCTGAGGAGGAATCTATGGAAGAAACTGAATCCTCTGGGGAGGGTGGAGTCTCCGAAGGGACTACCGAGGAAGCGACCCGCGCCGAGATGGTCGGCCAGATCAATGCCTGCACCGCACGCATTGAGGAGCAGGAAGCTACCATTGCCAATCTTGCCGCGCAGTTGAAAAAACTTACTGGTGATCGTTCCAAGGAGATCGACCAGGCTGCGAGTAAAAAAGCAGTTCAGCAAACCGCCGCGCAGGGTGTTCCTGCCGATGAGATGCCTGAGGCAGAGGGCGAGGGTTCTATGGATGAACCTAAGACCATGGCTGAGTTCCAAACTGCTC
>JBMYYO010000291.1:0-1359 GCA_049609505.1 Akkermansiaceae bacterium | reverse complement strand
ACTCCACAGCCTTCTGAGATCATCAAAACTCAGGGTAGAATCCTCGCCCTCATCATCCTCTTTCCCCGTTTTCCCCAATTGGGATATGGGCGGTGCGTAGGGGTTCTCGCTATTCGTTTCTGCCATTTTCTGTGCCTCCTGACCTTCTTTGCCAAACAAGAGTATGGCCAAAAGACAGATGACCTCAATCTCAGACACAGCATTTTGCACAAATTCTAACAGAACACACTACATGAGCGTTTTAATTGATTGAAATAGCAACGGATAACTGGCACTACATCCTGACTATGAGACGTCTTTTGCTCATCACCAGCACCCTACCTGCTCTTAGTATAGGAATCAGTGCAGACGCTGAACCCTTATCTTACAACCGCGATATCCGACCGATGTTATCGGATAAATGTTTCCATTGCCACGGACCCGATAAGGCGACCCGCAAACCTAAGTCTGACCCCTTGCGCCTAGATTCCATCGAGGGAGCCACTCAAGATCAAGGGGGCTATGCGGCCATCGTTCCGGGGAAACCAGAGGAAAGCGAACTTGTCCTACGCATTTTTGCCAAGGATGAGGATGATCTCATGCCGCCGCCAGATTCTCACCGCACACTCACTCAGAAGCAGAAGGAGATGCTGCGCCAATGGATCAAAGAAGGTGCCAAGTACGAACACCACTGGGCATTTGTCCCACCAAAAAAAGCACCCATACCACCAACGGCAGGCGCAGTCTGGCCCACCAATGAAATCGATCACTTTGTGCTAACTCGCTTAACGAAGGAAAAACTCCAACCTACCTCCGCCGCAGATAAAAACACCCTACTCCGCCGGGCAACTCTCGCTCTCACCGGACTACAACCTACTCCTCAGGAACTTACTAATTTCCTCTCTGATAAGTCCCCTGATGCTTACAGTAAAATGTTAGACCGCATCCTCTCCTCTCAGCGGTATGGTGAGCACATGGCTTATGGCTGGATAGAAGCTGCCCGTTATGCTGATACCGATGGCTACCAAAACGATGGCGCGCGCACCATGTGGCCGTGGCGTGATTGGGTAATCAAGGCATTCAACGATAACATGCCCTATGATCAGTTCAGCATTCGTCAGCTAGCGGGCGACATGTTACCTAACAAAACGAACCAGGATATGCTGGCCTCCGCTTTTAATAGAAACCATCGCATCAACAACGAAGGAGGCGCGCTACCCGAGGAATTCATCGTGGAATATGCCGTTGACCGGGTGGAAACAACAAGCGGCATTTGGCTCGGACTCACGGCAGGTTGTGCACGTTGCCACGATCATAAATATGATCCCCTCAGCCAGAAGCAATTTTTCCAATTCTACGCCTACTTCAATAACATCCCAG
>JBMYYO010000290.1:0-1446 GCA_049609505.1 Akkermansiaceae bacterium | reverse complement strand
GCGTTTTTCGCCTGCATCAAGATGGGGACTTCAAGCACTGGTTGATCGCTGCTTTCATGTGATGTATCAGCGGATAGAGCGTGCCTAGTGTGCCTGATCTCAGCAAGCGAGCCACCGTAGCGAACCCCTGTGAATGCCAGCCAAAGAATAACAAGCCCAGCACACAAACTTAAAAATGCAGAAGGGATGCCCGAGGTTAGCTTCTGACCGGTGGATGAGTTATTAAAAGGATTAGCAATGAACTTGAGCAAGTAGCGGCAAATTACGAATGCCGCGATTGCCGCCACAGCAGCTACCGCTTTAGGCATCCATGGCCCGGGCGATGAAATCCAAGGAGAGGTAAGCTCGTGGGCATGTTCGTAACCACGCAAACCCGCGTAGCCAGCTACACCGATACAAACGACCGCCAACACCGTGCGCAGAAGACCTTTCAGAAATCCAATGACAGCAAACGCCAGAATCACCAAGCCGATGATTCCTGTTACGCTGATGTCTTGGAAACCCATGAACGGATAATTGTTAGTTTGTTAGAGGTTTTAGTCAACGTCTAACCCTCCGCATTGTGCGGCGTGGCGCAGGGCGTGATCGCAGAGCGTTAGAGCTGTCATTGCTTCCACAATTGGCACCGCGCGTGGGAGCACGCAGGGGTCATGCCGGCCTCTGCCCTTGAGCTCAGTGTCCTCGCCGGTATTGCTGACAGTTTGCTGAGAAGTCATAATGGTAGCGGTCGGTTTGAATGCCACTTTGAATGTGATAGGCTCGCCATTGGAGATACCGCCTTGCACTCCGCCAGAGCGGTTGGTGGTGGTTCTAACCGTTTCACCGTCCATGTAGTAGGGATCGTTATGCTCCGCGCCTGTTAGCTGAGTCCCTTCAAATCCTGATCCGATTTCAAACCCTTTGGTAGCTGGCAGGCTCAACATTGCTTGGGCGAGGGTTGCCTCTAACTTGCCAAAAACAGGGTTGCCCAGCCCAGGGGGTGGATTTCTAACAATGCACTCGACCACTCCACCAACGGAATTCCCCTCAGACCTCATCTGTTTAATGAGATCGATCATAGGGTCCACGGCTGCGAGATCGCCAGTGCGCACGATGTTTGACTCAATAATGTCAGAGGTGACGGTTTCTGGATTGACGTTTGCAACGATGTCTCTAACGGAATTCACCCATGCGAGGATTTCCATTTGTGGGAACCTTGTCGCTAGCACTTTTTTGGCAACCACTGCGGCGGCGACACGTCCAATGGTTTCCCGTGCAGAGGCCCTACCGCCGCCATGCCATGCACGCGTGCCGTATTTTTTATCATAGGTGAAGTCAGCATGGGAGGGGCGATACTTATCCTTCATCTCAGTGTAGGAGCCAGGGCGTTGATCTTTGTTTCTAACGAGGATGGCGATGGGTGTGCCCAAGGTTTGTCCCTCAAACACTCCGGATAGGATCTCGCAC
>JBMYYO010000289.1:0-1478 GCA_049609505.1 Akkermansiaceae bacterium | reverse complement strand
GAGGCATTACGTTTACCAGAAGGTCAAAGAGCGGTTTTAATCGAAAAACTTTTGGAGAGTATTTCTGCTCCTAGTAAGTCTATTCGAGAAGCATGGGTAAGAGAATGCGATAGTCGGATGGAAGCATTGCAGAATGGAGAGATTTCTCTAATTCCAGCAAGCCAAGCATTAAGTGAAGTTAGAGCATCTTTACGAACATGAAACACTTCTTTACCTCTGCCGCTCAAACGGATTTTAGAGAAGCTGCTGAATATTATGATAAACAGTCTAGCGGTCTTGGAGATGAATTTTTGGATGAATTAGAATCATCAGTTGAGCGAGTGAGCATGTTTCCTGAGGCTTGGGGCAGAGTTGACGATACATACATGCACTGCCATATGAGAAGGTTTCCTTTTACATTAATTTATTTACTCAAGGAAGATGAGATCATTTTTGTATCTGTTTTCCATCAAAGACGTAAGCCTGAAAACTGGAGGCGAAACCATTAAACACAGAACAAACCACTGAGGCGGACTGACAAGTGTTTTTTAGGAAAATTGTTCACTGAGTTTTGGGTGTGATTTTCTGATTCTGGCGATGGTTTTGGTGAGGGGACTGGATCGTTTTTCGAGTGCTTGGAGGTAGAGTTTCTCGTCATAGTGTTCGTTGTTTTGCCAGCAACGGAAGAGGATACGTTGCCATTTGTAGGCGAGGCTTCTCAGGATGGATTGGTGACGGTGGCCTTTTTCTTTCTGCTGTTGATAGTAGGCTTTGGCCCATAAAGATTTCATGACGGTTTGAGCTGCCCATTCCACGAAGGTTTGTCGCCAGAATTTGTTGCAGGCGTAGCGGCGGTGGACGAAGTGCATTTTGCCGCTTTGTTTGGTGAGGGGGGCTACTCCGCTGTGCTTTTGGAGTTCAGCGGCGTTTTGGTAGCGGGCGCGATCTTGGCCAAAGAAGGCGAGGAGGCGGGCGGAGAAACAGGGATCGGCTCCAGGGAGGGTGGAGAAGAGTTTGGCATCGCCGTGTTGGGCAGCTTTTTGGGCAATGAGCTGGTCGAACTGGAGGATGTTGGTTTGGGTTTGGGCGAGTTGTTTGACGAGGGAGAGGACGAGGAGTTGGTAAGTCTCAAGGAGGCCGTCGTTGGTGCAGAGGGGGATAGAATTTTCGATGAATTTGAGGCGTTTTTCGATAGGCCTGGGACGGCGGCTTCCGTGGGTGTGGTAGAATTGGGTGATGGTGGAGGGTTTGGCTTTTTGGATGGCTTGGAGGGTGGGCCATTTGGTTAGAAAGGCACGGGTAAGTGGGGCAAAGAGGTCGCGCCCGACGAGCTGGAGAGCCTGATGATAGTAGTCTTTGAGGGCTTGGGTTAGCCTGTTAGATAGGCTGGTGCGGATATCGACGAGCTGGCGGCGTTTTTCAACTAAGGTGGCTATTTGGTGGGCAAGTGGATCTGCGGTGGTGTGGGGATCGAGCCGGGGGTGTCTTTCGTAGATGAA
>JBMYYO010000288.1:0-1491 GCA_049609505.1 Akkermansiaceae bacterium | reverse complement strand
TCTCCCGCAAGGACCTACAAAACGGCCACCCACGCCTCGACCAGGCAAAGGGGCTGTAGCCCCCGCTCCACTTAGCTAAATCTCCCCGTTATTCAGGGTTGATCTTTACGTGCGACATTGATATATTCACATACATGACTACGAAGAAATCCGCTATCTGCTCATTATTTACACTGATTGCGCTGGCCGCTAAAGCGCAAGCCGTTCAGGTGTTTGTCGATGCTAACTTCGACCGCAGTGCATGGGAGGCAGCAGCCTCTGGCACGGTTACTACTGATCCTTTCGATAATAACAAAGCGAACGCCTCCATTCTTGCTCTCGATTCTGGAGTTACCTCTACGGCTTCGGGCGCTCAAGGATCACCCAATCATAATGTTAATGGAGGCAGATTCAACACAGCGCTCTATCCTGCGGGATCAGCATCGGCAGGCTACTTGACGATCACCTGGACCTTCAACTCCCCTGTGAATGCCTTTGGCGCGGACTTCTTCAGCATCGCAGGCTCACGTCAAGTGGGACCTACAGGAGATTTCGACAGCGGCACCGAGCACTACGATTTACGCACCCTCTTCATCGGTGATGGGGGACTGGACCAAGGATTCTTTGGCGTTGTCTCCGCTACTCCGTTCACCCAGATTACTTTGGAGGCGACAGGCAGTGGCACCAATGACGCATTCACCGTTGATAATTTGTCTTTTGTGAGCGTTCCTGAGCCTTCCTCTACCGCACTCCTAGCATTCGGAGGAATCGGCTTCATTCTCCGCCGCCAGAGAAAATAATCCGCAACGAGAGTGTCTTACACGTTAAAACCCAACCCGTTTCTTTAGCTAAAAAGCGGCACCTAACATCAGGTGTCGCTTTTTTCTTTTTTGGGTGTGCAGCTTGTGTGGCATTCGGCTATGAATTTGCCCGTAGGGCCATCCAGTCAGCTCACCTTTCCCAAAACACATCACCAACAACCACAGCTCATGAAACAAGAAACACTCTGCATCCACGGCGGTTACTCACCTGACAGCGACACCAATTCCTGCACCGTGCCCGTTTACCGCAGCACCGCCTTTAACTTCAACAGCAGCGAACACGCAGCCAACCTCTTCGCCCTCCGCGAGCTAGGTAATATCTACACCCGGCTCACCAACCCCACCACAGGAGTGTTAGAGAAACGCCTCGCCCTCCTCGAAGGAGCACACGAGCTGGCAGGTCTCGGTCACTCATCTGGCACCGCAGCCATCTTTAACTCCATCATCAACCTCGCCTCCGCAGGCGACAACATTGTCTCTGCACGAAACCTCTACGGCGGCACTTACACGCAGTTTGATAACATCCTACCATCACTCGGCATCGAGGTTCGCTTCGTAGATTCTAACGATCCCGAGAATTTCGCCAAAGCAGTCGATGGTAAAACGCGCGCATTCTTCTGCGAAACCATCTCCAACCCCGCACTCGAAATCACCGATCTGGATGCCGTTTCTGACATCGCCAAAGCCCACG
>JBMYYO010000287.1:0-1519 GCA_049609505.1 Akkermansiaceae bacterium | reverse complement strand
TGAGCTGCGCAGGTGGCTAGATGCTGAAATGATCGTGCCGGATGTGATGCAGGGTGAGAATGAAGGCAGGAAATTATCATCGCCGTGGCTGCAAGTGATGGTGTGTCGGTTATCCCGGGAGTGTGGCTGTGAGTTACCGCGTGCGTGGTGGCAGAGATTCAGTGATGCCGCCTGGGGGAATGTGGCGTGGCAGGAGATCGATGGTGCCGAGATCAGGCTGATGGATGCAAAGCTGAAAGCTGAGCTGATGGAAATGGGCTGGGAGGAGAGTGAGCTGTGAGCCGTGTAGATGTCACCCTCGGTGTGAAGAACGCCAAGTTCCGCAAGGGTATGGAACAGGCCAAGGGGCAGGTCAAGGACTTCCGTGGAGTGGCTAACAAGGGATTTAATTTTGGACAGGCGGCTGGAGTGGGCGCACTACTCATCGGGCTGGATAAACTAACAGAAAAGTATGATCGCATCCATAAACTGAGCATCAGATTTGGGCTTGGTGCACAGGATATTCAGCAGCTGGGATTCGCCGCTGAGCAGAACGGCGCTAGCATGGAGCTGATGGCTAAGGCGATGGCGCAGGCGAACAGATCCGGCCAAGAGGCGAGCCGTGGGCTGAAGACATACACGGATCAATTTGATGCCCTTGGTATCAATGTGGCTGAGTTCAATCAGCTCAACCAAAAAGAACAATTTTTAAGAGTCGCGGATGCCGTGGCCAAGGCTTCAGACCAGAACAAGGCGATGGCAGCCACGCAGGTTCTGTTAGGCAAGAGCGGCTTGGAGCTCATGCCGTTACTCAAGCAAGGCAGTGCCGCCATTAGGGAGCAAGCTGAGAGCATCTCCACGCTAAATAATGAGCAGGTGGCTGCCATGGCGCGGGCGCGTGATGATCTTAACCAGGCTAAGACAGAGATCGTTGGTGGGCTAGGCATAGCCGTGGCCACCGTCATTCGTTTTTTCAAAGTCCTGGTATCCGTATCCACCACCAGTGTCAGCACTGCGTATGATGTGTTAGAGTCTTTTGCGCGTGCCTCTAAGCTGGCGTTTAAGGGACAATTTTCTGAGGCTAACGAGCTGATGAAATCTGCGCTTGAACGGCAGAAAGGATTTGTAAAGCGCATGAAGGATAATGCTCGTGATGCGTTAGAGGGTGGCGGTGCGCCATCATCAGGTGCACTACCAGGTGGTGTATCCCCTGAGGCTTTGGCACAGCAGCAGCAGGCGAATGCGGCCACCAAGGAGCGGCTTCGGTTAGAGAAGGAAATTGCCGCTGAGCAAGAGCGCCAAGCAAGAAGGAATCAGACCACTGAGCAGAAGCTGGCCGCCGCTAAAAGGAAGGCTGGCGAGGCATTTAACAGGCAGATGGATCTGGAAGAGCAGAGAGATAAAAACGGCTCGTCCCCTGCCCTGGATAACCAAGTCCTCAAGGCGGAACTAGAGGCTGAGAAAGCAATGAGCAAGGTGTTAGATCTCAAGGAGAAGCTCGCCACCGAGGTAAAAACAGCCGCCGATGCCGAGGTCAAAA
>JBMYYO010000286.1:0-1525 GCA_049609505.1 Akkermansiaceae bacterium | reverse complement strand
TGATTCTGATACCGATTTTAGCCGGTGTTGCGATTCTGTTTGGTGCACCTGCAAAACGGACTGCTCTAGCCGCAGCCGTGTTAAATATTGCTGCCAGCCTTTATCCATTGATCACTTACTTTAATACCAAGTGCGATTGCTGGGACTGGGGTTTTCAGGTAATGGCAAACCCTAACATCGATCTCCAGTTAGGGTTTGCGTCGGGTATGAGTGCGGTGATGCTAGCCCTCTCTGTGATTGTTACTTTGGCGGCTGTTTTCTCTGGCAAGTGTCCTGAAGGAAGCGAAAAACTCTGGTTCTCAAGCACCCTGTTCATTGCAGCAGGTGCGATTGGGGCATTCCTATCCACCGATGTCTTTTTCTTCTACGCCTTCCATGAGCTCGCGCTCATTCCTACCTTCCTGATGATTGGCATATTGGGCAGAGGCGACCGTAAGGAGATCGCTTGGAAGATCACTATTTATTTGGCATTTGGCTCTATTGTTCTCCTTGCAGGATTGATCATGGCGGTGAATGCCAGCGGAAGTTTTGCTATTGCTGATCTCACTGCCGTGCCCGCAGAGGATCAGAAACTGGTTGCCGCTCTGTTAATTATCGGTTTTGGAACGTTGGTTTCCCTCTTCCCTTTCCACTCTTGGGCCGCACCAGCCTACGCAAGTGCTCCGGCTCCGGTGGCGATGCTTCACTCGGGTGTGCTCAAGAAGTTTGGCCTCTACGGATTATTGCTCATTGGCATGAAAGTCGCACCTGCGGGGATGCTTCACTGGCTGCCATGGATTTGCGTTTTACTGTTAGGCAACATCATCTGGGTGGGCCTCGTCACGGTGAATCAAAAACGCCTCGACCTCATGCTCGGAAACTCCTCGGTGATGCACATGGGTTATATTTTCTTAGCGATTGCAGCCTTTGCCGCCAATGGTCAGAACGACATCGCCCAGCCCGCTGCCGTGCTGCTGATGTTTGCCCACGGAATTTCCATCGCCCTGCTGTTTTCACTCTGCTCAGTGGTCGAGCGCAAAACTGGCACATTGGAGATCAACCAACTCGGTGGTCTCGCTAAAAAAGCGCCCGCTTTGGCATTTTTATTCGGCCTCGGAGGAATGGCATCGATCGGTCTTCCCGGCCTTGCTAACTTCGCTGGTGAAGTGATGGTATTCTTTGCTGGTTTCCACGATTGGAAAAACGCGCAAGGTCAAATAGACCTCGGCTGGGTGCAGATTACAACCATCATCGCGCTCTGGGGTGTGGTTATCTCTGCCGTTTACATGCTCCGCGCCTTCCGCAACACCTTCCAAGGTCCACTGGTGAAATCCACCGAGGGCGCCGAAGACATTTCCCGCTGTGAAAAACTTCCCGCCTACCTACTCGCCGCCGTGTTGTTAGTTGTAGGAGTTTACCCACATATCATCCTTCATTTTCTTAGATAAATTCACTTAATAAATAACCAAGACCGCTGATTAGACTGATTTTTTATGCGCTATCCAGAAGCAGAATACCCTCACTCGCAACTCACCAAACAAATCAT
>JBMYYO010000285.1:1331-1553 GCA_049609505.1 Akkermansiaceae bacterium | reverse complement strand
AGCCCTGGCATCCAAATAGCACCGTCTGGCGTGCCGATCTCTGGGGCTCTGAGCGCACCCTCTGGGAACAACTCCGCTACGGCCAATGGGAAAAACCGCAAGCCATCCTGATCCGCTGTGATGATGCCCATGAAGCGCAAGAATACATCAGCCGAGGCTGGAGAGTGAGCTTGTATGAGCACAGATGCGCGGAGAAAATTTTCTCAGATGTATGTCATCCGC
>JBMYYO010000285.1:0-1321 GCA_049609505.1 Akkermansiaceae bacterium | reverse complement strand
GCATCCCGATCTGGAAATAAAAACAATGGCGGAACTAGAGCCAGTTCAGTTAGCCGATTGCCGAGTTCTAAAATTATATGGCTACGACGATTTACTTGATTGTCCTCGGGGAATCGAACAGCAAATGTTGGCAGCAGGCCACCTTGAACGCGTGGACTATCAAAGCATCATTAACGTCCCGCCACTTCAGGCGGCAGGTAAGAGGGTGTTTCTCGATCTCGGGAGCCAACGAGGCAAGGGGCTCGAAGAGTTCAAAGAAAAACTAGCTATAGACGATTCTTGGCAGGTCCATTGCTTCGAGCCAAACCCTGCCTACGCGTCGCTCCCTCCCAAGGTGGATGGCATTCCCAAGCTCACCTACTGGCCAGTCGCGGTGTGGATAGAAAACGGTGAAATGCCGTTCAAGCGTGGAGGCCATGCGCCGGAGCAAGGCATTGATGGATGGGGAAGCACGCTGATTCTTGAGAGCGATGTGCCAACAGTGGACACCGTAATTGTAGAAACGATTGATCTGATTGCTTGGCTACATGACAACACCTCCGCGAGCGACCATGTTTATATCAAAATGGATATCGAGGGTGCCGAGTATGCCGTCCTGCGGAAACTGTTAGCGGATCAACGTGCCGACTGTCTGCTTGATCGCATTCAACTGATTGCGGTAGAATTTCATGACCGCTTGCTCCCAAGTGAAAATCAGGAAAGCACGGAGCATCTCATCAATGAACTGCGCGCACTAACTCAACTGAGGATACAGCCTTAAGCTATACTCAAACGCACCATGATGTGTGGGAATTGAAACATTGCCAATCTCTCCAACACCACAGAAATTCAGTGTTCTTTCCGTGCTTTCGGTGGTTCAAAAATCACAATTTCCAACGCGCCATCACCCTCGGGCAGATCTGCACATTTTATGAAAATGGAGTTCTGTTAGGTGGCGGGGTGTTTGAATCGATTACTTTGTAGGAGCGCTTTGTGTTATAGGCTGGATTCGTAGTCCGCGATTGGTGATGTGCCATTCCAAGTTGGCTTGAGTGCAGATGATGTCTAGTATCTCAGCGACAGACAAGTTAGTGCCTTTGTGAGTAATTAATTTTGTGGCGTGAGCTGGATTTACCAAATTCTCAAGCGCGTCCTCTGCTTCTAGGCCATCGTCATTAGCGTCGGATGGAGGTTGGCTGTGTTCTCGCACAATCATGCTCACCCCGCCGCTCTTGCTGAGTTTTACATGGCGCAAACGAAGAAAATCTAAACATTCTTCAACCGTGTCATCTCGGAAATCGATTCGAGGGATAATCGTTTCGTTGAGATCTTTCTTCACCTG
>JBMYYO010000284.1:0-1573 GCA_049609505.1 Akkermansiaceae bacterium | reverse complement strand
GAGGTAGGCATCGCGTGATTCAGGTGTATCAAATGTCATGATAAAACCATGGGTGAATCCATCGTTAAGCCCTTCACTGGATTTATACGGACCGTGCTCGACGCTTTGCAGGCCGGGGATTTTATTTTTTAGATCTGCAAGCGCGACAAATGATTCGTCGATTTGCTCTTGGGTTATTTCTGGTTTGAATTGGAATACTCCGAAGTGTCTGGTCATGTTTTTTAGTTTCAGGTTAAGTTGATTGAATGAGATGTTGGTGAAGGTCTTGAGGGCGTTTGCAGCCGACTTGCTCCATCACTTGCTGGAGCTGTTTTTTGAGGATGGCAATAGTATGGTTTCCACCGCTATCTCCAAGTGCTCCTACACCGTACATAGGTGAGCGGCCGAGGAAAGTAAACTCCGCACCGCTGGCGATGGAACATGCGATGTCAGGGCCAGATCGAATGCCACTGTCCATCATAACGGTGAGCTTGTTTTTGTATTCAGCGGATATCTTGCTGAGTGGAGCGATGGTGGATTGGCCACAATCTAACTGTCTGCCGCCGTGGTTAGAAACGATGATGCCATCAGCACCTAGCCGATGCGCGCACTCGGCATCCTCTAGTGAAGCCACGCCCTTTATTACTAACTTGCCCTTCCAGCGATCACGGATGGCTTTGATTTTATCCTCAGTGAGTCTGCCCTGGAATGTTTTATTCATAAATAACCCGAGGTGCTTCATGTTTAGCCCCTTGGGGATATACGGCTTGAGGGTTTTGAATTCAGGCTGCCCCGCCATGAGTGTGCACAGTGCCCAGGTGGGGCTGGTGCAAATTTGTAGCATGTTTCTCAATGTCATGCGTGGAGGGATTGAGAGTCCGTTTTTGATTTCCTTGGGCCGATACGCAAAGGTGGGAGTGTCCGCTAGGATCACTAGCACCTCATAGCCTGAGGCATCAGCTCTATCTAACAGTTTGTCCCGTAAGTCATTTTCCTTAGGGTGGTAAAGCTGGAACCAAGCATTCCCCTCAGTGAGCTCAGCAATCGTCTCAATGCTCGCTGTGCCAACGGTGCTCAGGGTGTAGGGGATATTGTGCTCAAAGGCTGCCCGGGCGAGGATCTCAGAAGCCTGTGGCCAGATCAAACCTTGCAGGCCAATTGGCGCGATGCCGAAGGGGGCAGCGTAGGTTTTTCCAAATAGTGTTGTTTCCAAGTTTGCTCCGTTGTAGTCTTGAATATACCTTGGTTGGAGCTCTACTTCACGGATTTCTGCAGTGTTTTTACGTAAGTTGACTTCCGAAAAACAGGCGCCGTCTAAGTAATCAAAAGCAAACCCAGGGAGTCGGCGTTTTGCGCGTGCTCGTAGGTGCTCTACCGATGGGTAGTTTGGGTTTGGTTCGGCGTTGGGCATGGACGTGCTGAAAGCTAACGGTAAATGCGAAAAGTTGGAATATCAAATGTCCTCATTCAGATATGCGTAATGCACATTGTGGAGCTGCGTGTTAGATGCCCAAAAGGGCGGGGAACTCGGCAATAGAATCGATACTGTGGCAAGGAGCTTCCGCTATCAATGCTGGGTGATCATGATAGCCCC
>JBMYYO010000283.1:0-1599 GCA_049609505.1 Akkermansiaceae bacterium | reverse complement strand
GAATTTCTAATATTGACCGTGCTACTATCGCGGAGGGAAATCCCCGCTTGAAATTCACCAGTGTTGTTGACGATGGTTGAGTGATCAATGGTGAGATTTACCCCGCTTGTGCTGACTGCCCCCCTGCTGGAGGACGAGCCGCTATTCCCTGAAACGGTGCAGTAGGACATGGTTATGCGCTCGATTCGCTCAGGGACTCCCGAGCCAATGGCACTTGCGCCATTGAGCACCACGCCCGAGTTGTTTTCGGCTCGATTCCGGATGACGCTTGTGCGGGTAAGCTCCACGTATGATGAATCAAACTGAGAGGCGAGCAGGGAAACTCCGCCGATGTTGTTTGCTTGGTTCCCGCTGATGATGCAGCTATCGACGATTGCCTTCCTACCTCCTGCAATATAGATCGCGCCAGCATTGCTATCGGCGACGTTATTGAGGAACTTACAGCGGATGAGGTAGTTCGTAACAATCGGTTTACCGAAGACCGCACCCTCGTGTGGGAACGAGGCATACGCCCCCCCGGAGGCAGCACTATTATCTTCATTGACGCAGTGGTTTCCACTGAACGTGGTGTCTATGATATAGGCAGAGCCAGCGTTAAAAATAGCACCTCCATTTTGATCGTAGGACAGCGGATTGGTATTGGCCTGTTGTGAGTTTGAATTCAGGTGACAATGGGTGAGGATAAGTGTGCCACTGAAGATTCTGGCCACTGAGGCTCGCCCGTTAGCAAAGGTGACACCGTGATAGGCCTGTGGTCCTATGAGCGGCTGCGTCATATCACCATTCCCTGATACTGTAATGCTGGATGAAAGCATGGATGCATCCACAACAGCATGGCGGTGGGTTCGGTGCAGGGTGACGCCCTGGCCACCAGCATTACTGGAGAGGTTAATCGTTTGTCCATTAAGGGAGGTGGCAAACACAATCCGATGCGGCTGACTTAGCCCGAGTGCTTCACGGAGCGAGGTATTGGCGCCGGGCGGCGAGCTGTTTTCATCAGCTGTAGTGTTTACTGTTACAAACGGGAGCGCCTCGACGGCTCCGGAGTCTAGCGATGCTGAGCCGTTATTATCTCCATCTTCAATGCGTGGTGTGCCACGGAGGTCGGTGCCAGTGGTGTCAATTTGAATAGGCGACTGGCTGGCATCAATAGCGGGGCTGTTATGAAGTGGCAGCTGGCAGAGCAAATTACTGGTGGCTAGCGGAGAGGGAGAGCCAATATTCTCTCCATAGCCCGCCAACGGGGTGAGCTTGGGATCGGCGAGTGTTTTATCGCTGGCACTGGATAGAAACGGAGGATCTGTATCACAGATGTTAGATCCAATGGTAAAAGCGTCCGTTTTGTTAGAAAAATCAACATTTTGGATCACCCCCGATTGGGCAGAGGTGTTTCCGGCAAGGATCGAGTGATCAAAATAAAGCTCTCCTGGGCCTGTAAGCTTGAGGCCGATGTTTTTATTTGTGGTGATGTTTGAGTTACTAATCGTGGTATGTGATCTGTCTGCCACTATGCCTGAACCGAGGTTATCGGTTAAGTTAGACTGGGTGATACGAGAGCGGGCGTAACGGAGGAACAAACCAGACTGCCGATTCCTAACA
>JBMYYO010000282.1:0-1617 GCA_049609505.1 Akkermansiaceae bacterium | reverse complement strand
ACGCAATATTCTGCGACTCTCGCTGACCAGACTGAGTATTTCTGGAGAGTGGACACCATCACTCCATCTGGCACCTTAACTGGCCAAACATGGTCCTTCACTACGGGAACGCTACCTGACTCGATTCTAGTGGATTTCGGTGAAGGCGGTAGCCAGACACTCGTTGGTGGTGAGCTGATAGGGCCAACATCAGTGAATAGTAGTAACTGGAATGGGACTTCTGGGAGTTCAGGCTCTCAAGGTTCCCTTAAAGACAGCACGGGGACTACCACTGGTGCTAGTGTCTCATGGAATAGCTCGAATACGTGGAGGAACGGAGACAGCACTACTAACGATCAGGGCCGCATGGCGAAAGGTTATCTAGATGATGGAACCACCTCTAACAGCAAAGGGGCGCGTGTCACATTTAACGGCATTCCATACTCTAGCTATCGTGTTTATGGTTTATTTGCCTCTAACCAAGGAAGTGGCGGATCGGTAACAATGCGTAACTTCGATGTGAATGGTACATGGGCACTCGGAGGGGACTCATCCACCACCGCAGATGCATGGGGCTCGATAAATTCTAACAACGCAAACAATGGTGCTCCATGGACAAGGATATCTCCTGGTTCTGTGCAAGGCAACTATTGGGTGGTGAATAGCTCTGGGGCGACATGTAACATCATTGGTGAACGTAAAACTTTTTTCTCCAGTAATCGTGGTTCACTCTCCGCGGTGATCATCGAGGATGCTAGCGCGTCTTCTAACAACGCGCCATTCTGGGTAAGTGATATGATCGATCTAGCTGGCGCTGATGAGGGAACTGCATACAGTTCTGATTTATCTGATGACGTGGTAGATCCTGATACTGGTGACACACTCACATTTAGCAAAGTCTCAGGGCCTTCCTGGCTCAATGTGGCGGCTAACGGAAGCCTCACGGGAACTCCAGCAGTGAGCGATAACAGTGCAAATCAGTGGGTGATCCGGGCAACAGATAACAATGGACTCTCATCAGATACCACTATTAACATCACGGTGGGTAATTTAGTAGGATTACTCTTTGGAGATGACTTCGAGCGCACCACCGGAACGGTTGTGAATAACGGATGGATCGAAACAGGTGGTGACCCACGTATCTTTGATACAGGAAGTGGAGCCACTAAGATGCTGATTTCAAATTCTTCAGCATCAGGCACTCCATTTACTGTTGTGAATCAGTTAGATAGCACTTTCGTTGCTGGACAAGCATTTGAACTAGAGTGGAAAGCTGCGCGAGCTGCTTCTGCAAGTGGAACGCTCAATTATAACGTGTCTATCGGAACATGGGATGGGACCACCTTCACTCCACTGGAGACAGAAACGGGAAGCATCCCTAGTCTCAATAGCTCTGGAAAAGTCGATGGAACTCCTATCTATGCCACTGGAACAAATGCAGTGGATGGTGAGCAAATCGCAATCCGCTTCGAAGTCGTCACAGGTAGTAGCGACTGGGTAGGTTTCGATGACATCAAACTCAATGGACTCACTGAGCTGGAAAGCTGGAGGCTCGTCAATTTCGACACGATCACCAACACCGGAGACGCCGCCGACAGTGCTGACCCCGATGGTGATGGTGCTACTAACGAGCATGAA
>JBMYYO010000281.1:0-1623 GCA_049609505.1 Akkermansiaceae bacterium | reverse complement strand
GCTGGGAAATGAATGCGGATTCACCACGCGGTCGTTTTGGCAAAACGCCCCTACCAAGCTGCCGCTCATCGGCGGATTGGATCGAGCGCAGCATGTAATCTTCAAACTTCAAACTGAATACTTCAAACTAGGTTCCCTATTTCTTTATAGCTTCCTTCGCTTTTACGCCCTTGCCCTTACTGCGTCTCATTTTCTCATAAGCCTTCTTGTTAGCATCATTTAGCTCGAGTTGGTTTTTGTAGAGGTTACCTTTGAAATCGGGTTTCCCTTTTGAAGGTGCTGGTGCAGCGCGTTGGCGTATGGCAACTGGGGTAAAGTTGCTATTGCTACGGTAAAACGCATAGCGACCTTTACTATCACGGGCAATCACGGTTGGTCGGCTAGTGATGTTTTCAGCTTTCCAAACACCACGCAGATCGGTTTCTCCTGACTTAAATTTGCTGTCTCTAACACCAATAGCTTTCACGTGGACGTTATCGAGGTATTTACCCGTTCCCTGATCGCTGATATTCACCCTCAGCGAGCGAGCGGAAAGGTTCTCCTGCACTTCCATTTTTAGTGGCGTGATTAAAACTAGGCCGGAGGTATAAAGGTAGTCGCCGCGGCAGATTACCAGATAAGCACCGTCGTTTTTCACGGGTAAGGTAACGAGTTTTTCGCGGTCTTGGAAATCCTCACCCTTGCCGAGTTTGATGGTCATTTCGTGTTTGGGTGCGATGCCGGCGAGGTTGACATTGGCGACGTTGCTGAGGCTTTTCTCGCGGAGGTAGAGCTTCATCAGGTCCACGCGGTAAATCTGCAAGTGAGCCTCTTTGATGTTGCGGAAGTGAAGTTTCAGCTTTGCTTGCTCACCGGATTTGAGGACTTTGGCTTCATCGAGCCTAACCATTTTCTGCTCAAAGTAAGCGATGGATTCGAGCGCGTCTGGATAGATGTCCTTCACTCGCTCATACCATGGCGTGGCCTTCAGCGGCTGCCCCTTGGCATGATAGATTTGTGCCGTGATGTAAGCGGCGAGGTTTTTATCCTCAGACGATCCTTGAGCAACTACTGAGGCAACTTTGAGCGCGGAATCGTAGTCCCGCATCCAGAAGCTGGCGAGTGCTTCCATGTAACGGAAACTTCCACGGTGCTTGCTCTCGGGGTAACGTGTGATGCACGATTGCGCATGCTTCACCACTTGCTTAAACTTCTTCAATGAAAACAGCACGTTTGCCATGGTGAATGCCGCGTCATCGGCGAGTGGGCTTTCCGGTGTTGAGAGCAAAAACTGCTCTAACATATCAGAAGCCTGACCGATTAACTCGATTTCATTGGGTGGTTTTTTCTCACCTCGGCGTGGCTTGAGGTCTGCGGCGGATGAGGACTTTTCATAGAGCTGCTGTGCCAGCGCAAACCAGGAGGTGGTCACTGCGCCTTCGTTAGGGTAGAGCTGGGAAAGCGATTTCTGATAGTCCACGGCATCGAGAAATCGGCCCTGATCTTCCAGCGCAGCGCTGATGTAAATGTCCTTGGTGAATCCAGCCTCAATGGTAGCGGAGAACACTTCCAGCCCACGCTCGTATTCCTTCAGCTCGCGGTAAGCCATGCCTACTTTGAGAATTTTATCAAAAGGAATAACTA
>JBMYYO010000280.1:0-1633 GCA_049609505.1 Akkermansiaceae bacterium | reverse complement strand
TGTCTCATCAGACTGCACACTTGAACCCACTGCGCCACCGCGCGAGAGGGTGCTGAGGTCAGCGCCGCGCCACAGGATCGCCATCGCCCTGTCCATCCTCTCGACAAGAGCTGGATAGGGGATAGCCCCACCGGAAAGATTCAGCACCTCCACTTCATTACGCTTGGAGATGACACCCGCGAACTCAGCCGCCAGTTGCATCACGGCGTCCACCATGTCTGCCCACTCTTTGCTGTCTTGCGCGGCATCAGATTTACCCAGGAAAGCAGGCATGCCGTGCCTACCGCAGTAGGTCAGCCAGTCGCCCATCGGTAGATGCTTGAACATCCATGCGATCACCGCCGCCAGCATCACGCCGCGACCCTTGGTCACCATCCACGCCGTCGGGCCGCCGATGTCACTCAGCGGGATAGATCCTCCACTCGCAGCAGCCGAAAGACCAGCTGTTAGGCTAGAGGCAGCATTGAGCGCGCCCTTGAATGCCATGCGGCCCTTGCTGTTTTCAAAATGCCACAGCGGCACGTAGTGAGTAGTGAGTTGATGATTGCCGGTGATCTCATTCTTTGTCCACACCAGATGGTGCACACTGTATCTCTGGCCGTAAGCCAGCAGCATCTGATTGAGTAGCAGATCCACGCCGCCCTCCTCATCGTCATCTTCCACATCACGCGCCTCCAGGCTCTCAAAGAGATCGCGCAGAATAACGCGCTGTTCATCCGCCATGCCGCGCTGCTCGGGAGCCAGATCAGATCTATCCTCCAGCTCCCAGCCATGCTGGGTGACACTGGTTTGCGCCTTGGCTGCCACGCTTGAGCAGATGTCATCATGCTCCATCACCCACGCCATGGTGCGTGCCAGTGGCGCGATGTTTCCGCGCGCGAAGTCCGTAAGCTGACGCTCCAGCTGAGATGGCTCAAGCCCGCGTGTTGGGTTTCCATTCTGCGCTCTGTTCGGCTTCCATGCTTTGCCGTTTGGTAATAAGATCATAATTTAACGCCTCCTCTCCGTGCTGAGCCCAGCCCGCCACGGCGGCGGAAGTTTCTTGGATTCACATCTGGCAGCGGCTGGTAACCAAATGGCACCGCGCTCTCACCCACCGCAATCATCTCCGCTAAGGCAGAATAGCCGTCGGCTAGTAGCAGGTGGTTTTCACATTTGTCCACATACTCACCAGCTTCGCCGTCATTGTCTTCACGCTGAGATCCTGTGATGAGGTGTGATTCCAGAGTCTCCACGATCGCGGGACTTCCTGGCACTCGCTGCGGTAGCCGCATCACCGGCTCATCGAGCAGCTCGCCATCCACCACCTTCACCACATTCTCGGCGGGTGTTAGAAATTCATTCACCACGCGATCTATCGTCTCGTAGCGATTGCACTGGATGATCGGGAAATAGAACGTCTCGCCTGGCCGTGGATCCACACCTAGCTTTTGCTCGATGCCACCGCCGCTTTTCTTGGTGAATTCCACCACCGCACAGCGCAGGCCACGCCAGCGTCTCACATCTTCATCCCAGGCCAACCCATCGCCAAAGTTCCAGCTCTCGCCCTCGACGTTCTTCGGCAGTTCGCGAAAGTCGTATTGATCCAGACCATTTAGGCGAAGCGCCAGTTGCCGCGCCTGTGCCGTCTCTG
>JBMYYO010000279.1:0-1639 GCA_049609505.1 Akkermansiaceae bacterium | reverse complement strand
CCAGGTTTCCAAGGGATCGGCTTCGCTATCCCCGCCAATGCCGCCAAGAAAACCATGCAGGATATCCTCGACAGAGGCAGACCCATCCGTGGCTACCTCGGCATGGCGCTGGCAAACTTAGACCCCTACGCACGGGAGGAGTTTAACTTCCGAGAGAACGATGGTGTCCGTGTCAGCGGCGTAGTTCCTAAGTCCCCTGCCGAGAATGCAGACCTCAGGGAAAACGATATCATCACCCGCTACAAAGGAGAAAAGGTCAATAACCTCAGGCGCTTGATCTCACTGATTCAGCAAAGTAAAGTCGGCTCTGAGGTGACTCTTGAAATCTGGAGGGAGGGCGCCATCCACACTGTCACAGCCAGCGTGGGAGAGGCTGATGATTTCAATCAGCAGCTCAGCAAACACAACCAGCAGACCGAGCCGCGCAGGCTCGATAACCGCACCATTCTCCACACCATCGGTATCAGCGCACGGAACCCAACATCCGTCGAGAGAGCACACGGAACACGGGGGGTGGTAGTCACTAACATCTTATCCACCAGCAAATTGAACGGGAAAATTATGACTGGTGATGTCATCCGCGCCATTAATGGTCGCGCAGTAGCTAGCAGGCAAGACTTCTACACACGGCTAGTCGCCTCAGCCGCAGTGCAAAACACAGAACTCATCATTCAGAGAGGGCAAATAAAATTCAACATCACCCTCTCCCCTGTTAGACAGAAGTAAGGTGAATGTTTTCTACTGAGGAGCCACAGTAGATGGAGCCGTGGATGGAGCTGGAGCGCGTCCGTCCCAAGTTTGGCCGTGGCCTTTATTTTCCATTCCTTTACCCAAACTTTGGATGTCTTGGCCCATCCCTATGAAGGTGTTGCATGAGGGAATGGCACAGAGAGAAACGATAGCGAAGAGAAGAGAGGCGAGTTTTTTCATACGCGTTTTGGGTAATCCATCTCTGTAATTTTGCAACTTCATATTTTTACAAGATGACGGCACGAGGGCATTCAGGGCGGGAGAGGTCAGTTTTAGCGGTGTGTTGTCTTGGACAGTATTAGCGAGAACATCTTAGCCATGCTGTGGGCTGTTTACCGTCGCCTACTGTGTAGTTTCCTGCGTGATGTGCCAGCGGCAAGGTATCCCTCACCTTCCCAGAGACGTTTTGCTGCACGATGTGCACTGTGTTTTTCTCCACCTTACTGACAATGGCAACATGCCCGTAGTCGCCATACACATAAACCAACAGATCACCTTTGATGGGTGCTTCTGCCATTCCGTTTCTATATTGCAATAGCCCTCGAGTAAGATTCAGAGCTCCTTGAGAAACTTCTGGATCAAAAAAACTACGCGCGTGCCCCCACCCGTCTGGCATGACATGCCCGAAGTGATCATAATAATAACGCTTCACAAACTCAACACACTGCCACTTTCTCCCGTAGTAGTAGCCGTCTTTGGAGAAGTGCTTGCCGTGGCTTTTATAAGGTGCATCTCCATTGGCATAAACGGGCACACCGTCCTCGCGATCCAGCTCTGTGCCTAGCTTCGGGGAGGTTTCCGCATCATCCACAGACCGTTTTGTTTTCCATCTGGAGCTATTCAGAGCAACCATCACACCGCCCGCCACCAGCGAGGCTCCAAGCAACCA
>JBMYYO010000278.1:0-1646 GCA_049609505.1 Akkermansiaceae bacterium | reverse complement strand
ATAAAGTGCACCTTCAGGATCAAACCCGATGCGCTCTAAAAATCGATCATCCCCATCTTCCACCATATCAGCAATGCTGAAGAACGCTGCGTTTTGCTGCACCCTAACAGGGAACGCGTAGTGATGAGCTGCACCTGCATCTCTGAATACTTCATATGCCATGGTGTTGCGCATTTTTGTTTTATCCGCCCAGTTGGTTAGAAGGTTGATATCTTTCGCCTTGATCTCACCTTCTTTCCACTTGAAGCGGTTCCCTTTATTAAAATCGATATCGTAACTTTTCTTTCCAAAGCCACTGGTAGTTTGCCCGTGAAGGTCCGTTTGTATGTTATCGTAGAACTCGCCCAAATAGAAAAATGATGAGCGCGTGCCTCCTCGGGTGTTTGCCGATGAAGGATTGCTCACAAACCAGTGAAGAATGGGCAACTGTGATGTCGTGATACCTGGATCGGCAATCGTTCCAAAGTATTCATCTGAATCATCAGCATCTTCATACGGGGGGGATTTTGACAGGTTATTCTGATCATCTCTCACCTCGACCCGCCAACGCAGCATTTGCCCAGCATTCAGGGTATTGGTTGGTAAATTTACCGTGTAAATGCCATCTCCCGCAGTTACATCAGGGGCAATGCCATCGTCTTTCATCGTGAGCTGAGACTCACTGTTATACATGGCGCGATAATACAGCCTAACAGAACTGATTGGGTGATTGGTCTCGGTGACACGTGCTGTCACTGCGATGGGAGCACTGCCTCCACCACCTGGACGCAGTGGCGATACTGAGTCTGTCACGTCGTCAACTAAGGGAGGGAGATCAGTAGAGCCTCCTGAGTTTACCCCTCCTGGTGAGGGGGACAGAAAATAAACGCTCGTGGTTGTGCTAGATGGGTTCCCTATCATATCCAGCTCAGGTAAGCACAGCATGTCAGAGCTGCCGACCCGATCGTTTAGCCCGTGAATAGCAAGCAGGTTGTTACCAGCATTGAGGGTCACACCGGTGAGATTGATCGAGAATGATTCCCAGTCCTCATTCTGACTATCTGGACGATCCTCCGTAGCTGAACTATTCCAAGATAGAGTAGATGGCTCACGGCTAGATGCCACCTCTACACCATTGATGTATGCTACAAACCCAGCATCGTAACGCATTCTTAAGATGAGTCCGCTTACTTCATTTGGATCAGTTAGGGTAAAAATAGATCTCAAGAAAATTGATGAATTGGTATTATACATCTGCGATTCAAAATCCCCGCTTCCACCTATCCAATTCCCATACCCAGAGTTCCTCTCATAGCCGACCCCCAGAAAAACGTTTCTCCATGTTGAGCCAGTGAAGCTTCCGTTGATCGAGGTGTTCCAGCCGTTGTAATTCGCATTGAAATCGCCCTGGCTAGCAGCAACACCAGCTCGGCCGAGTGAGCCTTGAGAAACGATTGTCGTGGTCGCACCGTTCTGTGCCAACCCATAGGAAACATCAGTTGCCTGACCAGGATAGCTCGGGGAGTAATGGTGTTCTACCGTACCCAGTGGCTTGACCAGAGCCAGATATTCACCTGATTTCTTCAGGGAAAAATTTGTATGCAGCTCTCCACCTTCGGTCCGGCGGTCCTTTCCTGATGCAAAGACGACTAGGAAGCCTTTTGCGG
>JBMYYO010000277.1:262-1648 GCA_049609505.1 Akkermansiaceae bacterium | reverse complement strand
AATAGAACCAGAAATTATGTGATCTTAGAGTGAGCAAGAGGAAGTTATCCATCCTTGGAGAGTCTTTGAGCAGCTCAAGAGCACCCGTCATAGACATGCCCTGCATCAGCAGCACAAGAGCCAATACCACCCAGCCAAAGGGGGTGAGATAGTAGTTTTTGAATTCCTTGCGGAAGAGGATAAGAAAGACACGCATGGGGAGAAATAATTTCGCTGCACCGAGATAGGCGAAATTTTCCTCATGGGAAAGGGAATTGTGCCGTATTTGTTACCGTTGAGAGGCTAATGGCAGCAGCTTGGCAGGCTCTCTTCCTCGGCACCGTTGTTTTCCAGTGATTCTTTTGGATGCGCCGGGTTCGGTGCTGCGTTGGCTGAGGGGATCAGAGGGATGGTATCGTGGAGGCGGATGACCATCACGGCGGCTGCGATGAGGGCGAGCGTTTTGCGGAGCCGTGGAACCCACTGCCCGCCTAGTTTAAGCTGAAGCTTGGCCATTCCTACTTGGGTGGCCCATAGCAGCGGGATGGTGCCGATGCCAAACGCCAGAGCAAACTCCGCGCCCTGAATGGCGGAGCCAGTGGCTAAACAGGCAGCAAAAAGCAAGTAGAGCGGGGCGCACGGTAGGGCAGGGGTGGCTAGCCCCATCAGCAGAGCACCGCGCGTGGCGGATGCCTTGAGTGCCTTGAACCTCAGCCGTGCCATCCAGCGCTTAAAGAAGGCAGGGCGGGGGATTTTTTTCTCAAGGCCAAAGGCAATAGCCACGAACACTGCCACCAGAACCCATGGTAAAATGACGGCAGGAGAATTGAAAAATGAAATGAGAAACTGATCACCGATGGTGCCGAATAATGCGCCGATGGCAGCGTAAGAGATGAGCCTTCCACCGTGATATGCCACGGATGTGAGAGTGCGGCTGGTGTCGTCTTTTTTGACCGCAGTGAGTGAACAGGCGATGGGGCCACACATACCAGCGCAGTGAATACTGGTGATCAGGCCAGCCAGTAATGCCAATGCGGGTGTGTTGATGGTTTCCATTGTGGAGGACGTGCTTGAGAATTAGCGATCGGTTGGGGCTGCTGGATTGGTGGGATCCGCTGGTGTGGTGTGCTTGCGGATGTGTTGCTCAGCTTGCTCGGGAGTCATGCGTTTGCCCTGTTGCTTCCCTAAGACAAGGAAAGTGGTCCACACGGCGATGATCACCACGTAGATGAAAACGAGGATGAGCCAGGGATGTTTTTTAGGTAAATGCAGCATGGGAGGTTAATTTTTCTGATGGATGCGCTGGCGGTAGAGCTGTGGATTAGGTCCTTGAAAATTCATGGGGAGCTTGATGGTGGAGCCGTCCGTGTCTGATTTGATTTGCAGGGTGAAATCGAACTCGCCAGC
>JBMYYO010000277.1:0-252 GCA_049609505.1 Akkermansiaceae bacterium | reverse complement strand
CGTATTTTTTAGCGGGAGCGATTACTACGAGGTTGTAAGTTTTTTCTTCCATTTCATCCAGCGCAATACCTTCTGTAGTGCCGCTGGTTTGAATCCACTCTGGTGCATCTAACAGAGTAATTGTAAAACTGTCCGTCTCTGTGCGTTTGTTCATCAGATGGATCTCATAAACATTTCTCACTCCTGCGTCATCGGTCTGGAATGCGATGCCGCGCACTTTGTTTGCTTGGGCGTGGAATGGGCGCACTTTCT
>JBMYYO010000276.1:0-1660 GCA_049609505.1 Akkermansiaceae bacterium | reverse complement strand
TATCAGGCATTACGTTTATGGAATTCAGCAAACCTACACCCGTTAAGGCTAAGCCCAAGGGACTCAGGTAAGCCGGGACAAACCCACTCCGCCCATCACATACCGAGCCTCTTCTGCGTTGCTGCGCGGAATTGTGTGGGGGAAATTTTTTCATGCCTAGTGAAGAAACGAGTTAGCTCCTCGGGGCTGTTAAACCCCATGTCATAGGCTATTTCTTGCACGCTCATTGCGGTTTCTACTAGCAGCTGGCTGGCTACTTTATGGCGAATGCGGCTCAGTTCCTCCTTCGCCGAGTGCCCTATCGCCTCCTTAAATCTGATTCTCAAAGTAGTGCTGGAAATACCAAAAGCCCGACACATTGCCGCGATGTTTACAGCTTCAGTTTTTCCGTGCAGCCGCATGTATTTTAACACCTCAGACACTAGCTCATCTTCCACGGCAATGATGTTTGAAGACTCTCGCTCAGAGATACCCGATGAGTCTAACAAAGTATCACCCTGTTGTTTCTCACCATTCATTAGTCCGTCTAACACACGCGCCGCGTGAAAACCAATACCCATTCCCGGGTGACGCACGCTTGTGAGCTTGGGCGTAGCTACGTGGCAATAGGGACTTGAATCATTGATTCCGATGAGGGCCATATCGCTCGGCACGTTAATACCTAGCGAGCGGGTGGAGCGCAGCACATTCATCGCCACAATGTCATCCCGTGCGAGCACTCCAGTGGGGAGCTCCAGCACCCCGAGCTGCTTGTTGAGCTGCTCGTGAAGAATTTCTGATTTCCTATCCTCAGGCATCTCAGATATTTTCAGATCGATTTCCAAAGAGACAAAGCCCGCGGCCTCGAGTGTCTCTTCAAACCCCTGCTGCCTGAGCCTCGAATAACGCCGGAGGCTTTCTCCGATGTAGAGGAACTTTCGCAGCCCAAGATCCATCATGTGCTGCGCAGCCAGCTTGCCCATTTGGTAATTGTTAGGGATGACATTAGGAACACCTTTAATATTTGTCTCCGTGCTAATGTTAACCACAGGGATGCCCCGGGCCAACCATGCCGCAGCCTCGTCCTCAGAACAACGGAACACAATCAAACCGTTGCCCGTCCAGTTTTTATCAATGATGTTTGGAGGAAGCTCTCGATCAGTCTCTATATCAGCATCGATGATCCAATCTTGCTTACTCTCGCGGAGAAACTTCACGATTCCGTTTACAACTATGGTGTTTTGAGCCGCCCAACGCGGGATGCGCAGCCCCACCCTTCTTTGGTGCGCTATGATGCTCGAAACACGTCCCTTCATGCAAGGCGTTCTAGCATAATCAACCGTTCGGACAACTTACTTATTTGACATCATTAGCTCGCTTAACTTGAGCCATTGCTTTCTACCGATTTCCGTTTACATGAGCCGTTGTCAGTGATAGTTTCCTGATCGGTAAAAGTTCTTTCACACTATTCACACTCACTACTTCCCCAATGAAACTAACGCATCTAAACTTCTTCAAATACGCCCAAATGGGAATTATCGGCATTGCTTTTGCACAATCAGTGGCGCAATCAGTTTAATGACTCTATTTACTAAAATTTTACACGAAAATATTGGAATAAATATACACCAATGATAATAAACACTTTACATATTATTTCATTATTTTCTTAAAATTTTCT
>JBMYYO010000275.1:0-1750 GCA_049609505.1 Akkermansiaceae bacterium | reverse complement strand
GATGAGGAATATTTTTTTGTTAGAAATAGCAATTGATGGATTAAACACCGCGCCTTTGGCCTTGTACGTCCAGTGGTGTTTACCGCTGTGGCGATCCATGGCAAAAACGGCATCCGAGGTGGCGATGGTGGTGTTGTCTCCGTAGCCGCCGGAGTAAATGGCGCGTGGGCTCATCTCGCGTAGGACCGTGCCTTTTTTGACCGCGGTGCCGATGATGCCGCTGCCAACTGACGCGAGGTAGCCCCACTCATGGGTGTTCGCAGAGAACTCGGGCGGCAGGGTGAGTTGGCGTTTTTCATATCCGGTGTGGATGTCCAAAGCGAGGCATTCGGAGCCGGATGCAACGTAGAGTAGGTCGTTTGTTAGAACGGTATTCCCAGAATCGCGCAGGGCACCGATCCTTCTCAT
This sequence comes from Akkermansiaceae bacterium, assembly GCA_049609505.1. GTDB lineage: Bacteria > Verrucomicrobiota > Verrucomicrobiia > Verrucomicrobiales > Akkermansiaceae > Oceaniferula. Next base: position 1,342 of record JBMYYO010000275.1, on the reverse strand, counting down.
GTTGGGGATGGGTTTCTCCCATAGCACGGTGCCATTCCAGCCGTCGGTGGCGATGAGGTAGTTGTTTCCTGGGGTGATGAGGAGGCCGTTTTTGACGAGGGGTGGGGTGGGGCGGAGGTGTCGATCAATGATGTGCTGCGGGCCGGGCCTGCCAAACCATTGCAGCGCGAGCGAAGAGCCTACGCGGGTGTCTTGGGAGCAGGCGGTGTTGGCGGGGTCAGCATACATGTGGGTCCATTCGCCAGCGCCTTTGAGGGCGGGTGCGCGGTAGAGTGCTTTGTCACTGCCGACTTGCCAGATGATTCCGGTGGCGGGGCGGAGGAGGGATTTGAGTCTCGATGATGTTAGAGAGCGGGCTTTGCTGGCGGATGTGATCAGGTTAAACGACTTCGCGCGATACGGCAGTTGCTTGGGTGTCGGGTAGATAGAAACGCGGGTGCCGTAGAGTTTCTGGGCAGCGATGGAGCGGCGGAGTCTATCTGCTGAGTCGGGGTTTTTCGCCAGCGCGATGATTGTTAGGTTGCTTGATGTGGCGAGGCTGTGGAGAAGTTTCCCTCCGTCCGTTTCCGCATCCATGACTAAGGCGTAGCCCTTGGTGTAGGGCATGAATTTCTTTAGGTTTTCCACGCTATCGAGCAGGGTATCCATCTTGTGTTGGGATGGGTAGGAGGCGGTTTGTTGGCTTGCCTCGGTGTCGCGTTTTTTGCCGAAACAGAGGATTTTTCCTTCGTCGGTGGAAACGATCACGCGGTTGTCCGCGATGGCGATCTCGCGGGCGATGCCGGGGACCTTGGCTTGCCAGATTAGTGAACCATTAGAGGCATTGAGTAGGGCGACTTTGCCATTACCGCCGCCGACACCGTGCTTGGCGGTGCTGGCGAATGAGTAGGGAAACTGCTTGGGAATGGTGGCAGTGGCGAGAGATGTGGGTTTCCCAGCGGTCTTTTGTTTCTTCTCTAAGGTGGCGACAAATGCACCTGATGGATCGCGACCCGTGGGAGCAAAGATGCGGCCATCACGATCGGCGAGGTATCCTTGGAGGGATTTTTGCAGCGGTTTTCGGTCGATGATTTTCCCTGTGCGAATATCTAACGAACAGTACCAAGCGGCGGCATTTTTTGGAAACAAGCCGCAGCCGAAGTAGGCAGTTTTTCCACGCACAAGAATGCCGGTGCGGATGGGGTAGAGCGAGATCATCCTGCCGTTGCCGGGGAGGTGTTCCTTGGCGGCTTCGGGCACGCCCGACTTCCAATTGAGCTTTCCGGTTTTTGCATTCACCGAGTAAACGTGGCTGTCGTCGCATCCGAAAATGACCTGTTCTCCGGCGATGGTGGGAGCGAGT
>JBMYYO010000274.1:0-1773 GCA_049609505.1 Akkermansiaceae bacterium | reverse complement strand
TTGCTCGGCATGATAGCCCACGGCTCCATGAATACTTTCCCCATCAAGCGGGGTAAATTATGCTTACGCTTCATCGTCTTTGTTTTTGATTTCTTCCATCTGGTCGCTGGAGATTTCAGCCGTGGCGGGAGTGCCTGGTGCCGGTGGCCAGACGGTTTCTAACCGGAGCCCTTTTGCCTCACACATCTCCTTGCGCTTCACCCATCGGGCTAGCGTGCGCTCATCTTCGGAATCCACTTTCCGCCCGCTGAAGGCGTGGAACGTATCCGGCGAAAGCTCGCCACGGTTCACGATTTCCATCAGCGCCCGATTATCTTTTGCAAAATCCGCACTCTGACGTGCGCCGAACATCCAGCTGTGTTTCCACCAGTCCGGATCTTTACACTCGGGGATGCGGCCTGCCTTAATCGCCAATGCCACCACCCAGTTCCTGAGCCGCGCAGCTCCCTGCCTAACAATCCAGCGCTGCCGCCGGTCAATAAATTCCTGCTGCTGGGCAAGCACACTCCTAACAGTGGCACCTCCCAGCTTACTCATGTTCCAAACAACCTCCACCGGAAGCCCGTAGCCCATGCTCATGTCCCGCTTGATGTAGTCCATGAACTCCATCTGATTCGGCGCTGGCCGCTGGTCATGCAGAAGCTCGATGCGCTCTTCACCCAGCTCCATGATCTGCGTCTGGTTATACACCTTGTCCACAGTGACTGGCCCCTGCCGATGCGTTCCCTTGTTAGAACTCGCCTCCTGATTCCGTTGCGCCAAATTGTGCCCCCAGCCTTGCGGCCCTCCATCTCTCTTGGAGTTGACAATCTGCATCCCCACTTGGCTCGCAGCCTTGATTCCACCTTTCCAGAAGCCCACAATTTCCTTGGAATCATGCGCATGGTTCAGCAGGTGATAGGTGCGCGGCAGTCCGCGTCTCTGCCCTGGCCTTTCGTATTCAGCGAAATAAACAAAATCCTTGCGCTGGAAATCCTTGTGCCCGTTAGCCGTAATGATCCGGTATTTCTGAGCCTTGCCCAGCCTGTCAGTTAGAATCCCATCTTCAAATCGACCGCTCTCATCCTCGGAATCATCACCGATGGAGTATCCCTCGTAAAAACGAACGCGCGGCTGGTAGTCATCAGAGTGACCCAGTGCCACCCCACAATCCCCCAGCCTGTCCGTGCCGAGAAAAATGGAAAAAATCAACTCATCCCAATTCAGTTTACCCGAAACATCGAACACCTCCGCGCTCATTGTCGCCCGGGCAAACTCGGCATCACAAAGCCGGTTCCAATCCTCATCAGCCGTTTCAGCCACCGGTATCATCTGCGAACACATCCGCGCAGCATTCACTAACAGACCACGGATGAAACCGATGTTGTCGAATGCCCAGCAGCTCTTTTTCATCAGCTCACCGCGTGTCCAGGCATCCACTGCCTTGTCACTCTCGACAAACGGATAGTAAACATACCCCCGCTCCGGGCTCCAGTTTGCAGCCTCAAAATTACTAAACCCCTCGGCTCTCAAGCCAGGGGTACCGCCGCTTACTAATTGTTTTACCCGGCTCATCCTCTCGAAATATCACAGCTCCTATCAATCAATATCGTCCGGCCACCCGGCTCGGTTCCGTTTTCAAAATGTTCCAGTGCCAGTTCAGCCGCAGCCACACGTGCCTCAATCGGCACGGCACTCCTCCGCAACGTCACATTCTCATCCATTGTTCCGGTCGAAAGCACCTCACCATCCATCTCCGCAGCTTTCAACTTTGACAGAGTATCCTCCTCAAAA
>JBMYYO010000273.1:0-1897 GCA_049609505.1 Akkermansiaceae bacterium | reverse complement strand
CGCGCGATGGTGAATAAACTCGTGCACTTCTCCTTCGAGCAAATCTTCTCCGAGAAGTTCGATTTCTTTGCCACGCTCTTCGAGTATCTCATTAAGGATTATAACAAAGACGGAGGCGGAAAATACGCCGAGTATTACACCCCGCACGCCGTCGCCAAGATCATGGCCGCCTGCCTTGTGCCCGAGGGTGAGAGCATCCAGAACGTCACCTGCTACGATCCTTCCGCTGGCTCCGGCACTCTGCTCATGAACCTCGCCCACGCCATCGGCGAGGACAAATGCGCGCTCTACTCCCAGGACATCTCCCAGAAATCCTCCAGCCTGCTCCGGCTGAACTTGATCTTAAACAACCTGGTGCACTCCATCCCGAACATCATTCAGGGAAATACCATTCACCACCCATATCACCGCGAGCCGGATTCCGGGCAACTGCAGAAGTTTGATTACATCGTTTCCAATCCTCCCTTTAAGCTGGATTTCTCAGACTTCCGCGATGAGCTGGATACGAAGGCAAACAACGATCGCTTCTTTGCAGGCATCCCCAAGGTGCCCGCCAAGGCAAAGGACAAGATGGCGATCTACTCGCTCTTCCTCCAGCACATCATCCACTCGCTGAGCGAAACGGGACACGCGGCCATCGTGGTGCCGACCGGATTTATCACTGCACAGTCCGGCATTGATAAAAAAATCCGCCAACATTTGGTGGAAAACAAAATGCTCGCCGGGGTGGTCTCCATGCCCTCGAATATCTTTGCCACCACCGGCACGAACGTCTCCATTCTCTTCCTCGATGCCTCTAACAAAGAAGACGTGGTGCTCATTGATGCCTCCAAGCTCGGCACCAAGGTCAAGGAGGGCAAAAACCAGAAAACCCTACTCTCCACCCAGGAGGAAGACCACATCATCGCCTCCTTCAACGGCAAACAACCCGCCGATGACTTCTCCGTGGTGGTCTCCTACGATGACATCGCCGCCAAAAACTTCTCCCTCAGCGCCGGACAATACTTTGAGGTGAAGATCGAGTATGTGGACATTACCCAAGAGGAGTTTAAGGAAAAAATGAACGGCTTTCAGGATCGGTTAGAAGAGATGTTTGCGGAGTCCCGGGAGCTTGAGGGGGAGATTCAGGAGCAAATGAAAGGGTTGAGATTGTGAGCGAAATTACTAACTGTGCGAGGTTTGGTGACGTTGCGGAATTTCGAAACGGAATGAATTTTTCCAGAGAAAGCCAAGGTAGAGGCTGTCTATTAATAGGCATTCCCGACTTCAAAGATAACTTTAAACCAAATTACGAAACTCTTTCAGAAATCAATCCAACAGGAGTTGTCCATGCAGATGACTATCTCAAAAAGGGTGATATTCTATTTGTTCGATCAAATGGAAATAAAGCATTGGTCGGAAGAAGTCTGTTCATAACTAAGGCTATAAAAGCGGTGTTTTCTGGCTTTTGTATTCGTGCCCGAGTTACTGATGCCAAGATTGATCCTGAGTTTTGCGCTTACTATACCAGAACAGCTCATTTTAAGAAATCCATCTCCTCGAGCGCAGGAACAAACATAAATAATCTGAACCAAAGAATTCTTGGGGACGTAAGATTACCACCGTTCGATCTGCCTACCCAACAAAAAATAGCCGCCGTCCTCTCCGCACTCGATGCCAAGATCGAGTTAAACAACCGGATCAACGCGGAGTTGGAGGGCATGGCGAAGTTGCTCTACGACTACTGGTTTGTGCAGTTTGATTTCCCCATCACCGCCGCCCAAGCCGCCGCCATGGGCAAGCCCCAGCTAGAAGGCCAACCCTACCAATCCTCCGGCGCCCCCATGACCCAGAACAAAACTCTCAAACGCGATATTCCAGAGGGGTGGGCAGCCTCCTTTGTTGAAGATTTACTAGC
>JBMYYO010000272.1:0-1927 GCA_049609505.1 Akkermansiaceae bacterium | reverse complement strand
ACATCCGTGAGTGAACTCACCATTGATGGGGAGCTTATTGACAAACGGAAAGAGGTTCTTGCCAAGTACCGTGAGCTTGGTAACCGGGTGAATGTTGCCAAAGCCCGTGAGGAAGTGGATCTCTTTTGCCAAGAGTTCCAAAAGCTGCACGGAATCATATTAGAGATTGAGGATGGTGCGGTGTCTCTGCTCGCCGAGAAAGCTGAGAATCAAGGCCGGAGTGTGCTGCAAGTTTGCCAACAAAAATTCAAAGACTACCAGTTCGGGCTGAAGCTCATTCAGCGCAATACCAGTAAGGGCACATTCACTCTGGATGCCTCCGCCGTCAATGATGCAGACAAATTCTTGAGTGACAGCGTGGTTCAGTCATATACTGATGCCGCCGAGGCAAAAGGAGAGCAGTAATTGCCCTTCCACCGCGGCAAGCACACCACCTCACACCACCTCTAACTGTAATTATAGCTGTTGATTATAGCTGTAATCTAGCAGCTTCACCTATGTCATCCCAAAAACAACGCACCACCGCCCCAGCAGGCAGAGTGGACGGTCCCGGTATTATGTTTGGGATGGTCGCACTGGTGCTGGCTGTGGTGTTGGAGATGTTAGGCTTATTCAAGGGGGCTAACTCTACCCTCCTAACATCCTTGCTGGATCCAGTGTTCCACGGGGATGAGCCTCAGCAATTGGGGATACCTTTGATGGTGATAGTGACAGGGCTGTTCTGCATCGGTTTATCGTATGCAGTGTTAGATTCCTCTGGCTCATGGCGCCGATGTATTCTGGGAGTGTCAGCCGTGGTAGTAGTCTTGGCAATGGTTCCCGCTCTAGCTGTGTGGGGATACTATTTCCCTCCGATGATGCCTGTTGTTGGGATCGTGTGGGCATGGTTTTGCACGGTGATTTACGCATCCAATCACACGATGCCATGTGATTCAGCCCGTTCTGTCCATTCGGTCAGGGCGAGGGGCACTGCTTCACCTGTTAGAAACACAGCACCTGCGCAGAAGAAAACAACCCAGAAACCTGCCCAAAAAACGGCAAAAAAAATCGCCCGAAAAAGCACAAAAAAAGTGCCCAAGAAGCGGCCAGAAAAGCGGCCAGAAAAACAAAAATCTGAGAAGCAATCTGCCGCTGAGCCAGCACCGAACTCCGACGACAAATACAAACCACGTGACTAACTAGCACCCATGGCAAGAGCGGACTACCCAGAACCAGTTGTTGATTTGATTGCCGAGCTCAAGCGGCTCCCAGGAATCGGGCCTCGCAGTGCCGAGCGGGTGGCAGTTTGGCTTATTCAGAATGACAAGGCAAACCCCTCTGAGCTTGCCCAAGTGCTCGTAACAGCCGAGGCAAACGTTACTTCCTGCGCTGTTTGTGGTTTTTTTGCCACGGCTGAAGGCTGCACGGTATGTGATGACTCTAGCCGAGATGCGAACCAGCTCTGCGTCGTTGAGCAAGCTACGGATGTGCTTCCGTTAGAGCGCTCAGATGCCTTCAAAGGCTTCTACCACTGCCTAGGCGGTAAACTATCGCCACTAGACAACATAACGCCGGATGATCTCCGCATTACGCCATTGCTCAAGCGGGTGGATCAATCGCCCGGTATGGAAATCATTCTTGCGTTGGGTGCAGATGTGGAAGGAGAGGCTACTTCTAATTACTTAGCAGAAGCCTTGGCCAATCGTGATTGCCAAGTCACTCGCATTGCTCAAGGTCTGCCAGCGGGCGGTGGCCTAGATCATGCCGATGAGCTCACCCTGATGCGTGCTTTGCAGGGGCGGCGGGAAGTTTAATAACTGATGAGGGCGCGGGGTCTTTTTTGAGACAGGATTAACAAGATTGACATGATTGTAGTACCAACTCAAAAAACTTTCTGGTAGTATTCACTGGTCTTTTTCCGCGATACCATCGTTGTCGATCAATGGAG
>JBMYYO010000271.1:0-2017 GCA_049609505.1 Akkermansiaceae bacterium | reverse complement strand
AACTCGCCGTGCCGTCAGCGATGGCGCAGATGAGATTGATATGGTCATCTCACGCGGTCGATTCCTCTCTGGTGACTACAACTACGTGTTTGATGAGATCGCCGCCGTTAAAGAAGCCTGCGGCAGTGCCCGGCTCAAAGTCATCCTAGAAACTGGCGAGCTTGCCACCCTCGATAACGTGCGCCGCGCCAGTGACATCGCCATTCACGCCGGGGGAGATTTCATCAAGACATCCACGGGGAAAATTTCATCCGCCGCCACCATCCCAGTCACCTTGGTCATGCTGCTCGCCATTCGTGATCACTACATCAAAACCGGACAAATGATCGGCATGAAGCCGGCTGGTGGCATTTCCAAATCCAAGCTCGCCCTACACTACCTTGTGATGGTGAAAGAAACGCTCGGCGAACAATGGCTCTCTAACGAGTGGTTCCGCTTCGGCGCCAGCAGCCTCGCCAATGACGTGCTCATGCAAGTCGCCAAACTCGAAACTGGCCACTACCAGTCCGCTCCATATTTCTCCAAAGACTAACCCACCCCATTTCCCACACCATGCCTAGAAAAACAAAATCCACTCCATGGGATTACGCCCCCGCGCCAGAGTCACCCTCGCAGGTGAATCTTGCCAAGCGATACAATCACTTCATCGGAGGCCAATGGACCGCCCCTAATGAGAAAAAATACTTCGCCACCACCAATCCCGCAACGGGGAAAAAAATTGCAGAAGTTGCCCAAGGCAGCCAAGCCGATGTCGATGCCGCCGTCAAAGCCGCCCGCGCCGCCTATCAAGGAGCATGGGGGAAAATGAGCGGTCGCGAACGCGGCAAATACATCTACCGCATCGCGCGCCTCATCCAAGAGCGCGCCCGTGAGTTTGCCATCATCGAGACCATGGATGGCGGCAAACCCATCCGTGAGTCACGCGATATCGATATCCCTCTCGCAGCCAATCACTTTTTCTACAACGCAGGCTGGGCGGATAAGTTAGAATACGCATTTCCCAATCTCCCAGTAAAACCGCTCGGCGTGGCAGGGCAAGTCATCCCATGGAATTTCCCCTTCCTCATGGCAGCGTGGAAAATCGCCCCCGCCTTAGCCACTGGAAACACCGTGGTGCTAAAGCCAGCGGAAACCACCCCTCTCACCGCATTAAAACTCGCTGAGGTAATTGCTGATGCTGGCCTACCCGATGGCGTAGTGAATATCGTCACCGGAGCTGGAGAAACTGGTGCCGCTGTGGTGAACCACCCCGATGTGGATAAGGTCGCCTTCACTGGCTCCACTGGTGTGGGTAAGCTCATCCAGCAATCAGTGGCTCATACCGATAAAAAAATCACTCTAGAGCTCGGCGGAAAAGCAGCAAACATCATCCTTGAGGACGCGCCTATCGATCAAGCCGTCGAGGGAATCATCAATGGCATCTACTTCAACCAAGGTCACGTCTGCTGCGCTGGATCTCGTTTGTTTGTTCAAGAAAACGTCTATGATGAAGTCATGTGGAAGCTCAAGCAACGTATGGATACTCTGATCGTTGGAGACCCACTGGATAAAAACACAGACGTTGGGGCAATCAACTCAAAGGCGCAGCTGAAGACCATTAATAAATATATCAAAGCGGGCATCGACGGCGGAGCGGATGTCTATCAGCCCGATTGCGTACTGCCTGAAAAAGGCAACTGGTGCCCGCCCACCGTCTTCACCAACGTCGCCCAATCTGCAATCATTGCGAGAGAGGAAATTTTCGGCCCCGTGCTAGCCGTGCAAACATTCCGCACGGTGCCTGAAGTCATCGAGAAGGCAAACAACACACCCTACGGACTCTCTGCCGGAGTCTGGTGCGATAAAGGCTCACGATTATTCCAAATCACAGGCAGCCTTGATGCAGGAGTCGTCTGGGGGAACACCTTCAATAAGTTTGATCCCACCTCCCCGTTCGGAGGATTCAAGGAGAGCGGCTACGGCCGTGAAGGCGGCCTGCACGGTCTTGGTGCCTATCTCGACCTACCCATCTAACATC
>JBMYYO010000270.1:0-2024 GCA_049609505.1 Akkermansiaceae bacterium | reverse complement strand
ATGCGTGGGTTTATAATTTCTCGAAAGACAAACTCGCCGAGCATATGGAGAACACCATTGCCTTCTACAATACTCAAGTCGAGCAACACGCGGTAGCATGTAGAGCTGCGGATAAACCAGAAACGGAAGCGAAGAAGCGGATTGATAATGATGATAAGCAAATCAAGTGGACTGGTTCGCTCATTGCCAAGCTCTGCCAAAATAGCACGTGTGCCTACTCCACAGAAAAGTTGGGAACTTCACTCTACCGTCCTTACTGCAAGCAGGAACTCTATTACGATCGTCACTTTAACCACCGCTACAAAGAACGACTTTTCCCGACGATTCACCACAAAAACTTAGTAATCGCTGTCCCTGGAATAGGTGAAACAGTTCCTTTTTGTGCCTTTGGAATGAACGCCCTTCCAAATCTTCACACAGTCTCTGGCGGCCAATGTTTCCCTCTCTACCTCTACGAAAAAGTCTCAGAAACCAAAGACGGCGAACTTGATCTAACCAGTGATACCGAAGCAGAAGGCGAAATCATCGACGGCTACCGTCGCAAGTCCGCCATCTCGGATGAGATACTAAAAACCTTCCGTGAGGCCTACGGAAACAAGGTCAGCAAAGAAGACATTTTCTACTACGTTTACGGCATCCTCCACAGCCCGGAATACCGCGAACGCTTCGCCGCCGACCTCAAGAAAATGCTGCCGCGCATTCCGCTCACCCAGCAGAAGAAAGACTATGCCGCCTTCACCCAAGCTGGCCGTGACCTTGCCGAGCTACACCTGAACTACGAAGACATCGCCCCGCACCCAGACGTCAACGTGCAAGGCGATGAACTCGCCCTTGATCCGCAAGACCTCTACCGCATCAAGAAAATGACCTACGCCCGCCCGACCCCCGAGCAGAAAGCAGCAGGCCAGCGTTTCGACAAAACCCGCATCATCTACAATAGCAAAATAACGATCAGCAACATCCCCGAGGACGCGCACAACTACATCGTCAACGGCAAATCCGCCATCGATTGGCTGCTCGACCGCTACCAAGTCAAGATCGACAAAAAAAGCGGCATCAAAAACGACCCCAACGACTGGTGCACCGAGCACAACAACCCCCAATACATCCTCAACCTCATCCTAAGCGTAGCCCACGTCTCCACCCAAACCAACACCATCGTCGCCACCCTCCCAGCGTTGAATGAACGGAAGTGAAAGCATGGGGACCACTCATAAACCTTCACAATTCATAGTGATGTAAGTGACGATAGCGCAATGGATCTACATAACCAATATTACCTCTTTGCAGACGAGTCAGTTCAAGACGGCACGTTGTTCTCTAATTTTTACGGAGGCGCGTTAGTTCCTCAACCTGATTACGAGGGAGTCAGAGAACGCCTGATAGCATGTAAGCAAGAGCATGGCTTTCAGGGCGATGAACTCAAGTGGCAGAAAGTTACTGCCCGTGATCTTGAATCCTACAAGGCAATGGTGACTGCCTTTTTTGCAGAGATGCGGGATGGCAAGGTTAAGATGCGTGTGATGTTCCGCAATAATCGTGATGAATACACACGTGGCCTGGTGCCCAAAAACGAGCGTTACCTCCGCCTTTACTATCAGTTCATCAAGCACTCTTTTGGTTTCAGATTTCGCTCCCGTGAGGTCAGACCCTTTCGCCTCCGCATGTTTTTAGATCGTCTGCCCGACACCAAAATCCAGATTACAGCGTTTAAGGAACACGTTTGCCGCCTGAACCGAACGGGGGAGTTATGCGAGAGTGGGATTCTCGTAGAGCCACAAGCCATATCAGAAATCGATTCTCATGATTACATCCTTCTTCAGTGCGTGGACATTGTTCTAGGCGCCATGGCTTTCCGATTGAACGAGAAACATCTTATCAAACCTCCAGGAAAAAGAATTCGAGGAAAACGAACCAGAGCCAAACACAGCCTCTACAAGCATATCTATGCTGAAATCAGTGCCATTTATGCGGAGAAGGGAGTGAAGAATTACGACCCTAAAAATGGTAAGCATTACAAAAAT
>JBMYYO010000269.1:0-2155 GCA_049609505.1 Akkermansiaceae bacterium | reverse complement strand
GAAGCTGCAATGAAGCACTCATCTCGGAAACCGATGAGGGTCACATCGTGATGAATCTATCGAGCTATCGCCAGAGCCAGCAGCGAACGGGAAAGAGTCAATCAATTGAGGACTGCCAGCTGGTCCCCAGTAAACTTGCACAAAAAGCTGATTTCCGGCTCCATCATAAGAGAAGGGAATGCTGTAAGATTCACCAGGATCTGCGTCCACTAGAAAGTGATCACGAAAGTCTGGCCCCGCGCCACCTGTGAAGGAGCCATCCACTCTTCCCATATTACGAAAATCAGAAAAAACGCCGGAAAGGTCGGTCGGTGAGGACGGGCTATTACCCAGGTCTGAGCCAGGGTCAGTGTCTGTGTAGATTGTGGCAGCATGCGCGGAGGCAGAGAGACCCGCAAGGGCAGCACCAAGTAGTGTGGACGATTTCATAACGTGTGATTAATGTTAGGCAGATAGCGAGTTTTCCAGCAACTTAAAAGTGGGGTTAGTTTACGCAGTACCTTTGAGCTTGAGTGCTTCTGATAACTGAACACCAGCATACCATATGCTTAGACCTTCACTTTTCGTTATGACTAGCTAGCATGCACTCTATTCCCTAATCGGCTGTGACCGTCGATAGTGACCGATGGACTGCTTGATGCTCGGGATCAATGCGTGTTGCCGATGTTGTTGGGCGACCTTGATGGCTTTGTTAGCGGTAGCAATCGCAAGGGGAAAATTTCCTGTTTCTGCATACGCTGCGGCCAGTGTATCCAAGTATCCAGCGTTCTGGCTTCGGGTGAGTTGCACAGCTCGCATGGCGCAGATCACGGCGAGTTTGCCATTGCGGAGTTGGGCATTTTTGTTAGTGGCATACACCCATGCCACATTATTCATAACCACGGCATTGTTTTGTCCCGCTTGACGGGCGAACTGGAAGTAAGATGCGGCCATTTGCGTTTGATTACGTTTAAGAAACTCACCTGCCACCCATGCGAGAAGAACACAGTATTCCTTGTGATCTAACAATTTATTATGAGCTCTTGATACGTAGTCGGCGGTATCTTCCAGAGTGCCGTGATCCATTAAGATACGAGGCAGATAGAGCAGGTTAATTTTGTCCGGTGCTGATAGCCATCTTTTGCTTTCAGGTTTTGTTTTAACATCAGCGAGAATGGTGTCCACCGAGTGATGCTTCTGGTAGAGCGTGCTGATGTTGCCATTTTTAGAAACGAGAAGAGCACTTGGCGTTGGTAGATCGTGGAGTGTGGATAGGGTGTGACCAAAGATCGCCACTAGCGCTTTATTGGTGGCACCCGATGGCACACCGGCTGACCACGGGAACTGAATCTCTCTGAGAAACGCCTGCGCTTTTACACGATCTCCTGCATCCTGATCGATACACAGCGCGAGGACATCAAACTGCTTGCCGATAGTTTTTGCTTCAGCGGTTAGATGTTTCAATTTTTTTCGGCACTGCTCACAACTCTCGCTCCACAAACAGATAAGCAATGGCCGTTCAAGCTTCGATGATTGAATTAATTTTTGTTTGCTAACGGAAGTGTATCGCAAATTGGGTGCAGGAAACTGCATCTGCAAGGGCACTCGAACATTCGAGGACTCCGTCGGCGCGCTTACTTGCTTCGCTGGTTTTCGAGGAGTTAACTGAGGTTTTTTTACCGCTGTGATACTGCGATCAGATTGTTGAATACGATAGTAACCATTGATCTCAGGGGGACTGACATCCATTCGGTCACCATTTGGCCAGACTACGGTAAGTTTGGCAATTTCAGTGGCGGACCCGAGTCCCATATGAAGTCGCTTGCTCGACTGACTGGCAAAGCCCTCACCAGCCCTCAGGGTGCGGATGATGACTCGGCCGGACTTGAGAACAACGCGCACACGCGCTCCGATGGCATCGCGGTTTTCATTTCCTTTGCCAATGAGATCGAAGCCGATCCAGTTGCCCGTTTTTTTCATCTGATTACGCATCATGCGCACACGTGGAGCATTTCTGTTGGATGTTAGGAAGTCGATCTTTCCATCATGATCCCAATCCATCAGTGCCAAGCCCCGGCTGTCATCAGGAAAATCCCATCCACTGAGAGCGGACACGGTAGTGAATTTGCCGTTACCTCGATTTAAAAACACACAGTTGCGCTCGTTGCCACTGAAG
>JBMYYO010000268.1:0-2156 GCA_049609505.1 Akkermansiaceae bacterium | reverse complement strand
GGCTTGTTCACTTCTGGCGATATTAGGCCTAGGTACTGTCAACGCAGACCCTGCCGGCGAGTCTGGAGGCTCAGCCACCGCGCCATCTGGGAAACCACGGGCAGCAAAAGACGGTAGAAAGCGACTCAATATCCGCACCCTCTGCGCAGCCTATCAAGGGAGCCTGAAGGAAATCGAGATTGCCGTTAGCAAGGAAGAGCGGCTCAAGTTTCCATTGTATGATGATGCCTTTTCGCCAGCCCAAAGCTATAAAGGCCCTGTTCCCATTTCCATCTACAAGCTCGGTGAGGAAAAACCCTTCGCCACGGTGACTCCACCAACTGCCACTGGGGATGTGATTTTATTATTCGTCCCCATGGGGCGCAAGGCTGAAGCTCCTTACCGAGTGCTTGCGATGAATGGATCTAACAAATCGTTTCCTTATGGAATGCGCCGTATGTTTAACTTCACCACTTCAGAGGTAGCCTTGAAGTATGGAAAAACTGTCAAATCCATTCCTACGGGAGCAACACCCAAGGACGTTTTGGTAAAGCCGACCGATGTGAAGGACGAGCGTTTTGCCATCGAGTTCTTCAATAAAAAAGAAGGGAAGTGGAAGCGCTTCTCAGCCACACGTTGGTCAGTGAATCCTGCTAAGAGATCGATTGTGATCTTCTATCAAAATCCGCGCACAAACCGATCCACCTACCGCAGTATTGCGGAGTATTATGTGGATGAAGAGCTTGTGAAACAAAAACATGCCCGCGGTCAGAAGCAGGCGGAGGAAACATCAGAGAAAGACAAAGACCGAATCGTTTCTGAGGAAGGTAAGGTTAAGCCTGGTGGTAAAGGCAAGACCTTACCTCCAATACCTCTTCCTAAGTAAATACCAGAAAGTTGTTTGAGTTGGTATAAGGATAGGCACCGTGCCTTTGTGTGGCAGAGGGCTTCCATCGTGCCTCCTGCCTAGAAAGCACTACAAAAAAACCGCCCGGCTCATTGCTGAACCGGGCGGGGTGTGAATACTTCTCGAAGTTAAAGTCAGAGGTTTCGTTAGAATGGGAGTGTATCGAGCTTCTTAGCTTCCTTGATCACCATTTTGAATGTGGTCAGGGCAGTTGCTACTTTCTTCTTATCAAATCCATCCTTATTGGCGAGGTGGAGTATGATCCCTTTGTTAACGTATGCGCCTGTAACACCGTCGATTTTTTCTAAAGCCACACGGGCTTTGTCATTGGTGATAGCTCATCCAGTGCCAGAGACGGCGAGCATGTATGCCTCAGCAGGGACAACGACGGATGTTTTTTCAAACGATTTAACCTGGAGTCCTTTAGCAACCACTGCCTTGGTGAGTGCCTCTTTCTCAAGAGATTTGCCATCTTCCATGATGACGGTGGCGCGGTAACCGGAAAGGAGAATGTTTTTGACGCCGTCCTGAGATTTGATGGCCAAACTGGCCTTCTGGGCGACTCCTCATCCCTTGCCAGAGACTTGGATAACGTAAACGGGTGTCGTTTTTGCGGCGACAGCGGCAGGTGCTGCCTTTTCTTTTGTTGCCGCATTTTCAGCATGAAGAGGCATCAGAGCCAAGCCGAACGCAGCAACACTGGTTGCTAGTGTGATAGTAAGTTTCATTTTTAGTAGGACTTCGTGAAGTTCAATACAACTTCTACACCGATTTCAGAATTCCGCAAGATGAGAAGGGTTATTTTTTTGTGGATGGTGGAATCTACGAGCATTATTGTAATAGCTGAATTAGGGGTTTGGCGTAGTCTATTGACCAATAACAACCTAGCGACGAACGATGAATAACCCGCCAAAGATCATGTCTAAACGCAAGCCAAGCATGGCTGATTGTGCTGTGAGGCCTCTTGATGGCATTGTGCATCGCTACTTGTTAGGCTCTTACCTGCTTTGGCCGTTAACGTTTTCCTGGGGATACATCAGTAGCCAGCCGATGGTGATTTTTTACATCTGCGTTTCGTTTGCTGTGATGGGCTTCTTGCTCTATAACTTGCTAGTGGCTATGGTGCAGATGTCTCACAAGCCTAAGAAACGGCTGCGCATTGGGCAGTGGTTGTTTTTTGTTAGCTTGGGAGTTTTCCTGCTGCGTGTCATTTGGGTAGCATATTAGAACAATCGGTCAAAGTTGTTATCCACTTCTGATAGATCAAGAA
>JBMYYO010000267.1:0-2176 GCA_049609505.1 Akkermansiaceae bacterium | reverse complement strand
TGCGCGCAGCGGGATACCACCTCGCCCACGTTGGCAAGTGGCACAACGGAAAGTTTCCTGCGGATAAGTTCCATTACGGAAAAGCCTACCACGGCAGGCATTGGCTAAAACAAAAAGACGGCACCCAAATCCACGTCACTAAAAAGAACGAAGCCGACGCCATCAACTACTTGCGCACCCGCCCCAAGGACCAACCATTCTGCCTAACGGTTTCCTTTTTTGCAACCCATGCCCAAGACAATCATCCCGATCAATTTCTGCCGCAGCCAGCCAGCATGAAACTCTATCGGGATCAAAAAATCCCCGTTCCCAGCAATGCCACGGCTGCGTCATGGCGCCGATTACCAGAATTTTTCAACGAGGAAAACGAAGGCAGGAATCGTTGGCATTGGCGGTTCGATACCCCCGCCAAGTACCAGCGCATGATGAAAAATTACTACCGCCTTGCCACCGAGGTAGATGCCACCTGCGGAGTCATTCTCGGCGAGCTAAAAAAGCAGGGCGTCCTCGATAACACCCTCGTCATTTTCACAACGGATAACGGCTACTACCACGGAGAACACGGCCTTGCCGATAAGTGGTATCCACATCAAGAGAGCATTCGCGTGCCACTCGTCATCGTTGACCCGCGCATGAAACGGCGTGGCTCTACCCACTCCGCCGTCACGCTAAATATTGACCTCGCTGCCACCATTCTAACAGCCGCCGGAATCACTCCGCCAGCAACCATGCAAGGGCAAGACATCTCACCTCTCTATCTCAGTGAACAGTCACCAGCATGGCGGACTGATTTTTTCTATGAGCACCCCACGTTGAGAAACCGTAACTTCATTCCTGCATCAGAGGCACTCGTCACCAAAGAATGGAAATACATCTACTGGCCAGAGCACGATGTTGAACAGCTCTTCCATCTAACAACTGACCCACAAGAAGAAAAAGACCTCATCAATCACCCGCGCCACAAGGAGCGTATCAAACAAATGAAACTACGCTTCGCTGAACTAAAAAAGAAAGCCCGATAACGGCAGAGCTTATAATTAGCAGTTGAAATCATTTCTAACTGGAGGGATTTTCAGCTTAGGAAATGCTGCCGATAAGCTTGGAAGATCACAAGGAGCCATCATCTTTCCTCGCCTCAAGCTCCATCTGCGCGCGGATGATTTTCGCTTCGCCATAGCCAAGCTTATCTCCTGCGGCCTCGATGATGGGAGACAGTGCCTCCGTGCCGTGCTCGGCAAAAAGTTCGTGGCAAAGCTTAATCTGCTCATCGGTAACAAACTTCCGCCAGTCCACCTCCTCACCCTCCTCGATGAGTTTGGCGATGTGGCCTTCGATGGTGGAGCTTGTTAGATCTCGTTGCTTTGCAATTGCATCAATGCTCATACCCTTTTTGAGAAACTCTTGGGTTGTTTGCACCGTGCTAGAAACACCACGTTTGATACTGCTCGGTTTCGGTGCAGGTGCCGCTGGGATGGGTCTTTTCTCTTTGATCGCATCTGGGTTTTCTACCAGATAATCCGCCACAGCGGTTAGAAATGCCTTGCCGTATTTTTCACACTTGTTCTGCCCAATGCCGTGAAGCTGAAGCAGCTCATCATCACTCTCAGGCATGGTGGCCGCTATAGATCTCAGTGAACGGTCTGAAAAAACCACGTAGGGCGGCACCTCCGCCTCATCCGCCACTTCTTTACGCAGCACTCGCAAATACTCAAATAACCCCTCGTGGCACTCGATTTCTGAGGCTTGGTTTTTACGACCACGGCGCGCTTTTTCTGGCTCCTCTCTGGTATCCTCATTGATCGAAAACTTCTCTCTTCCGTAGAGAACTTCCGCGCCCGATTGCGTAAGCTGCGGCACTGGAAATTGATCACGAGACAACTCTAACCGACCCTCTGCCAGCAAAGCATCTAACAACGATCACCAATACGCCTTCGCCCGATCCTTCCCCACCCCATACGTCTTGAGTTGATCATGATCAAACTGCCTGACCTTCGCCGTCTTGGCACCACACACAATGTCACACAGATGTACCGCACCAAACTTCCCGCCCGTGCGTGCCACGGCTGATAACAACATCTGCGCCTCCCGTGAGGCATCTACTTGTTTGAAATTCCCCGTGCAGTAATCACAGCCACCGCAGGATTCCTCAGCGTAGTTTTCATTAAAATACTCTAAC
>JBMYYO010000266.1:0-2180 GCA_049609505.1 Akkermansiaceae bacterium | reverse complement strand
CCTTTCAGAATGTTGCCCAGTTGAGTTTTGGAATCAAGGCAAAGCCATACATATACAAATAACGGCTAATAAGTGATGTTGCCCAGTTGAGTTTTGGAATCAAGGCAAAGCCATCGGTTGAGCAAATCCTTCGGTTACATATGTTGCCCAGTTGAGTTTTGGAATCAAGGCAAAGCAGTTCCCGCGAAGTGTTTTGAGATGGCTCCTAAAACGTAAAACCTACCCAAAACTCCCGTAAAGTGCTTGCTCGCCCAGCCTACCCCCTCCGCTCACGCAATTCTTTTTCTGCAATGAGGATTGCTAGTTTTTTCTTTCCCCAGAATGATCCGATGCGTGTAAGCAAGAGGGCGCTGACTGATGAGTAGGTCCAGGCCATGTTCTTGCTAGCTAGGCTACAGATGAGTGTCACCACGCTGATGATGGTGAGGAATCGGCAAAACTCGCACAGCAGCTGAAATCCTGCTAATACCATGAGCTGGGCTGAGGTGTCGCTTGGCTTGCTGCCTTGGTTCCTATTTTCTAGGAAGGAGGACATCAGCACCATCCCACGCACCATAATGTGCAAGACAAGGGCAAACAGAAGCAGTAGCCACCATGCTACTAGCTCTATGATGCTTCCCTCTGAGGTGGATGCTACTATCACCCCACCTAGTAACACTGAGAAATAGACTACCACCACGGCAATGCTACCAAGTGCCGCAAAGCACCCCAGCACCGTCCCAGCCCAGAACTGCCCTTTGTTAATCCCTTTCTCCATACCTCTACTTTCACGCTCCCCTAGTGCCTGTCACCATCCCAGCCTACCAAAAAAAACGACAGCCGAAATGATCCGGCTGCCGTTGGTAAAATTTGATCTACAATCAGAACGGGTTAGATAAGGCCAGCCTTCTTGAGGGTGACGTATGCGCCGTTTTTGTTGATTGTTTTGATCGCCTTAGCGGAAACCTTTACCTTCACGGTTCTGCCCAACTCAGGCACATAAATGCGCTTGGTGTGCAGGTTAGGTGAAACGGTGCGCTTTACGACCTTCGTGACGTGACGACCGATGCCGCCTTTTTTCTTCGCCAAACCGGAACGGTGGATTCTTCCACCGACACGAACTCGGGAACCTCTGATGCTACAAACTCTTGCCATATCTTTAAAAACTGTTGGTTGTGGGCGGGGAGAAATACAGTGTGGCGGTCAGGAGTCAAGGGAATTTGCGAGTTTTCTGGAGCGATTCACTTTTTTTTCAGCAAACTGCAGGATTTTCGGCAGCATGACCGCTAAAAACACCCATGCGCCCAGCCACCCACCCAGGGTGTCGGCAATCCAATCGCCAGTGTCGTTTCCAGATCGGTTCGGATTAAAGCTCTGATGGTATTCATCCAGCCGGCCGATCACACAACACACGATGGTCACAGTGAGGATCACGCCACGCCTGCTCAATCGACGCCAGACTAGCCCCCCGTATGCAGCAAGTAGCCCTCCTCCACCGAAAAAGTAGCCAAAGTGGGCGACCTTGTCTAGGTGAGGGATGTCAGGTCCATTTTTAGGTGCAGGGTTCCCCTCGGATAAAAACCATAGGATGACTCCCCAGGTGATGAATAGAAACAAATACGCCGCTGGCTTCACAGGAAGCCGAGCGGCGCAGAAATCAATCAAACGTGTCATTGTGAAACCCTCAAACCCACAAGGGTGGATTCTTAGAAGTATTCAGTTGTTAGCTTGAGTATTCAGGAGTCTTCCCCCTCTGGGCTCGGTTACGCGAGGCCTTCGAGAGTGGACTTGAGTTGATCCAGTGTGACGTTAGCACCTGTGATGGTTTCCTTCACCTCGCCATCTTTGAAGAAGAGTAGGCATGGGATGGACTTCACACCGTATTTAGCTGCTAGGGATTGGTTAGCATCAACCTCCACTTTACCTACCTGGGCTGTGCCAGCTACGGCGTCTGCTAACTGATCGATGAGAGGAGAAATCATTTTGCATGGTCCGCACCACTCTGCCCAGAAATCGACAAGAACGGGTTGGTCTGAGTTAATGACTTCAGCTTCGAAATTTGCTTCGTTATAAGTATTTGCCATGCGCGGAATATGTACCGCTATTGCTGTACGTCAAGAGCCGCTCGCAGATAAAATCCACGGGCGGCTCTGAAGTTGTTTTGAAGTTTATCTAGCGCACTATTGGGGGAGGTTCCCTGC
>JBMYYO010000265.1:0-2209 GCA_049609505.1 Akkermansiaceae bacterium | reverse complement strand
CCAGGCGTAGCGGCCTCTCGGTGTGTCGATGGCAGGAACTTCCACCGTGCCTAAGCCCGTGGAGTCGTCAGGCAGGGTCAACATTTCCACCAGATCGCCGGATGCTGTAGTGGCTAAATTCATGTTCTCAGTCGCTGAGACATCGGGGTGGGAAACTAACCACCTGCGAAACCGCGACGCCCTACCTTTCTGATACGCCGAGGTGATGGCAGAGCTGTTTAACCAATCGTCCCAGGCGTTCCACGTTCCCAACCAATGCGGGTGACCCACGCCATCGGCTTCGGGCGTTTCTGTGGAGCTATCGAGAATTGCCGCCCGACCCGTCACCCGCTGGTCCGGCCCCATCTCTTTTTGTAACTCGCCGAGCGCCAACATCAGCGACATGCGGGCATTCGCCTGCGCAACGGCCATCGCATCTTGATTGCGGGAAGATCGCAGCTCCAGAGCACTGAGGCTCAGCATCGCCAGAGCAATCATCACCAGAAGCACCATCACCGAGATGGTCGCTACAAGAGCAAAACCCTTGCGCCTCTTCCTGTAATCACATTGCATACACTGCATATAACCACCTTTTGCCAAAAAAATCCATAGCCACAATCCACCAACACATGCGTAATATCCACATCTGTCCTGGGTGGATCGAAGCAAAAAAATACCCGTTCACCCCAAATAAGGAGTAAACGGGCATGTAGAAATTCGGAATAAAGGAGTTTACCTTACTTACGGCGACGGAGGACTTGTCCGCCTTAGCCTTTACGGCGACGCAGGATGAGAGCAAGTCCACCAAGTCCGAGAAGGGCTGTGGAGGATGGTTCGGGAACGGCATTAGCCGTCAAAGCCCAAGCACTAACAACTCTCACGTCTTCAGATGCAGAAGAGATGTTGATGACGAGGTTACCGCTGCCATCTGTAGAAAGACCTGTGAAGTCAGTAAATGGATTCGTAGAAGTTGAGTCCACCTGCTGACTTTGTCCATCGACGGTGAAGACGTTTTGAAGGTCTCGCCCGCCAAATCCTGCACCAATCATCAGATCATAGGTAAGTGCATTATCTAGTCCTGCAATGGTGAGTGACATGGCTGTAGTTCCAGTTGGGAAGCCCCACCAGTCTGTTAGGTTCGACTCATTGAAAACGGCATCTTCATCTCCGCGAGAAACAGCATCGCTGTTCTGCGCAGTGAAGCCTGCCGCAGTCACAGTGATTCCCGTGATTGCAGAACCCGTCGTATCAATGGTGGGCATCAAAGATGTACCACTGGCAAACTGATTAAAGTTATTCGTAGGAGCAACGTCTGCTCCATGATCGATGCCCATGGTCTGTCCGGCGACTAATGCCGCGCTCGCATTACTTGCGATACTTATCATGCCAAGCGCAGCTAATGCACAGGCAAATTTTGTTGTGTATTCCATAATGTATTTGGGTTTGTGATGAGTGTTTGCTTCTTGCCGATTACTTACGGCGACGCAGAAGCAGCGCAAGTCCACCAAGTCCGAGAAGGGCTGTGGAAGATGGTTCTGGAACTGTTTCGATCAGAATCGAGTTTACAAACGGATTACCGCCGCTCCATGACATAGCTAACTCATTTGAGCCATTCAAACTTATGTCGTTGAACACAAGATCTGCTTGATCACTGCCATATCTAGCACCCCTCATAGCTGTTAGTTGCGCCGTGCCATTAATGTCCAACGTGTGAGTGTTAGTCGATGCTGGCTGGTTGATTTTACTGTAATAATAGATGTTGTAAGTCTTTGTTGGATCAAGACCTGAGATGGTTATCGTGGCATCATTTGCGGTGCCATTCCACCAGAAGTTTACGAGTTCATCCCCACTCCAGGTCGAGGTCCCCGGCGCTCCAGTTGCATCCCCATCAATCGAGGCATTAATACCAGCTAGAAAGTTATGCCCGTCCCATCCGCTGGAGGTGAGACTTATTCCATCAATCGTGTTACCGAGCGAATCAATTGCGCCAGCTGCATAGGTTGAGTTCGTGCCACCGTTCGATGTAATGTAATAGTTGAAGTTGTCTTTTCCTGCAGGATTCCAACCATCGGTAAAGTTATACTGAAGCCAAGTGCCTGTGGCGACGGTAACCGCCATGGTAGAACCTATGGAAGCGATACCGATTAGAGCGCTGATTGATAGTAGTTTGAGTTTCATAATAATTTGCATTTGGGGTTTGGATGATTGCTTCTTGCCGATTACTTACGGC
>JBMYYO010000264.1:0-2286 GCA_049609505.1 Akkermansiaceae bacterium | reverse complement strand
TGCTGTCAGGATGGATAGGGTGTGGTAGAGAAAATTCATTAGAGGTTGCTTGGACGAGAGGGTAACGAAGATCAGACGTTGCCCCAATGAAATAATGAATCCCTTATTTGAAAGTGATTCTTTTAAGAAAGATAGCGGTAGGTCAGAGAAACGCATCAAGGTTAAGATTTTGAGTTCACGGTGTTCTTTCGTGTGAAGCCATAGACTGAGGTGGGATAGATATGAGCCTGAGCAGAAAAAATATTCTTGCTAAGGTAGAGGGGGGAGGGACATGCTCTACCTCGTCCAACTCAGAAATCATGAATATTAAAAAATACATTGCAGCGACTATTGTTGGTAGTTTCATTCTGTCCACGTCATCCGTGTTTGCTGATGTGTCTGAAATGCGCACTTGGACTCAGGAAAAGTCTGGGGCCAAGTTAAAGGGTAAAGTGATCGATAAGATGAGTAGCGGAAAGAGTGTGAGGATTGAGTTTGAAAACGGTAAAAAACACTGGGTGAAAATTGATACGTTGATTCAATCCGATCAGGAATACGCCAGCATGTGGTGCCCGCCTGAGAAACATATCACCGCGCGTATTGTGGGTAAAAAGAAGGGTTCAAAAACACTTGAAATCACCGCGATTGCTGGGCTGAATCCCATGAAGGTAGTGGCCAAGCCCACTCCTAGTGGAGGTAGTGTCACGAAGATGCTCAAAAAGGGGGAAACCCTTACATTCGAGGTGACATTAAGTAATAAATACGAAGTGAAGGCATACAAAGGGGTCAAAAAAGGCAAAGAAACCGTCTTCACTGAAGTGATTGATACTGAAACACATACTAAGAAATCAGGACTCCGTTAGGTCAGCCCATAGGGGTTGCCTGTTTTTCTAAGGATACTTGGGCGGTTTCGTATTTGACTTTGGCTGTTTTTTGATCGAGCGGGAGTTTGGTGGCGGCTACTTTGCCGTCTTCTGGCACGAGAGTTTCCTCGCCTTGGATGAAGTTGATGCCAGACATAAGCAGGGTAGCGACAAGGCCGGTAAAGATTATTGGTTTAAGCTTCATGGGCTCACTCATTAGAGAAAGAGAGTGGATATTTTATTCCATGAGAGGTTTCTTTGTTTGTTTTTTGGGAAGGCGGAGTTTGAAACTCTGCACATTGTTATGCTTTCCATTGCTCGACACGGCGGAGGAAGTCAGCTTCTAGGCGGAGAAGTTTTCCTGTTAGGCTTTGTTGGATACCCATTTCCCAGATGCCGAGATCTTGCCCTGGCTTGGGGCGTTTTGAGAGCCTTGCCATGTCTGAGATGCCTACGGTTTTCTGTGCGTAAACTTTTGGGTGAGTGGCGTATTTTGCGACGTCGTTTACAAAACCATTGATCAGGGCGAGGCTGTTAAAGAGATCCGCAATGGACATTTGTTTGAACCGCGCGAGGGCTGTGGCGAGGTTTGATTTTTCGTGCTCGGTGGGGCGGGCATCAAGCTGAGTGAGGCTCTCGCTGACATGGTGCACGGCATCAAGCAGAGCGGGGGTGATGTGCGCGGAGGAGAGGAGTTTCGAGAGGTGATTCTTGAGCACTGTCACGCTGGTCCAGATCGGCAGATCAATGTAGGTATCGAAGAGTTGGTTGCAGAGGTTCTCACCCATTTTGGCGAGTGGGAAATCTGGTATGTCCTTTGCCTTTAGCTTGGAGTTCAGGGCAAACATCGCACTGAGCTGGGTAAGGATCGGTTGCATTAAGGTTTCATAGTCAGGGAATGTAAGACCACGGCCGTCAATTTTTGCTTTCTCGGCGCGCTGGAGGTAGAGTTTGGCTGCTTGCTCGATGGGATCGTGCGATTGCACAGCGCCAGCCGGCTTGAGCGCATAGAGGATGGTGAGCTGATCAAAGCTGGCGTAGGAGAGTGCATCTGCGCCCATTTTCTGGATAAGCTGCCAAGCGCATTGCTGGGCCTCGTGCATGTCCCCGCCACCGGAGTGCTGGGATGGATGGGTGTCCGTTGCTTTGAGCTGTTGTGCATTGTTCGCCTCAAAGAATGCTATCACTTCAGGTGAAGCTCCATTGACGTGGCCATCAGCTTGATAGGATTTCAGCTCGCCGTAGTACCCGAGAATGAGTTTCGCGTAGCGGGGGTCTGGGTTCGGTTGGCCGCTTCGGTTTAGGTAGCGGTCAGCTAGGGAGTCCGAGTAGGGATCAGCGCCGATAGCGAGGTTTGAGATAGCTTGTTTGCAGCAGATGTCAGCTGTGGGCGTTACTAACAGAGGCAATCCCGCATCTTGGCAAACTCTCTTGAGCTCGCCGA
>JBMYYO010000263.1:0-2291 GCA_049609505.1 Akkermansiaceae bacterium | reverse complement strand
CACCCTTGGCACCGTTCTAACCGTTGTTGTTATTGCCGCGGTTATTTGGATGAAATACAAAGAGGCAAAGGCAGACGGAGATTCAGAAGCAAAACGTCCTGATAAAGAACTCACACGTCCAACAGAAACATCAACAGCTGAGCCACCACCACGTAAGCCAGACACCAAACCCGCTCCTCCCGTAGCGAATAGCAATCGCTTATTATCACAGCTCACACCAGCTCGTGCTACCTCGTCTAAGTTCACAACTATCGACGGTTGCCGCCTGATCGATCACCGGCACAATGATGGCGATAGTTTTCACGTCAATGTTCCTGGGAAAGGTGACATGGAGCTACGCCTCTATTATGCAGACACTCCAGAAAGTTTGTATAAAGAATACCGTGATGGAAATAACAACGGTAAACGTATCTCCGAGCAAGGTGCATACTTCGGCGGACTGAACCGAACCAATACAACCAAGGTGGGAGCCGATGCCAAATACTTTGTCAAAGACCTGCTCAAAGGCAAATCATTCACCATTTCCAGCCAGTGGGAAAGCGTCTATCGCTCACACCGGAAGTACGCATTTATCATCGTCGGGTGGAAAGGAAAAGACGTCTATTTGCATGAGCTGTTAGTTGCTCATGGGCTAGCTCGCATTCATACCAAGCCGATGACGCTCCCCGATAACACAGCATCCTCACGCCACAAAACCCGACTTTATGCCTTAGAGAAGCAAGCCAAGAAAAACAAACTTGGTGCCTGGGGCCTCTAACCATTTTTTATTCAAGAACATGTTAGCCAAACGTATTATTCCCTGCCTAGACGTAACCGATGGTCGCGTTGTCAAAGGAACCAACTTCGTAGATCTCGTTGATGCGGGAGACCCCGTTGAAAGTGCCATCGCCTACAACGAACAAGAGGCGGATGAGTTGGTGTTTCTCGATATTACAGCCTCCTCAGATGAGCGTAAAACCATGGTCGATGTCGTGCGCCGCACAGCGGAGAAATGCTTTATTCCACTCACCGTGGGTGGGGGGATTCGCACCGTGGAAGACATGCGTGAGATGCTCCTCGCAGGGGCAGATAAGGTGGGGGTTAACACAGCAGCCGTGAACCGACCCGATCTCATCAACGAGGGTGCCACAGCGTTTGGAAACCAATGTATCGTTGTCGCCATTGATGCCAAGCGTGAAGGCCCTGGTAAGTGGGGTGTTTACACTCACGGCGGGCGTAATCCCGTAGGGCTTGATGCCGTTGAATGGGCGAAAGAAGTGTGCCAACGAGGTGCCGGGGAAATTCTCCTAACAAGCATGGACTCGGATGGCACTAAGGCTGGCTATGACATCGAACTCACCCGCGCAGTGAGTGAGGCGGTGAGTATTCCTGTCATTGCCTCTGGTGGTGCTGGGAACCTTCAGCACATGGTCGATGTGCTCAAGGACGGTAAGGCTGATGCTGTCTTGGCGGCTAGTATTTTTCACTTTGGTCAGCACACGGTAGCTGAGGCAAAAGAGCTCTTTGCTGCGCAAGATATTCCTGTTAGAAAATAAATATTATGAAAACCATCATCTCACTTCTATTCGTGCTATGCCTGACGGTGCATGCACAAACTATTATCCCCAAACCCGTATCACACACGGCAGGTGAGGGGAGTTTTACTCTGAAGTCCGGCACCTTTATTTATGCTAAAATGAATAAGGTGAATTTCTATACTCAGCACCTCTTCAGCAACACGGGGATTAATCTTAAAATGGCACCAGCTGATGTCTCTTGCACCGTACAGTTTCTCTCTGGTGAGATGCGCGGCAAAGAGGCTCGTGGCAAAAAACTTCCCGAGGGGGCTTACGAGCTGCGGGTTGTTTCCGCCTGCGCCAATATTTATGCGGATTCAGACAGTGGGCACTTCTACGGTTTGCAGTCGCTCATCCAACTACTAAAAAGTGGCGAGAAAAAACAGCAAGATATCACCATTCCGTGCTGCGTGATCAAAGACACTCCAAGGTTTGGCTGGCGAGGTTTTATGCTCGATGAATCTCGCCACTTCTCTGGTGTAAACAACGTCAAAAAGCTGCTCGATGCCATGGCTTATTATAAGCTTAATCGTTTCCACTGGCACCTTACAGATTCACCTGGGTGGCGCATTGAGATTAAGAAATACCCTAAGCTCACTACCGTTGGTGCTATTGGAAATCATACGGACAAAAATGCCCCTGCGGAGTTTTACACCCAAGAGCAGATCAAGGAGATCGTGGCCTACGCCAAGGCTCGCCACATCACCATTATTCCAGAGATCGATATGCCAGGGC
>JBMYYO010000262.1:0-2318 GCA_049609505.1 Akkermansiaceae bacterium | reverse complement strand
ACTTCATCTACCTGCAAGCCCAGAACGCCGGACTCTTCCTCGGCCAGCTCCCCCACCCCGCAACGGGAGAAACATCCGTCAACCTCAAGGCTGCTGCCACAGTGCTGGACTCGCTGGAAATGCTATCGATCAAAACACAAGGCAACCTCAGTGCTGAGGAAGCGGGATTGTTAGAGAAAGCACTACTCAACATCCGTGCGCTGTATGCCAATGCGGAAGATTTGGGCTAGTCCGAAAAGGCGGCAATCTCCTCGATAAACGCGTGGAGATATTTGGCAGCCTTCACCTCGCCGACTCCTTTGATACGCTGCCCGGCGGCAACGCTGGACGGACGGAGTCGGGTAAAACACTCTAGAGTTTTGTTAGAAAAAACCAGGTATGGCGGCACACCCTCCTGCCTAGCAATGCTCGCCCGCAGGTCTTTGAGACGGTCGTAGAGTTGTCCATTAAAACCAAACTCCTCCATGGCGACATCGCCATCTTTGGTCGGGCTTGGCGCATGCTTTTCTGGCCAGGTTATTTGGAAGTCCGCCTTGCCTAACATGACCTTTTCGCCAAGCGCCGTTACTGTGATTAGAGGGAAATTTTCTCGTTTCACCGTAATCACAAGACCAGCATCTTGTAGTGAGCGGAAGAGTTCATTCAGGTAGGCGGTGCCGCAGGATTTGAGCAGCCCGTAGGTCGATAGTGTATCGAGCCTCACACGGAGAATTTCCTGTGACTTGCTCCCCATCAGCATCTGCACCACACGCCCTCTACCAAAGCGGCCTTCCCAAGCACCATTCACCTTACGGCTCATACGTGCTACTCCGCTGAGTGCCTTGCGCACAACGAGCGATTCTTCCTCATTCTGCGGGGCACGTCGATCTCCACCAAAGGCATCCCGGCATACATCACAGGTGCCACAGGTATCCGCCCCCTCTTCGCCAAAGTATTCTAAAATTGCCTGCTGTCGGCATTGGTGCCCGTAGCAGAGCTGCACCACAGCATCGAGTTTTTCACGGTCTCGCCGTTCCTTTTCCTCAA
The DNA here is from genome assembly GCA_049609505.1 of Akkermansiaceae bacterium. Taxonomy (GTDB): domain Bacteria; phylum Verrucomicrobiota; class Verrucomicrobiia; order Verrucomicrobiales; family Akkermansiaceae; genus Oceaniferula. The sequence goes on along the minus strand of JBMYYO010000262.1, from coordinate 1,292 downwards.
GTGCCTCGCGGTTAATTTCTAACTGACTAACAAGAACATCCGGCCTGAGCAATCTTGTGCCCTTCATGCGTTGTCCAGGAATGTCAAATCGCTCAATGTATCCGCCCTTGGCCAGAGCAACTATCGCGGAGCCAACAGCCATTCCGTTTTTCACATCAGCCCCATCTTTAATATCCTCCATGGTTCGGCGGACTTCGAAGTTTCCATCGGCATCATTCTGTAAAAACTGATAGACCGCACAGATCGTTTGGTAGCCGGGATTGGCTCCTTCGATGAAAAACTCCTGCGTTCGGGTGTCTGCATAGTTAAATAATAGTTCACAGTAGGCGGCCTCGCCATCACGCCCAGCACGACCCGCTTCCTGATAGTAAGCCTCCACACTTCCCGGCACTTCAAAGTGAGCGACGAAGCGCACGTCTGAGCGATCGATTCCCATGCCAAACGCATTGGTAGCCACCGCCACGTCCGCCTTTTTACTAATAAAACGATTTTGCGTGCGCTCTCGCTCATCAGGAGTCATGCCGCCGTGGTAGGAAATACTTTTTACCCCCCAGCTGTGAAGCATTTCACCGACCTCCTCCACGCGCTTCCGCGTCGAGCAATAAACGATACCCGTTTTCCACTCGCGGATGATTTCCTTCAGTCGGCCATACTTCACCTTATGTTTATCCACGGAGGTGATGGCGAGAGAAAGATTCGGCCTGCTGAATCCGCTGACAGTCTCGAACGGATCATTCAGCCCGAGCACGCTTAAAATATCTTTCCTAACAACAGGAGTAGCCGTCGCGGTGAGTGCCACCGCTTGCGGCCTACCCATCTTCTCAAGAGCATTGCCGAGGCGCATGTATTCCGGTCGGAAATCATGTCCCCACTGGCTCAAGCAGTGCGCTTCATCGACGGCAAAAAGTGATACGTTCACCTCGCTCAGAGCATCCATAAACGACGGCGCACGGAACCTCTCCGGAGCGATGTAAACCAGCTTATACTCACCAGCCTTCATGCGGTTGATCCTGCTCCACACCTCACTCTGATCGAGCGTGGAGTTAATCATCGTAGCTGGAATGTCTTTTTCAATAAGAGCATCCACCTGATCTTTCATCAGCGCAATCAGAGGCGACACCACCAAAGTCACCCCCGGAAGGCACATGGCAGGAAGTTGATAACAGAGTGACTTACCACCACCCGTTGGCATCACCACCAAGCCATCCTGCCCGGAAAGAATCTGATCCACCACCTCTTCCTGCGCATCGAGAAATCCACCGAAGCCAAAGTGCTTCTTTAGGACTTTGAGA
>JBMYYO010000261.1:0-2376 GCA_049609505.1 Akkermansiaceae bacterium | reverse complement strand
TGGTATTACGGATGCCACTACTTTTTTGTGATCTAACTTGTCAAATTCGTCTGACAGATCTTGCATCTCAGTCCCCACACCTGAGCCAGGGGTCGAGAGTTGGATAAGCTTTTTGACGAGAGGTTCGATTTCGTCTGCGCGAGCCGGTTCAGCGAGTGATAAACCGATTAATAGGAAACACAAAAAACTCCAAACCTTAATCATTCTGATAAGGTATAACACAGATTTTATATGTAAATCTAATATCGGGTTCAGGATTTTCTCTGCGGCTAGTAGCTGCTCAATTTGGAGTGCGGGGGATGTGTTGTTTTTAGGCGTGCAACGTTGTAAGGCGAGGACTCCATATCTTATCTATATGCTAGATCCCATGAGCAAAAAGCTGTGTCAAGCCACAGCACTCCATGTGGCGCCTTGTGCAGAAGCTCTGCCTGAGGTATAGTATTTCCTATGAGTTTCGTTAGGTTTTTTACGATGAGTTTTATGATGCTCTCTGCTGTATCGGCAGCTGAGCCTGCGGGAAAGAAACCGAGATTTGAAATATGTGAATATCATGATGGTAGCTATGTTCCTTATTCCACTCGTGCTTTGTCCGGTGGATTCACGGGGGGGGAGCTCGACTTAAAAGATGGGAAGTTTCATTACTGGCGAACGACTGATGTGGTTGATGCCGTGGTGCCTGATTATAAAGGGGTAATAAAAACGAAAAACAAGCGGCTGCTACTTGAGAACAAAGGGGAGAGGTGCCCGTATGTCGTTTCGGGTAAACTAGATGGTCGGCCTGTGATTCTGACTGAAAAAGATTACCAAAGTTTAATGCGCGGGGGTGATCTTTCTCGTCATGGCATACTGTATTTGACGATCTTGTCGGATAAATTGCCGATGAGTTCTGTAGGAGGATGCATGGGCGTTAGTAAAAAGTATCCGCTGTATATTGGCTTCAATGGAAATGATCGTGTTTACTTTCGCAAGCGATCAGGAGGCAAATACACGACGTTGAGTATCAAGAAACCCTACGGCGTAACGAGCGAAGAGGGGCAAGGAGAGCTGCGCGCACAAACGGTTGATGCTGAGCTCACGGCCAAGCAAACTTTGGCTGCCATTCAAAAACTCGAAGCAGTCCTCGTTAAATATCACGGTGATGCCGTGATGAAAAAAATGAAGAAAACGCTACAGGGGAAGCACGCTAGCGCGTGGATTCATGACTCTAAAGAATCGGAAGATCTTATGGCATCTATCGTGGTGATGGAAACAGTGCTAAAACTGGTTCCGTTACTCGAAAAGGAATTGAAGTAAGTCAGGGAGCCGCAAGCTGGAAGCTTACGCTACTCTTTGCTTGTCAGTCGCATTCCGATGAGTTTTGTGACTCCATATTCTTCCATGGTGACGCCGATGATGCTGTCGGCGATGCTCATCGTGGCCTTGCTGTGGGTGACCAAGAGGATTTGATGGCGTTGGGAGCGGTCGTAGAGTTTATCACAAAAAACGAGGATTTGCTGTTCATCGCATGGAGCATCGATCTCATCGAGAATGATGATGTCCTGCGAGTTCGTTTGCTCCGCGATACGGTCTAGTTCTTCGAGCGTTTGAGGGAAGTGAATCCGGCTAGATAGGTCGCTGATGGTTGAGAAGGGGCCTGTGGGAGTGAATTCAGGTGCCTCAGATTGACCGGGGCTTGAGTTTCGAGTGACTTGGATGGAGCCGTGTTCCGTTTGAAACGTGAGTATGACCGTGCAGCGCGTCGCGGGGATTCTCCGCATGGCACCATAGAAAAGAGGATTCTCTAAATTTTCGCCCAAGCCCCATCTGATAGAGCTTAGCAAATTTGTTTTACCGCAGCGATTGGGGCCAACAATAACCGCGATGCCGTCGCCTATGTTATAGGTCGTCGGGTTGGCAAATGTTCGAAACCCAGTGAGGTAGATTTCAGTGAGACGGATCACTTGATGTAGCTTAATGATGATGCGGTGTTAGAGATGGCATTGCTGTTATCTAACAGTTCTTGAATTGGGTCCCATCTGCCAGAGAGTAGTGCCTCACGGGCGGGGGCTGGCATGGTGACGGGGAAGGTTTCATCGCCGTAGCTGACTTGCATGACCTGCAGATCAATGGCGACATCAAGTGCGGGGTTTGCTTGCACAGCGGTAGCGAGTTTTTCAATTTGCTCAACTGTGGCGCAGACGCAGGGCATTCCGAGGCCAGTGGAGTTGCCAAAGAAAATCTCGGCAAAACTCACACCAATGATGGCGCGGAATCCACATCGGTAGATCGACTGTGGCGCGTGCTCACGGGATGAGCCGCAACCGAAGTTAGGGCCTACTAACATTACACTAGCACCCTCGAAGCGTGCGGCATCGATCGGGTGCCCGAGCGAGTTTC
>JBMYYO010000260.1:0-2426 GCA_049609505.1 Akkermansiaceae bacterium | reverse complement strand
TTCATCGTGCAAGAATCGCCCACCGGAACAATAGATCCGGTATTAAAAGTCGGCAGATCGCCGGATTCATACCCGACACCTTTCTGAGTCGGAGTGTTTTGATGAGTAATGGTTTCCATACTAATGAGCGATCACATGTCAAACCACCCCCCCGAACATCCTCCCGGTGAAATCATAATTCTGAGTGTGTATCCATCGGTGATCGATAAATTCATCCTGTGCCGCCTCCTCCACTTCCCAGCCGATTGCAGCCACCTCATCGCTCAGGCTATTGCAAAGATCCACGGCATCGGTCTGTGCAGCCGGACACATGATCCCACGCGCGGCCGCACACCACCTCTCATGTTTCGCTTCCTGATCGGCAGGCTCACCATCACGCATGTGAGTGACTACCACCACTCTCACCTTACAGCTCTCATCACCATCAGCCTCCTGATAACCACTCGCCAGAATCATGATGTGACTCGCCGCTTTCTTAGCCTCGGCAAACTCGGTGCCCTCGGCACCACCATCATCAGGATCATACGTCTTGAAAATGATCGGCACACCACGCACGCCGGGATGAACTGTCACACCGTAAAGAGGCTCAACTTCAGTGTGCTGAAACTCACCAAACAAATCCACCAGCAGGCGTTCCACAGCACGCTCAAAAATCACCCCGGAAAACGGGGCCGTCAATTTAGAGTATAGACCATCACGGCTCATAAACTCTGAGCGGTGTCTATTTTTTCCACTTCCGAGCTGCCATGCCCTTTACCTTGCGTATGATTTTTCTCTCCCGGTAAACCAGCGCTTGCACCACAAATCGATCACTATTATTCCGAGAACCCGAGTATCTAACAGAGTTAGTCAACCTCAAATATGGATCACGCCGCCGCCGCGTCTGATCACTCAAAGTTCCCTCACCACGCGCCACCTTCCGCAGCCACGCTGGCCACCTGGGCTGTTTGGTCAATCCTCTGGAGGCACTCACCCATCCAGCCTTCAGCCTGCCGACACGACCCATTTTCTCGCGCCTGTATCTATTCAAATCACTGCCACGCGTCACGATCTGCATCGTACGCTGACCACGGCCCACACGGCCATGCCTGCGCCGTGCCTGCTTGTGGAAATCAGGATTGAACTCCCCGATGTTGCTGCTAGCAAACTGACTCAAACCAAAGACATACATGAGCCGCTGCGCCTCACCGACATCACGCCGCCTAACAGCCCTACGGAAACCCTTAGCGGCACCCTCATCCTGCTCCGCAATCATTCCGTAAATGCTATTCGCCGTGGTATAAACTTTCGCTAGGTCCTTACTAACAGCACCCTCACCAGCTTTCTTCTGCGCACCCCACGCCTGCGAAAACATATTTTTCCCGGTAAGCGGAGGAGTAGCCTTAGCAAGTGCCGTCGCCAGCCATGGAGCCTCCCCCCTCAGCACCTCACCCATGCCAACATCCATCACCGCAGCTTGTTTTACCAGCCACTTCTCAAAGTCGCGGGTATCAGCAGTCATCTGGTAATTCATCTTACTGGACATGGCGTTATGCGAACTAAGGTTCCCTCAATTCTCTGTTCGGCTCATGTGGAGGCTCGGAAGGTTTGCAGACGTGTTTGCAGTCGTCTGGATCAATCCTTCCCAGCAGTTCACCACACACATTGCAGACGTAGTGCCGATGCCCGAAGCCATCGACACCCCATCCGAGATTAAGCTGCGGAAAGGACGTTTTTGAAAATTGGAGTAACATATTTAGGAAGTGATGTTCTGGAGTTGTTCGAAACAAGGAACCAGTCACCGAGAATGTTCATGAGGCTCTTTTCTGTTTTCCCTTTTTTAAGGGTATAAACGAATGTGTCCTCTTCGTATCCTTGAGCGATGATTGAGTAGGTTGTTTTTCCGATTTGAGCTGTCTGGGTTGTCGTTGTCATGGCTGTATTATACGCAATGCGTATCACATTGCAAGAACTATTTTACGCATTGCATACTTTTTTTTAGGTGGTATGGTTTGTCCATGACCTGGAACGAATGTCTTGAACTCGGCGCGACCAAGATCGCCCGCCATCTCGGTTGCCCTGTGACCACTGCCCATAGCTGGATTCGCCGCAGCGGCCCGCCTGATTGGCAGAAGGTCATTTATGCAGCATGGATCACCAAAGCCGAACAAGGTGCGGGAGACCGACCGCATACCGGCCCATAGTCGGTGGAGTAGTTGAGATTCTAGGTTTTTCATCGGGTCTAGGTTAGGTTTGGGCGGTCGGCTCCGCTTGATCGTTCTCCCAAGAAAATGGTTCCCATTCGTGCTCGGGATTGGAATGCCCGTATTGTTCTTGCCAGAATTTCGCGGCTGCTCTCGCAGCATCTAATTGTTCCCTCGCTTTTCGTAGCAGCTCCCATGCGGCCAGCTCGCACTCTGTGTCGTTGTCAGCGTCTTTCTGCGCGT
>JBMYYO010000259.1:0-2555 GCA_049609505.1 Akkermansiaceae bacterium | reverse complement strand
TTTTTTGCGTGGCGGCATCTCGTTTGGCGCTTGGCGTGCCGATGGCAGCGGCGAGTTGGTTGGAGAAGTGGTTGTTCTCTTTGGATTTACTCCGGTGGGAATGAAATGAAATGCGGAAGTTGCCCAGTGCTTGGTCGGCAGGGCGTGTGGCAGGATTCTTAATGCTCGCGTGGCTCATGGAAACGACGATGGTGTCGCCTTTCTCTAACTGGAGTGGTGTGGAGACGGGGATGTGCACCGTGAGTGGTGGCTTCCCCTTATATCCGCCGACGCCCCAGCCGGTGTTAAGTTTGCCGTCGGTTAGATTGGCGACGCTGTGGAAAATTTGGCTGAAATTACTATCGGCTCGACCAATAGGGACAGCGATTAGTTTGCCGTTGCGCTTGATGGATAACTGCACTTCTGAGAGGAAAAAATTACCGCCCGGGCCGTGCGAAAACCGTAGTGGTTTTTTGAGAGAAGGCTGCTGCACGGCATCTAACCGAAGTGTGGAGATGGTTTTCATACCTACGGGTGCGGTGAACTCCATGGTGTACTTTGTGCCCTTGCTGCCAGCATTGGCAAAGATAGTACCATCTGCCTGCTGGATGAGCTTTACCTTCTTGGGGGAGTTGTTTTTCAGTGCTGTGACCTCGGCTTTGGTGAGGTCACCCAATCTCCATGGGCTTTTTTCGCTGAGAAGCTGTGCGATGATTTGTTTCTCCCAAAGCTGTTGGCGTTTGATGAAGTCAGGTGTTGTGGAGAGGGTGGTGATTTTTCTTTGTAGGGCGATCAAGGCATTACTAGTTTCAGTGCTCTGATGGTAGGGTGAGCCGATGCTGATGGATGGTGCGGCATTGGCGCCAGCGGCTTTACCTTTTTCTGGGATGTTATTGAAGTAGGCGTAGAATTGGAAAAATTGCTTCTGGCTGAGGGGGTCGTATTTGTGGTCGTGGCAACGTGCACAACCTGCAGTGAGTCCAAGCCAAATACCGCTGGTTGTTTCTACCCGGTCAACGGCATATTCCACGATGAATTCCTCGGGGAGCGCGCCGCCTTCGTTGTTGATACGGTGGTTCCGGTTGAAAGCGGAGGCGAGGATGTCTTGATTGGTTTTATTAGGCAGCATGTCGCCCGCAAGCTGGCGAATGCTGAACTGATCGTAGGGCATGTTGTCATTGAATGCCTTGATCACCCAATCTCGCCACGGCCACATGGTGCGTCCGCCATCGTTTTGGTAGCCATCGGTATCGGCATAGCGGGCGGCTTCTATCCAGCCATAAGCCATGTGCTCGCCATACCGCTGTGAGGCAAGGACGCGATCTAACATTTTTCCGTAGGCGCCGGGTGACTTGTCCGCTAGGAAATCAGTAAGTTCCTGCGGGGTCGGTTGTAATCCGGTGAGGGCGAGAGTTGCGCGGCGGAGTAGGGTGTTTTTATCGGCGGTAGAGGTTGGCTGGAGTTTTTCTTCTGTTAAGCGAGCCAGCACAAAGTGATCGATTTCGTTCTTTGGCCATTCGGCACCCTTCATCGGTGGAACGGGTGCTTTCACGGGCGGGACAAATGCCCAGTGGTGCTCATACTTGGCACCCTCTTTGATCCATTGGCGCAGCATTTCTTTTTGCTTCTGGGTGAGCGAGCGGTGGGAATCGGGCGGAGGCATGAGGTCGTCTTCATCCTTGGCAAAAATGCGTAGGATGAGCTCGCTTTCCTCCGGCTTCCCTGGGGTAATCGCGGCATAGCCTCCTTGGTCTTGAGTAGCACCCTCGATGGAATCCAATCGCATGGGATCAGACTTAGGTTTGCGGGTCGCCTTATCTGGGCCGTGACAGTGAAAACATTTATCCGAAAGGATAGGGCGGATATCGCGATTGTAAGACAAAGGTTCAGCCCCTAAAGCGCAGGGCAGAAATACAGCAAGAGTAATCGAAGAGCGTATCATAGCTTAAACCAGTCTCTGTACTACTGATGTGTAATCAATGTTTTTGCTCAGATTTTCAATTCATTCTATATCACGCCCCCTATATACACTGCCGTCACTCCCAACTTCCCGAGAACCTTCGTAGTTTCGGGTCGCGCGCCAGTTATTACATACACATCGGCTGGGTTTTGTTTCACGAGCTTAGGTATGTTGCATGCACCTGCTCTGCTGACGACATCAGGACAAGCAATGTTGAAGTATTGAAAGTCATACTTCGCGGGGTTTGCAATCAGGTGGTTAACAATCATACCATCCAGCTCACTTAAATTCTCGATAGAATCCGCCGTGACAATGCCGATGGTGACGTTTTCCAAATTCACAGAGCTAGCAGCTTTTTCACTGAATGTTGTGACCACCCGAGCTCGCGCTGGTTCCGCCGGACCAACAAAGCCCTCCTTTCCAATTGCCTAAGTGCTAGTATTATGGTCTGGCGCGATACCTTAGCCCCCTGAAATAATAATCAGATCCTGGGTAATTGGTTTTTCCATCTCCCTGTGATCAGTTCCCTCTTCAGGGCCTCACATGCGCAATACGCCTTGTTCCTATGCGTAAAATCAATGACTTTACTAGCTGTTACGTTAAACAGGACACCGTG
>JBMYYO010000258.1:2322-2565 GCA_049609505.1 Akkermansiaceae bacterium | reverse complement strand
TTAGCACGTAGGGGCCGCCCCCAGTAATAGTCTATCGGTCCGGGCGTACTACCATTTGCGGACGCACACAGCAGACACAGGGAACGTAGTCATTCATGTGGGTTATGGCAACTTGTATTTGCGTAATCATTCAAAATTTATTTTTATATATCCATTGACATTAGCGGCTTTTGACAGCCGATTGATTACCAGCCAAAGCCACCCCGCTTCCGTGTAGTGTGCTTATAATTAACACCATTCTGG
>JBMYYO010000258.1:0-2296 GCA_049609505.1 Akkermansiaceae bacterium | reverse complement strand
AGCTCCCCTGCCCACGGTTCCACGGTTCAGCTACAAACCTCTCGCTTTATTCAATTAGATCACCATGCAATTTCCAGCCACTCAAGCCACCGTCCACACGCTTCAGAATGGACTCACCATCATACTGGATGCTGATGCATCAGCACCCGTCATCAGCACTCAAGCATGGGTAGAAACGGGTAGCATCCACGAAGGAGAATTCCTTGGCGGAGGGATTTCTCATTTATTAGAACACATGGTTTTCAAAGGCACGGAGAGCTACGATGGAAAAGCCATCTCCGATACCGTGCAAGCGGCGGGCGGAGAGTGGAATGCTTACACGACCTTTGACCGCACCGTTTATTACATCGATGGCCCTAGCGAGAGTGCTGAAACGTTTCTCAAAGTGCTCACCGAGATGGTGTTTAAGCCAGCCTTCCCTCTTGATGAGTTTGAAAAAGAAAAAGATGTCATCCGCCGTGAAATCGACATGGGCTTGGATGATCCTGATGACCGCAATGGTAAGCTACTTTATTCAACTGCATATTGTTATGATGCGCGCAGCCAACCCGTAATCGGGCATCTGGAGTTATTCAATCAACTCACCCATAAGGATATGGTGGGCTATCATCGAGATCGTTACACCACAGAGAATACATTTTTAAGCTTATCAGGTGATTTCAATAAAGAAACCATGCTTGAGTTCTTGGAGCAAATCACTGCGAATATTCCTCGCTCATTCACCAAGCCCGCACCAGTTTCTGGTGAGCCCGAACAGATAGGCACGCGTGTGAAACGTGAACAATTTCCCATTCCTACAAGTAAACTCAGTATGGTCTGGCAGACTCCGCCGCTGGAGCACGAGGACGCTCCAGCACTCGATCTCTTAGCAAGTATTCTCGGCGCAGGAAAATCATCACGGCTCTATCAAAACCTACGCGAGCGCGATGGCCTCTGCCACCACATTGGTGCGTGGTCATCCACCTCTCCATCTATCTCTGGCATGTTTGCCGTGTCCGCCATCGTGGAGCACGCCAAACGCAATGAACTGCAAGCAGCCATCCTAACAGAAATAGATGCCTTAAAATCCGCAGACCTCGATCAGGAAATCACCAAAGCCGTGCGCATGACTCTCGTAAGCCAATTCAGAACCCTCGCCACAGCGTCAGGCAGAGCGTCTGATCTAGCGTCGAACTGGCAGGAAGCCCGCAGCCTGAATTTCACTCGCGATTATGTTAATCTGATCGCCAAAGTCACGAGCGATGACCTCCGCCGCGTCGCCACCACTTACCTCGTCCCAAGCAGGCTAACCATCACATCGCTCGATCCCGAGGGTTCAGAAGAAACCTCCGAACTATCATCTAACACTAGCCCCCGCAGCGATATCAAGTCCACCACACTCGACAATGGGCTCACCTTATTGATGCAACAGGACGCTAGGCTTCCTACCGTTTCCATCTGCATGGCAACACTAACAGGACTCCCCAGTGAAACCCCCAAAACATCCGGCATCAACGCTCTGCTAGCCAAGCTAATGAGCAAGGGAACCACCACTCGCAGTGCTGAGGAAATAGCTACTACCATGGACACCATGGGAGCAAGCTACGGGGTGAGCGTGGGCAATAATACCACCATGGCTGCGGCATCTTGCTTAGCTCCGGATCTCAACGCGGTGTTAGAAGTGCTAGCCGATGTTTTACAGAATCCACTGCTACCTGAAGACGCCATGCAGCGCGAGCGCGAGGTGATGATTGCCGCCATTGAAGAGCAAGCAGAAGACCCACTTTCAGTTGCATTCCGCAAAATGCGCAGCTCACTTTTTGGTGCCGAAGGATACGGCCTGCACAGCCTTGGGACGAAAGAATCGCTGCATGAGCTGAATCGCTCTGCACTCCAAAATCACTTCACTAAGTATTTCACAGCCAATAACTCCGTGATTTCTATCGTGGGGGATATTGACATGGCGGAAGTGGAAAAAACCATCACCGCACACTTCTCCACCATGCCGAGTGGGGAACGGCTCAAAGTTTCCCAGCAGAGCATGCCAGAACCAACTAGCCATGATCTCACGTTGGATAAACAACAAGCCGTTATGGCGGTTGGCTTCCCCGGTGCTAGTGCCACCGCCGAAGATAGCCATGCCCTTGAGCTCATCCACGATTACTGCACGGACATGGCGGGACCACTGTTCACCAAAATCCGTGAAGACTTAGGGCTAGCTTACTATGTTTCTGCTACTCAATTCCACGGTATTGGCACTGGAATGTTCGCCTTCTACCTCGGCACATCTCCCGATCAGCTAGACACCGCCAAGGTT
>JBMYYO010000257.1:0-2612 GCA_049609505.1 Akkermansiaceae bacterium | reverse complement strand
TCGAAACCATGGACTCAGGCCAAATCCCACTGGAAAAACTCATCGCAAATTACGAACGAGGTGCCACACTCATCACCCACTGCGAGGAAGTCCTGCTCAATGCCAAAAAACGCCTAGAGCTAATCACCCTCACCCCGTCTCCCACCACCAAAGACGAAGACACCACACAATCTAATAACCACGACGAGGCAGCAGCCTCGGATGACAGTAATGACGACGAAATCAGACTCTTTTGAGCTACCCGAACTCCTCTCCAGCATCAACGGCCCTGAGGATGTAAAAGCCCTTCCGGATGACAAACTCGATGACCTCTGCGAGGAAATCCGCCACACCTTAATCCACTCACTCTCCCGCACCGGCGGGCACCTCGGCCCGAACCTCGGTGTCGTAGAGCTCACCGTCGCCATGCACCGGGTCTTTGACAGCCCCGAGGACAAATTCCTCTTCGATGTATCCCACCAAGGCTACGTTCACAAAATGCTCACCGGCCGCGCCAAAGAGATCCACACCATCCGCACACCCGGTGGACTAAATGGCTTCCTCCTCCGCACCGAATCCAAGCACGATTGCTACGGCGCAGGACACGCCGGCACCGCCCTCTCCGCCGCCCTCGGCATGGCATCAGGCCGTGATCTCAAACAAGAAAACAACCACGTCGTCGCCGTCGCCGGTGATGCCGCCTTCACCTGTGGCCCCACTCTCGAAGCACTCAACAACATCGCACACACCACCAAAAAATTCATGGTCGTGCTCAATGACAACGAGTGGTCCATCGATCGCAACGTCGGCGCCCTCGCCAAATACTTCAACGCCCTGCAAACCCACTCCACCTTCTCATCCGTTCGCAACAAAGCCGCTGAATTCGTGGAAAAAATCGGCGGCAAGTCCGTGCGAGAATTCGCCCACAAGGTCGAGCGCAATGCCAAAAACCTCATCCTCCCCAACGTCCTCTTCGAGAAATTCGGCCTCCGCTACTACGGCCCCATTGATGGCCATGACCTCCCACTCCTCATCCGCACCTTTGAGCACCTCAAAGAACAAGACGAGCCCGTCATTCTCCACATCATCACAGAAAAAGGGCGCGGCTACGAGCCAGCACTGGACAACCCAGGAAAATTCCACGGCCTCGGCACCTACAAAGTAGAAGACGGCTCCACCGCCGCCGCAAGCACCCCCACCTACTCAGAACTCTTCGGACGCGCCATCACAGACTTCGCCAAAGAAGATCAATCCGTCACCGCCATCACCGCCGCCATGCCCGGCGGCACCAAACTAGAAATCTTCAAAAAAGAACTTCCCGAACGCTACTTTGACGTCGGCATCGCCGAGGAACACGCCGCCCTCTTCGCCTGCGGTCATGCCACAGAAGGACTCCGCCCATTCCTCGCCATCTACTCCACCTTCATGCAGCGCGCCATCGATATGATCATCCATGACATCGCCCTGCAAAACCTCCCCGTGCGGCTCTGCATGGACCGCGGCGGCCTCAGCGGCGATGACGGCCCCACCCACCACGGCCTCTTCGATATCTCCTACCTCCGTGGCATCCCCGGCCTGATCCACATGCAGCCCAAAGATGAAGATGAATTCATCGACATGCTCTGGACCATGAAAAACTACGATGACGGCCCCACCGCCATCCGCTACCCACGCGGAGCCGGCATCGGTGCCACCCCAAAAGCCAAGCCCTCCTTACTAGAAATAGGCAAAGGTGAAGTCCTCCAAGACGGCTCAGACATCGCCATCATCAGCCTCGGCCACATGTATGAAACCGCCCTCGAATCCGTCAAAGAACTCGAAGCCCTAGGACACTCCGTTGCCCTCATCAACCCACGCTTCATCAAACCACTCGACGCAAACCTCATCCTCGAATACGCCAGCAAATGCAAAATGGTCCTCACCATGGAAGACCACGTCCTCAACAACGGCTTCGGTGCCAGCATAGCCACCCTCCTCAGTGACAACGCAATCACCACCCCCGTCGAGCGCATCGGCTGGCCAGATCAATTCGTCGATCACGGAAAAGTAGAACAACTCAGAGAAAAACACGGCCTCACAGCAGAAAACGCCGTCCGGCTAGTGACTAAGCACCTTTAGTGCTTGGTTGTCGGTTATCGGTTATACGTTATCAGTTCATAGTCTCCCCCCAGCAACTGAACACTAAATACTGAATTCTACCGTCTTCAAAAAATAAAAATCCTTGACCCTGAGCGTTAAGAACCCTAGTTTCCCGCCCCCGCAGGGAAAATCCAATAACACCACGTTAACTTACCCGTTAATCCAACCAATTTAGAACTATCATTATGAGAGGCATTGAAATCCAAAAAGGCGAACCCGTTGACCGCGCACTCAAGCGCTTAAAAACCATGCTTGATACCGAGGGCATCCTCGAAGAAATGCGCCGTCGTCGTTCATTCGAGACCGTCACCCAGCGCAAGCAACGCAAAGAGCGCACCGCCTCTAAGCGCCACGCCATCCGCTGGCGTTTCCAACGGGACAAACCCGCCGAAGAAACCACCGAGGCATAACCCACCCAAGTTTTCCCTCAAACAAAACAACCTTCCCAAAAGCACTCCACCACGGAGTGCTTTTTTTGTTCCTCAAAAAAACGA
>JBMYYO010000256.1:0-2628 GCA_049609505.1 Akkermansiaceae bacterium | reverse complement strand
AAACAATTTGGGCGTCTGAGCCTCCCTCTTCGAGGGCCGCGCGCAGTTGTCTAACATGATCTGCATCCCTAACAAATGAGCCCGCCACAAAATCCACCTCGCACTCACAAGCGATCGCAATGTCTCCATGGTCCTTTTTTGTTAGTGCAGGTAAGTTAAGACGCACGCCAGGCAGGTTGATATGCCGGCGGCTACCCATTGTCCCCGCAGTCTTCACTTCACAAATCACTCGATCGCTTTGAGTCTCTTTGATCAGCATCAGCAGATTGCCATTATCGACAATTAGCCGATCCCCAGCGGAAACATCCTCCACCAAGCCGCCATAATTCACCGTTGTGGATTTCTCAAGTTCTGCGGCGGCATCTCTTTTTCTAAACTCCACTAGGCTGCCGGATTCCAGCTCTAGAGGTGTTTCCAGATCGCCAGTGCGGATCGATGGACCCTGCAGATCACACAGAATCGCAATGTGTTTATTGAGTCCCTTGGCCACCCTACGGATGCGCGGGCAAATCTCCCTTACCCACTCATGGCTCGCATGGCTCATGTTTAATCGAAACACATTAGCACCTGATCGAATCAAGCATTCTAACATCTCCTCACTCTCCGTTGCCGGGCCCAAGGTGCAAATAATCCGCGTCTTCCGCTCCATGCGCGGCATCCTAGCTAGAGATCACCGAATGACAACCGTCAAACAAACGACATTTTTTCACAAAGATACTCATCATCACTTGACGAAACCCGCGCAATATGTTCAAACAACGCCCGTCGTCCACAACGACCCCACCTAACTTCAACGGACCGGTGGCTGAGTGGTCGAAAGCGCTCCCCTGCTAAGGGAGTATACCTCAAAAGGGTATCGAGGGTTCGAATCCCTCCCGGTCCGCCATTTCACCATCTGGACAACATTGGACACCAGATGCCAAACATGCCTCATCCCCATACTTTCAGGGGTTGCAGCCGATTTTCTACGAGGTTTCGATTTTTGCGTTTTCCCAACTTTGGACACGTTTGGACATGTTTTGCCAGAAGAAAGGGATGATTTGAGGGATGATTTTAGAGTCGGAACTTTTTTTAGCTCCTTAATCATAGGAAGCAGGTTTTCATCGGTGTAAACTTGATATGTTTGCGCCATGCTCCCGTGCCTCATAAACTCCATTGCGACCCGTGGAGCGACTCCATAAGCAGCCAGTATCGTTGCCAAGCTACGGCGGAAGGTGTGGAACTCTAAGCCTCTACCCTTGCTATCGTGCTTATCAATTCCAGCTTGTGCTATGTCCTTGTGGAAGCGCGGCATTTGCGAAACTCCTTTCCAGAAAATAAGCCTCACCGAATCAGGAGCCATTTTGCGCAATCGTTTCATTGCAGCCAAAACGTCAGGCAATAAAGGTAGTGTTCCACCTTTGCGGTTTTTTGTTTTATCAGGAGCTAGCTCGATGCGTGGCTTGTCACCGTCAAGGATGACTCTATTCCACTCTAGAGCTTTTAACTCGCTTGCGCCTTAAACCAGTGAATGCAACCGTAGTGTATAGGTTCGCTCGATAATCTGGAACGGGCACTCACCGAGGCGGAAGAATGGGATGAAGTTACTATGACCAGCCAATCCCGAAAGCTGTTCAAAACTGCCAAGCGGCTCTGGGCGTATAACAAATAATAGTATCATTGATCAACGAATCACATGTCAGTATAAAACCTGCACTACAGACTACCTATCCCAATGAAATTTACACGCCCCTCAAAGAACCCGCTATCGACCGGAACCCTGCCACCCGAGCTGGTGGGGAAATGGCTCTTAAGTGCCAATGGTCAACAATATGAAATCAGCCATGACGATCGCTACTTCGTTTACGATTCTGACATCCCCTACTCCCTGATCGACGCTGGCATGACGCTAGTTCACAACGGCACACGCTATAATCGCATTTTCGGCGCCCCCACAGAGGTTATTGGCGTGTGGCAGCTTGAGGAGGACCCTTCGGACGAATGGAACTTCCGTGCTGATGGCTCCTACACTTACTATTCACCAGGGCAGAACTTTTTTGGAACCTACACCACCACAGCTACAACCATTAGCACTGTCGAATTCCGCGCCGCATTGACAGAATCAGCCGGTGTTCTCAGTTTCGATCCGCCTTTCAATCCCACTGTCGCGGCTCCTTGGGCACTCGCCGAACCAGAACTCACCCTCCACTTTCCAAGCGGATCACTGGTTTATACAAGGGTATAAGCTTAACTCTGATTGTTTATGACACGATCTCTTTATCCCACGTCGCGTGACTTGACAACGATAGCCCAATGGTTCCGCTAATTGTCACTGAAACTGCTTTTCCGTAATCGAATAGCTGAATGACTTCGCCTAACTGGGAATAGGGGAGATGCCGCATAGCACTTCCTGTATGCCCATCAGAAGGAGGAGTCACAGTGGAATCAGGCAAATCTGTTTTTTCCGGTCCCCAGAACAAAGCATATCCCATAACAGTATTGCTTTCCCCTCCATGCAGAGACAGCATGCATTGTACTTCGCTTGGTGATGCCAGAGGTTGAATTTGTTTCCAATAGCTGGTAACAACAATTCCTTTGAAGTGGTCCCACAAAACGGAGCCAGAGGTTTATTGATGAATTAGCTGGTCT
>JBMYYO010000255.1:0-2673 GCA_049609505.1 Akkermansiaceae bacterium | reverse complement strand
ATAGACGGGATTTGGCAAAAACTATTCAACTTTTCTTGAAGGATCTTATCTCATTCACAATACGCTGCCAGTTCATCAAGGGAGTTGATAAAGTGATCTGCGCCTTGGATTACCGCCTCGCGGGCTGCGTATCTGCCAAATCCGATAAACAAATCCACCTTATCCTTGGTTTCCAAATCTGAAATTCCATCTCCTACCATGATGATGCGCTCTGGCTGATGCTGGGCCTTTAGCAAGCGGATAATCTCAGGTTTGCCACCATTTCGGGTAGGGGGGGCATCGTGATCAAAGCCGGAGTAAAGTCCATTGCTGTCAAACTTGAGCGGAACTGCATGCACTTCATCAATGCCAAGGTAGGCGGCTAGTGGCTCAATCACTTGAGTGAAACCACCCGATAAAATAACAGCCGTCCAGCCGCGTTCTCTAAGTAGCTTGAGCGTGCTTATCGCCGTGGGCTCGATGTCTCTAATGTAGAGTTCGCCCACAGCAGAGCATTCATTCCTGCCTGGACGGATGATATCGAGCCGGCGTGAAAAAATCTGGTCAATTGCTACCTCCCCATTCATTGCCGCGTGGGTGAGTGCTTCGATTTCAGTAAAAGTTTCCTCCCCGCGAAGCCGCGCTAGCTCATCAATGCCCTCGATGGCTGAGAGGGTGGAATCACAGTCGAATACGATGAGTTTCATATCAGGATTTCTTCCCGTAAACGTCTTCTGGATCAAAGCTGCGCTCGTCTTGTGTGAAACGCAGGGCAACGGGGGACTTGCCTTCGCTTAAATCCACGGCTCGGTAGAAACATGAGTCCCGACCCGTATGGCAGGCTCCTGCACCGTGTTGTTTCACGTAGAGTATGATAGCATCTTGATCGCAATCGGTTAGGATTTCCGTCACTGTTTGCACGTGTCCAGAGGTGGCTCCTTTGTGCCAAATTTCTTGTCGGCTACGCGAAAAATAAACCGCCTCGCCGAGTTCAATCGTCATCTTGAGAGATTGCGCATTCATGTAGGCCAGCATCAGTGGCTGTTTAGTTTCCGCATCCATCGCAACGGCGGGGATTAGGCCATCGGAATCAAATTTTGGCGCAAACTCGGGCTTTTCTTCGATGGCGGATTTATCCGCCCGAGCCGCAAAGGTAACATCACAGGAGTCCATGCAGGTGGATGTATCATCTCACGGTGATCTGTCGAGTGCAGGCACAGAAATTATGACATAGCGGAAAAACTTTGAGTGGCTGCACGCGGAGCCCTTGGTGGTTAGTTTTTTGAGGGGGATTTCCTTTTAATGGTGCGTTTACGCTTATGGTAATCGCAATCCTGTGGTATAAAAATCAGTGAAAGGGGTATTTTACCCTCTGCTTCACCTCTACTTCCCAAAGACATGGCAAAAAACGCAACCACCACTGCCTCACTTGTTCTCTTCTTAGTTACTATTCTCGTGCCCATAGCCAATGCTGCAAATGGTGGCCCAGATGCTTACGGCTACAGCTACTCTGACATATCAGGGCATGCTACCCTTGATGACAAATGGGTAGAGATTTCGTCCACTGGCACTGAGGTCATTAGCAGCGGCAACAATGCCTCCTCGGTGACTGCTGCTCCCATTGGTATCGGGGCCCCGGTGCAGCTCGGTCATCCGTTTACCTTTTATGGGAAAACTTACACCCAGCTCGTGCCCGCCATTGATGGATACATTTCCACTGATCCCTCCGATCTCGGATTGGACAATACCTATGACTGCCCACTCCCAGCTCTCCCTTCATCGGGTGGCGGCGGGCGCATTTACCCTTACCACCAGAATCTGGAAATCACTTCCGGTGGTGGAGTTTTTTACCAGTATTTTAAGCAATCTCCACACCCCTATGCCACCTGCGGCGTTAGTGTGTTCACTTGGAAAAACGTCCGCCGTTCTGGCAGCTCGGATAGCCCAACAAGCTTCCAGGCTCTTCTCTTCGATACCGGGGACATTATCTATCAGTATGATAATCCAAACACAGTGGACTTTGGCGACGATGAAACGATTGGTATCCAAAACCCCAAAGCAACCTCTGGCCTTGCCTACGGCTGCCCCACACCACTCCAGCATGGCACAGGGAATGAAGCTATCCTCTTCGAGCTTAGCGTGAATTTAAGCACCAATGTCCCAAACTCTATCGCCAACGCTCCTGCTGGAGGCAAGATCACCTACAGCACAGCTACCAGCTTTAACCACGTTACCCCTGGTTGGGAAAACCTGAACCTAACCATTGATAAACCCCTCACCATTGTCGGTGCTGACGTTGCTGGTTTTTCGTTTAATAGCCGCTACGGAGTCCAAGCTAGAAACTGCACCATTACCATTGATGGCGCGCTCGTCACATTTTTGGACGCCTGTTTCCAAGACGCCACAGGGGTTACGTTTAATGTAATCAACGGCGGGCACCTCCACCTCTGTGATTCTTCAGTCTTTGGCTCCGGGACCAATGCCATTGTGTTGAGCAGCGGCACCACTCTCACTCTTAGGCGCTCAGAAGTATCCAATCCAGCACCCCACAGTGGATCGCTTATCACTGCGGGCCCAAGCACAAACATCTCACTCTTCAAAAGCATCGTCTCTGAGTCTTACGAGCACGGGATTGAGATGCAAAACACCAGCCTACCGCAAAACACCCATCTGATCATTGATCGATCATCTATT
>JBMYYO010000254.1:0-2676 GCA_049609505.1 Akkermansiaceae bacterium | reverse complement strand
CCCCCCCCTTACTACCCACCCTTACCCAACAACACCCATGCCTTCATCAGACCAGATCAATCCTGCCGAGCAGGTAGAAAAAATTCGTGAAATCTTAGTCGGTCGCGATTTAGAACGTTTCAATGACCGAGTGAACCAACTCGAGTCTCGCGTTGAGACACAATCCAGCACTGTTAGCCGTGAAGTTAGCCAGCAGATGCAAAAAGTGGAGGAGGAGTTTGCCACTACTCAGCAGAATTTGCAATCGATGACGGCGCACATCCGCCAGCAGCTCCAGCAGGAAAGCGTAACCCGCAGTCAGCAGGTAAACGAACTAGCAGGTAAGATCGATGCCGCAGCCGCTCGCATGGTGGAGACCAGCCAGAAACTAATCAGTGAGGAAACAAACCGCGGGCAAGGAATTACAAAACAGCTAGAGAACCTAAGCTCTGAGATGGCAGCTCGTATCGATGCACACTCGCGCCAAATCATGGAGCACATGCACCGGGAGATCCAACAGTGGAAAAACCGCATGGATGGCCAGCTTTCCACGCTCAATGACGAGAAAGTAGATAAACAGGAGCTTACAACCCGTTTCGCCCGCATCGCAAGTGCTGCGATGGGCGATGCCGTACCTCCAAGTAATCCCTCCCCTACCCCCGCGCCTTCGTTAAGTAAGCTTGATGTGTTCGCCATGCCGACCGAAGAGTTTACAAGCGAGGACTAACTAGGCGTTTTGGATGAAACTCCATCGGAGTTTTGCTCCTACTCCCCGCCACTTTCATAGCTGCCCCATTACTTGTAATGAAGGACAACACCATTAGCCCCATTCCAACACAAGCTCCAGAGGAGCTCACTGACGGGCTCCCAGATCTAGCCACTCTCCGCGAGGGATGGAAGCAATCCAACATGCCCGCCATGCCAATTAGCGAGAGTGAGGCAGGCAGCTCCTCACCTGATGAACAAAGTGATGAAGCCACACAGCTGATGGAAATCCCTGAGCTCCCAGCTTTAGGAGCACTTGCTCGCCATACCGCTATGGCCATGGACGAGCCAAGCGAGCCGTTTTCTGACGCTGTGCCCTCCACAGCACCATCGCGCAAAACTGCCCCCATCCCAATCATGGCTCTGCCTACTGAGCCATCACCCAAATCATCTGATAAACAAACAAACGCCACGGATGATTACCTAACAAGCGAGCCATCTCCCATCATCCCGCCTCTACCGATGGATGCCATGCCATCAGAAAAAATTGAGAAAATTTCACTCCCCTTGGTCAGAGATCTTATCACCAAGCGGCCTGATTTATTACCGGATGAAAACTCCACACGCACCACGCCCCCAGCGTCCGCTGAGCCAAAGTTTTCTCCATCAGAACCAAACACAGCCCCATTATCTAGAAAACCCGATACCTCTGAAACAGAGCCTTCCTGTGACTCTGATGGAGGGAATCGCCCAGATCATCGCTACACGGATGAGGACTTGTGTGATGCGCTGAAACCTCTCATCCTACCCGATGTTGAGCGCTACCTCTACACCCCCACACACGGAATTCACACTTACCTTGAGCCGATGCTACGCAGCACCGTGCGCCGTGCTATTGCTGAGCAAATGGACGATGCCACACCGTTCCGCGATGTCACTGGCTGGGATAAGTTTTCTTGGAAACTCCGTGCCTTCTTCAGTAGCCGCACCTACGATGAGATTGTATTTTCCAACACCAAGCGCTATCAGGTGGAAGAAATTTACCTTTTGAGACGGCACAGCCGCTCAATGATCTCATACGCGAGCCATAATCCATCACGCCACGTCAAGGCGTCCCGCGTGAAAGATACTGTTAAAAAACTTTCCGTTGCCATCGGCAAAACAGAAAACAAAGATGCCACTCACCTTCCATGGGCTGACAAACGCAGTCTCATCATCCGGCGTGGTGAGCACTCTATTTTAGTGGCCATCATTCATGGCGAAGGGAATGCTATTCTTAAGTCTGATCTCGACTACGCATTGCGCCAGTCCGAGGAAAGATTTGGTAAAACTCTCGCAGAAGAAAGTGACATCCACCTCAATGTCCTACAGCCTCTGTTAGAAGGTTGTCTATTAATTCAGGCACCACGAATCCCCAACTAACGATTTCCCTTACTCCCCCTGTTTTCGCTCCACTTCGGGAGGATAAACGCACATTGGAAATTTGTTGTTAGAACTAACAAATCGGCCAAAATTATCACGTTCCAAAATCAGATCAAACCTCTCAGCATCCTTATCGACCTCAGGGTTTTTCTGGATATCAAGCAGGAGCTGTTCACCATTCTTACTGAGGCGCATGTGTAAGATTTTGTAGTTTTTATCTGCTTTAGCTAGCGCTGCTTCGAACTTAGGAAACCACTGTTTTAGCGATTCAGGCACGTCCGCCTCCGCTAACGATTCATCGACAGCGGCACTCTCGTCTTTTGCAGGTTCTGCCTGCTCAGATGATCCATTAAGATGCGCTGTCACTTTGGGGAAAATGTAAATCAATGTGGCAAGAATAGCAATCAGTGCCACAGCTGAGAGTGCTGCCTTACTATTGCCGCCATTGCTATTACTGTTGGCTCCGTTATCGCTTCCAGTATCTGGGGGAAGATCGCTCATTGTGATTTACGTTTTTCAGAGAATTCAGTATCAACGTCGGGGAAAATGACATCACTAGACAGCACCATC
>JBMYYO010000253.1:0-2706 GCA_049609505.1 Akkermansiaceae bacterium | reverse complement strand
TCCGGGTTCGAAGGCGGTGGGTTTTATGCGGTAGGCTGTATCTCTCCAATTCCATGAGGGATGATGGATGTCGTCCCAGGGGTTGTTGGAATGCCGTTCTGTCATCTGGACTGGGAGGCCGTTGAGGTGGGCGGTCATGATGTCGATTTTTTCTTGCAGGGTCATGATGGGTAGCGCGGTTTGGTTGTTAGGTTAGAATGAGAACAGGATGTGGATGCAGAACCAGGCGGCGGTGAATAGGAGGGCGGTGCCGAGGGCTTCGATGATGAAGGTCATGGTGTGGCTTCGATGGTGATGGTGACTTTGGCGTTGTTGCCTAGTTCGAGGCCGATGACTTCGCTTGGGGCGGCTGGGATTTCGAGGACGGCGGAGGGCTCGGATTCGAGTCCGGCGCTGTTGACGGCGGTGAGCACGATGGCGGTGTCGCTATTAGGCAGGACGATGGTGCCTATGGTGTCTTCGCCGGGGGCAATGTCGATTTGCTGGTGGACGTTGAACTTTTCAGGGTCTGCGGAATCGCGGATGTAAACGCGGTAGGCGGTGACTTGTTCTTCGGGCGGGTTGGGATTCCAGGCGATGTTGACTTCCCTGGCGGTGGCGAGGGCGATGGTGGCGAGGGTGGTTATCAGCAGGAGTATTGTTTTCATGGTGTGTGTGTTAGTTTGAGAGGAATTCTTCTTTGTAGGAGTCGAATTGCGTGGTGGGTTTTTTGCCGGGTGGGAGCATGTCCCAGTCGGCTTCGGTGATTTCTTCGAGGGCGGCTTTGAGTTCGGCGGCGAGGGTGTTCTCTGCGCGCTGGGCTTCGATGCTGCGTTTATGGGCGTGGACGATGCTGAGGGCCTGGCGGGCTTGCTGGAGTCCGGCGAGGGTGGTGCTGACGCTTGAGCGGAGGTCACGCTTCCAGAGGGTTTTAGGATCGGGCTTTTGCTTTTCTTCTTCTTCCTTGGTGGGAATGCTGGGATCGAATTTGCACTCGGGGCAAATGGTGAGGTGGGGCGGGTAGATGTGCTGGCAGTTTTCGCAAGTGGTGGGGCCTTTCTTTAAGAGGGCGGGGAGTTTGCGAATGCCGCCGATGGCGTCGCCCATGAGGGTGAGCTGCTCTTCGAGCTGGGCGCGGAGGTTGTTGAAGTCTGGGGCGTCGGACTCTGCGGTGAGGCCGACGGAATGGGCGGTGGCAATGTGCTCGTAAGCGGAGGAGCGGGCGACGCCATGTTCTTCGAGCCATCCTTTGAATCCGCCGCCGCTGTTGACGAGCTGGCCGGTTTCGGGGTCGCGCTCTTTCTGTTCTAAGAGGATTTTGTGGGCGACATTGGCGCGGGCCATCCAGTAGCCGATTTCGATCCTTGTGAGAATGAGGGGCAAGGATTCGAGGTTTTCCCGAGACAGGAGGTCGGGAAGTTTGTTGTTAATGGAAGCGATTTCTTGCTCTGGTTGCGCTTCAGCCGAGGTGATTTTTTGTGTGTCTGACATAAAGTTGGTGCTTGTGTCCGCTCAGCGGACGCTGGCTTGTGTATGGTTGCCCGCTGCCTGATTGCTGGAGGGATCTAGGCAGGCAGCGGGCTTGTTGGGTTACGAGTGGCCTGCTTGTTTCAGGGCCTTGGCTTTGGGGGAGACGAATCTTTTCATGCCGAGTTCTTTTTCGATCTTGGCGATGACGGAGGGGTAGGTGCGTTGATGAATGGCTCTTGAAACCATGCTGCGATGGGTGCCGATGGAGTTGGCGAGTTGATGGATACTGAGGCCGCGATCGATGAGGAGTTTGAGAACTCGGCGGCTCCAGGGTTGCGGGCGGTGGATTTTGCGCGTTACTTGCATTGTTTGGTCACGATTATGACCATAAGATGCCAATTAGTTGGCAATACGCAAGCAAAAATATCAACATTTTGAAAAGTATTTCGGATAAAATGCGTATTAAACGCAGCGAAAGGAAGCTCAGCCAACAGGAAGCGGCTGCTGAAGTTGGCATTTCGCGGTATTATTGGGGGGAAATTGAAACTGGGAAGAAAGAGCCTGGGAAACGGCTGGAGCGTGAGATCGAACGTTGGATTGGTTCGGATGTCTTAAGTGTTCCTGGAAAAAATCGTTTAAAGGAAACGGAGAAATCACGCATGATAGGAATTGGACTTGATGAAGCTACGCCGCGCTATGGAACTGATAAAAAAGACGAAATATTTGAGGAAAGCATGGCGCGACTTGGGGAGGTGGCGCGTAGCGCCGGGCTGACTACAGAGATGGTGCTGGCCGGGCTGGTGAAGGCGGCGGAAAGGAAGATGAAGGAGGAGGGCGGGCTGGTGTTTCCCTTGCAGTTGTCTAGTGGAGCGCGACAATCAACCGCTGCCGGTGAAAACGAACGTTGATTTTATAACTGCGATTGTGCTGTGTATTGATTAGGCTCTTAGCTGATATGAAGACGAAAGTAATTGCATTGTTGGTAGCTCTATTCGCGGTGGGAATCGCGGCGCAGGCGGACGAAGAAGGCAAGGAAGTGATTGAGTGGTTTGAAAGGGATGACCCTTTTGCGGCGGCTCCAGAGGGCGAGGAGCTGAAAGAGAAAGTGCGCGATCCATCTTGGCCGAAGAATGCGCTGGGACGGAAGGTCACCGCTGACGGTGAGGAATTTTGGGCAATCGATGTCAACGTCGATCCTTTTGCGGAGAATCCAAACATTGTCTGGCTGCCGACGAAGTGGAAACTCAAGACGGGACG
>JBMYYO010000252.1:0-2798 GCA_049609505.1 Akkermansiaceae bacterium | reverse complement strand
GCAAAGCATCAATAAAACTCACTTTTTACTGGCTACAAAAACGAGACCACCTCAGTTTGCCGATTGCCGCGGCAGTTTCTGGCACCTTAATTAGATTTGATTTCACGCCGCCACCCTCAATGCTATTACCTATATACGTATTGGTTCTGTCAGCAGTTGTTTCTTTTTCGAAAATTGGAAAAAATTTGATCGCCAATAATTCGTTAGGGGTTTTGATAATTATTCAATCCATGAGAATCCCCGTTGAGCTATTGCTCCATTATGGTTCAGAGCAGGAAATTGTGCCTGAAATGCTAAGTATTACGGGTTGGAATTATGACTTGATAAGTGGAATAGGGGCAGCGGTGATAGGCGGGTTGTTAACCGGCGGTATTGACGTAAATCGAAGAGTGATTTGGCTGTGGAATTTTTTTGGTATTGGTTGCTTGATAATGATATTTTTCATTGCAGTAACTTCAAATCCATTAATTCGAGCATGGGGGGATGACCCTAAGATGTTAAATACATGGGTGCTCTACTGGCCTTACGTTCTTCTTCCGTGCTTTTTGGTTGTTGTGGCGGTTTCTGGCCACATTCTTGTGACGAGAAAGCTGATGCAAAAATAGCAGCTAGGTTGTATAGTGCTGCTATCGTAATAGTTACATACTCAATAGTTACATATACATACTCTGCAGCTAATTGGCCATTCGCGCCAATCTGAAGTGTAAATAGTCTGTAATCAGTTGTTTGAGGCGTGATGAAAATCATTTTTTCTTAACCACGAATCGAATAAATCCTTTGGATCTTCCAGAAACATCTCGATTAGAAATAAACTGATACAACCCACCGCCCGCAGGAGATAGAGCCCCATCAATGCCATCCCAATTACTCAAGTTCTCAGAATACTCCCAATACAGATCCACAAAATTGGCCGAGTCCGGGTTATAAGGAAATGTCAGCTTCAAATAAGACGCCGCAGGTGAAGTTGTGTGATGCAGGCTGAGCGGGTAATCTTTATCAAACTCATTGGTGTTTGATCCAAAAACAGATTCCACCAAGTTGCTTTTATTATCACCATCCGGATCCTGATTTGGAAGCAGTAGAGTAGGAGACGATGGCTGTGTATTCACCAGTTCAAAGAAGTCAGACATGCCGTCATCATCGGTGTCCGTTACCTTTCTTCCTTGGTATTCAAAAGCACCCATGTCAACAATCGCGCCAAAGTTGAGATCACTATCCGCGACCCGTGTATGCCCTTTGACATCTGTAGAAATCTCATCCTCCAATATTAAATTTCCAAGGTTTGATCGATCAAGATCCGCCATGTTATTCCCCGCATCAATCGCAGGAGAATTATAGTGAATTCTTGGGTCTGTTAGGGAAACAAACTTAGGGTCCTCATCCAGATTGCCTCCTCCATCAGTGCCAACGCTACTATTCCAAACACCCGCATTAAACGAGTGCTCCACAATAGACTCCCGTATGGTGCAGCTTGCACTATTTAGATTGATCGATTCCAATGAGCCGGATGCATTCGCCACGGAATTATCCCACACAATACAGTTCTCAAGTGAAGCCGTCGCACCAGAAATGTAAATATTCGCATAGTTCATCGACGTGGATTGCGTTTCGTTGCGCGTCACCGTGCAGTTCACCAAGGTTGCATTCGAGCTGCTGCTGATCATTATCGCGCCACCTAGCAACGCTCCATTTCCTCTGAAAACACAATTCACCAGCGATGGTTTAGAGCCGCCGCGACAATGAAACCCGCCACCTGCACCATGCAGCGTGGAGTTCCCAGTGAACTGACAGTTCCTAATCGTAGCATGGCTATTCTCAATTAGCATCCCGCCACTTTGATTGTTTAATGTGCCTGCAGTGACGGTGCTGGCTTGTCCAGCGGTGATGATAAAGCCATCTATCCGTGCGGTGTTATCGGTATTATTTGATGTGACCACATGGAGGCTGTTGGTTCCCACGATTTGCGAAAAATGATCCAGCTGATCCGCACCGTCATTACCGTCAACGTCACCGCTGAGGATACTTTTGTTTTTGCCGAAATCACGATCCGTTAGAGCCAGCTCATCACCAGCAAATCCACCGTAGAGAGCAACCCCATTTTTAAGTTCAAACGAAACAGACTTATCATTGATACCACTTGCATTGCTATTCCCAACACTTGGTAAATAAACACCTGCCGCTACCCAAATTTGCTGACCATCCTGCGCATCTTCCAGCGCGGCAGCGAGAGCTGAATAAGCATTCGCCCAGCCAATGCCGCTACCCGTGCCACCAATTACCGAGGCGTCCACGTGGATGACGGAAGAGCTCGATTCATAAGCGCCGAGATCAGGAACTCCTAGCAGATTGCGATCCTTTCCATCGAAGTCGGAGGGCAACTTTTCCGTTGTATTAAGATCACCATCCAAGTCCGCGTGATCTTTATCCAGCTCGGAAACATCCCCCCGGTTAATCGTCGGAGAGTTTGCCATCATGCGTAAGTTTACATCGTCCACATTACTCGCTCCAGGAGTCGCGGGGCTGATAAAAATAGGCGCGTTGTTAGGGTCTGTTCCGTCGAGGTTTCCAATGCCCGCTGGATTCCATCCTTCAATCAAACAATGCCGATAGGTGGGAATCGAGCCGCTGGTATCAACAAAAATTTGAGAGCCTGCCGTCTCGTTGTTCCAAGCTATGCAGTGAGTCACCGTGCGCGGCCCATTGACGGACGCGAAATACAAAGCTCCAGCATCGGCTGTTGCTGAGTTGCCTGAAAACGTGCAGTTCGCAATGGTCGCTCCAGAGCCGCCTGTTAGATA
>JBMYYO010000251.1:0-2807 GCA_049609505.1 Akkermansiaceae bacterium | reverse complement strand
AAAAAACAATGGATCAGGTTGCTCGCGAGAAGATCAAGTTGATGAAGGCGTTTTCGCACCGCCGAACCAATGGTAAACCTCTTAGTGATGCCCATCAAAAGTATCTCCAGAGTGTCACCGAGGATAAACTCAAATTTGCATATGAGTTAGATCCATCGAACTACACGAACTACGGAAATTACCATCTGTTTATCGCAACCACAAATTACGGGAAATCGGAGGCTGATGATGACGCAGCACTCATATTAGCTACGAAGACCCTTGAGTTTTGTAAGCGTGACAATGTGGACCCAGCTTCCTGGCTCACGGCAGCGAGCGCTGCATATAATGTGATGTTTCACATTGGCCGATATCATGAGAACTATTCAATTCCAGAGGCAAAAGAGAGCATTGCCGAATTTGATAAATGCATCGCCACCTTCAATGAACTCTTAGATCAAGCTGTGGACGAAGGGCGGATTCTCTCAGCCACACGCTTAGCGGAAATGAAGGCGCGCGCTAAATACCTACAAAGAATAAGATACGCTCAGGGTCAATACATGAAGCGGCTCATGGTAGGAGCTGGTGTTACTCATCACACTGCAAACCCAGATTCAAATAAATAATGATATCATCAGATACATCCACACCAGTGCAAACTCCCGTGCATCGCACGCCGGAGGAGCCAAGATTCCAGCCTGGCATGACCGGCGCTGGCTTGCTGGGCGTGATGTTTCAAGTGTGTGAGCAAATGGGAGTTTCTGATATCCAAATACGCTCGGATCTTCCTGCTTACATAGAAACGCACCGTGGCATGGAATGTCTTGCGCAACTCGGTGTGCTTAGCTCTAAGGATGTTTATGAAATTTACGTTGAGCTGCTGAGAAACCGAGAGTCCGCAGACCACGGCTTTGGCGCTACTGAGAGCTCTGAGGAAAGGGCAGGGAGAAAACTTGAAGAGGCCATTGAGTCCTTCAAGCAAAAGATGGTGGATGATTTTTCATGCAATGGAATTTTTGTCGTAGCCACTGGTAAAACTTCAGGGCGGCTGCGTATTCAGGTTCACTTGTCCGCGACGGGATTGGGAGTCACTTGCCGGATACTCAATGATTCAATCCCCAGATTGGATACGTTGGGTATTGATCAGGACACAGCGGAAATGCTCAGAACTGGTGTCCTGCGCCGTGCGGGGCTTTGTCTGGTTACTGGTCCTACCGGATCTGGTAAATCTACCACGCTAGCATCCATCATTGATTGGGCACGCAGGCATCACCCTAAGCACATTGTCACCGTAGAGGACCCCGTAGAATATCAATACCCAGTGGATATGGATGATCCTAATGTCCCTGGCCAACGCTGTATGGCACCGAGTATCGTGACACAGCAGGAAGTTGGGAGAGATGTGGCCTCCTACAAACAGGGGCTCAAAGACGTTTTACGTAAAGCACCACATATTATCCTTCTCGGAGAGATTCGGGACCGCGAGGCGATGGAAACATGCATGGAGGCAGCGCAAACCGGCCACCTCGTGCTTTCCACACTACACACCACGGGGGCCGTGAAGACCATGGGCAGAATACTGGAGATGTACCCCCGTGAAAACCACCCTGCGGTGCTGAATAGACTGAGTGAAATCATGATTTTCATTCACTCACAAGGGCTTCTGAACGGTCCAAATGGACGCGTGCTAACGTATGAGTTCCTGCAAAACAACGAGGATGCTGTATCTAGTGCAATTGCTGGATATGACAAAGGAGCAAGGGCTCTCGAGGATGTTATCAAGCGTGCCGGAAACATCGCATGGGATGACAAATTAGAATTACTTTATCAGGAGGGTAAAATCTCCAAAGACACTTTTGAGAGCGCACGAATGCATCGGGAAGACGTTGAATACGTCTAGGTGACTTCGTGTGAAATCAGAAACAACGCGGAGAAAATTTCCGCTCAACAACAGAAAAAAAACAATGAAACTGACAAAAACTGCAAAAACCCAAATTAAGCCAGGTATGACACTGATCGAGATCACCGTTGTGATTCTCGTTCTCCTCACCCTGATCGGCGTTCTCTTCATCGGAGCGAACATCTACAAGCAAGGTGCTGACCGCGCTGCTTGTATCCTCAACATCCGTAACATCCACCAGGCTGTTCGCGCTAACCAGAACTTGAATGGTAAGAATGCAACAACTGATCCTATCGTGCGTGCTGATATTATCGGAGCAGGAAAGTATATCGAAGAGGAGCCAACATGCCCGAAAAACAGCCAAATCGGAACCACTCCGGCAGGAGCATCTGCTGCTCTTACTTCTGATTATAGCCTAGTAGCAAACTACCCAGCAGTGGGTACTGCTGCTACTGGTTGCGATCAGTTCGCAGCTGAAGCTGACGGTGGTCACGTTCCCGCTTCCGTAAAGGGCTGGTAATAAAAACCTCCTCTAACATTCTCACTGGTGTCCCTCATTAGAGGGACACCAGTTTTCCAACAAATTCACCCTTAACATCAATTTGCTGTGGAAGCTGATACACACCCAACAGAACTAAATAATCTTGCCCGATACCGCCACGCGGTAAAAATTGCGGCTAATTCCAGCAGGCTCAAAAATCCTGATTGGTATGGTGATGCGCTAGATCTTGATGCGCAGCTTCACCTATACATGGTGGATGAAACAGGGGTGGAGTGCTATCTCCACGTAAAATCAACACAGTACTACGAGAAGCTCGAGAATCTAACTCAACATCAGCTTGAGAAAACGGGCGAACTCGAAACCTTTATCGATACTCTCCTCAAAAGATCAGACTTAGCTAAGGCAAAGTCAATGGGTGTTATATTG
>JBMYYO010000250.1:2588-2842 GCA_049609505.1 Akkermansiaceae bacterium | reverse complement strand
CATATTTGCGCGATGTGGATGCATCTGCCTGACTATAGGTTTTAAAAAGTTTACTCATCTGTTTTTCCGTCATACCAATCCCAGTATCTTCAACAGAAAATTGTAGAGTCAAAACTTCTCCTTGTTGCTTTACCAGTACAACCGATATTTTTATGATTCCTTGTTCAGTAAATTTAATAGCGTTACTTAGCAAGTTTAGTATTATCTGAGACAGACGCATTCTATCGCCAATTATAAAACGAGGAACATCTTGC
>JBMYYO010000250.1:0-2540 GCA_049609505.1 Akkermansiaceae bacterium | reverse complement strand
ATACTGTTTAACTTAGTTAGTTTAATGACATTATTAAGTAATTTTTCTATGTTAAAGCTTTCATTTTCTAGTTCAACTTTTCCAGCTTCCACTTTGGATAAATCCAAAATATCATTGATTAAATTCAACAATGATTTAGATGAGATATTTAAAATTGAATCTCCTAATGATGTAGTAGTTCATTTATCAATGGTAACTCCTACAATGATGCCTAACGGTGACGTTGTAGGAAAAATCATCCGTAGCTCCGTAGCTGATGCCTCGTTTGATGCCAGCTCCTGTGAGCCAGATTGTGAAGCAGCGTGGGTGGTGATCTCTGCCGTAGGTCTGCTTGGTCATCTTTCCTTGGCAGTAGGTGGTGCGGCCAAACTCCCCGCCCCAGACGACGAGGGTGTCGTCTAACATGCCGCGCTGTTCAAGGTCTTTGATCAATGCCGCCGACGCCTGATCGGTATCGCGGCATTGCCCTGGAAGTTGCTTGGGCAGGGTAAAGTGTTGGTCCCAGCCCATGTGGAATAGCTCGATGAAGCGCACGTCGCGTTCGGCAAGGCGGCGCGCCATCAGGCAGTTATAGGCATAGCTGCCGCGCTGGGTAACGGTCGGGCCATACATATCGAGGATGGGCTTTGGCTCCTTGGAAATGTCTGTTAGCTCGGGCACAGATGTCTGCATTCGGTAGGCGAGCTCGTAAGCTTTGATGCGGGCCGAGATCTCGGGGTCGCCCATGGTTTCCGCATGGTGCTGGTTGATTTTTTTAAGGTGATCAAGCCAGCGGCGGCGTGCTTGTTTATTCATGCCTTTGGGGTTGGCGAGGTAGGGGACTGGCTCGCCGACGCTCATGAACTTGGTGCCTGCGTGTTCGGTTGGCAGGAAACCACTGCCCCAGAGCCGATCATAGAGTGGCTGGCAGTTTGGCCTGCCCGTGCCGCGCGAGACCATCGCCACAAACGACGGGAGATCTTTGTTTTCAGAACCCAACCCGTAGGAGAGCCATGAGCCCATTGAGGGTCGACCCGGTAGCTGGTGCCCTGTCTGGAAAAACGTGATTGCGGGGTCATGATTGATGTGCTCCGTCTGCATGGACTTGATGTAGCAGAGCTTGTCAGAAATCCCGGCGGTGTAGGGTAGCAGGTTGCTCACGGTGGCACCACTTTGGCCGTGCTGTTTGAACTGGTAGTGGCTTGCTGCGATGGGGAAGCTTTTCTGGTTCTTGGTCATGCCCGTCACCCGCTCGTTCATCTTGACGTGCTTGGAGAGTTCCTCGCCAGCGTGCTTTTGAATGAGTGGTTTGGGGTCGAATAAATCCTGCTGCGACGGTGCACCACTTTGAAACAGATAGATTACCCGCTTCGCCTTGGCGGTGTGGTGGAGGCCGACGTTCTCTGCGGCTAGACCGAAGTCATGGCCTAACAAGGATGCCAATGCCGCACCGCCAATACCCTTAGCGGACTTACCAAAAAAGTGGCGACGGTTAAGCAGAAGCTGTGATTCGAGGTGTGGGTCCATGGGTTATTCTTGGTGTAGGGTGGAGTCCATATTGAGCATCAGATGGGCGGTTGCCATGTAGGCAGCGTAGTGGCTGGCATTGAGCGCTGGATCGACCGGGTGAGTGCCGTGTTTGATATGGGCGGCGGCTTCTTTTGGCTTTGATCCGTAGTAGGTCCAGAAATCTTTGAAGCAGGCTTTAATGATTTCCTGCTCCTTGGGCTTGGGGTGGCGCCCCGTCGCAAGCTGGAAACCGTAGAGTAATTTGGCTTCGGCATTCTGCTGCTTGGATGTGAGCATACGCATTCCCAAATGCCTTGCTGCCTCGACAAAGGTGATGTCGTTCATCGTTGTTAGAGCCTGTAGTGGTGTGTTGGTGGAGTTTCTAAGCACGCTGCAGTAGTCACGCGTGGCAGCATCAAAGAGAATCATGCGCGGCGGATTAACCGCACGTTTCCAGTAGGTGTAGAGGTCCCTGCGATACAGGGAGGTGCCTTTGCTGGGCACGTATCGGATGTTGGGAGCATGCGCCATGGAGTTCCATAGCCCTTTCGGCTGGTAGGGCTTCACAGGTGGTCCGCCGAGCTGTTCATGCAGTAATCCGGCGGCATGGAGCGCGGTGTCGCGGATGGCGACGGCACTGAGGCGGAACCTCGGGCCGCGACTCAGTAGTCGGTTGTTAGGGTCCTTCTCGTAGGACGCGGCGCTGCCGTGCGATTGTTGTTTCCAGGTGGAGGACATGAGGATCATTTTGTGCAGTCGCTTGATGTCCCAGCCGTGCTCAATGAAATCGACCGCTAACCAGTCTAACAGTTCTTGATGGCTCGGCTGATCTCCTTGCAGTCCGAAGTTATCGGCAGACTTCACTAGACCCACGCCGAAGTGCTGCTGCCATACGCGATTCACCATCACGCGGGCACCGAGTGGGTTGTCCTTGGAAACCAACCAGCGTGCGAGTTCGAGTCGGTTGGCAGGTTGTTTCTCCGGTTTGTCTAACCATGGAGGGATTTCTCGTTGCAGTTCCTCAGATTTATCTGGCGAGTGATACTGTCCAC
>JBMYYO010000249.1:0-2879 GCA_049609505.1 Akkermansiaceae bacterium | reverse complement strand
GTAGCTGCCAATTGCTCCATCACAACAATAAAATTAACCACCCCCGGTCAGGGCAACCAAGCTAAGGAGAAAACTGCAATGTGCTTAGTCGTTTTGGACAGGATTAACAGGATTTACAAGATTGGACCGATGCGATGGACACCGTCTTGGTGCAAGGTGATCAAGCTAAGGAGAGGCTCGCGAAGACATCTAGATATGAGTGCGGGGCTCAGTAGCAGGTAGCTAGTAGCCGCAAGCAAGACAGCATCATCAAAACAAGGAATTTGACCACACGTTGGTTCATTTTGATGAAATCCTGTTAATCTTGTTAATCCTGTCCCCCAAAATACCCCTAGCTTGATCGCCCTGCACCCCCGAGTGAGCTTCAGCGAGGTTGCGGGGTTTTTGTGTTTCCCAGTGAAGCTAACTCCATCGATTTCACTTTGGGTTTTCAAGCCCGCTATTTCGAGAACGCAGTGTAGATGTCCTCGATGATGACGGGAGCAGAAGTGCGTTTCCCTAAGAAAAATGTTTCTTAACGTTTCTTTCAGCTCCATAAGTGATCAATACCGTGCATTAGTGTCCTCCTTTAGCCGTCCATGCTCATTTATGGTATCCTTTTGTAGTTGAAGAACGGTCGTCCTCTGATGTAATTGCAGAATGAACCGCAGAACATTTTCCCGACTCAGCCTCGCTGGCGCCGCCTCCCTAACAACTGCTGACCTTATGGCACAAAACAAAGAAACCCACTCTTCATTTAAGGCGAAGTTTGGCCCGTCGATCAACCAATTACCAACAGCTCCTAAGGGCTACCTTGCGCAACTTCAGTTTGCCATGGATCTCGGGTTCCGTGGCTGGGAAGACAACTGGCTGATACGCCAGAAACCTGAGCTGTGGGAAAAAATCGGAAATTTTGCCAAGGAGAAAAAACTCAGCCTCGGAGTTTCTGTGATTACCGTTGGGCATGGATTAGATTTCTCGAATCCCGGCAAGGCAGGACTCGCCAAGCTGGAAGCGGACATGAAAAAAGGCGTGCAGCTCGCCAAGGCCACAGGCCAAACCTGCATGACCATGCTGCCCGGCTCCCGCAATGACATGCCACGCGAGGAGCAGATCAAAAAATCCGTCGATACCATGAAACGCTGCTGCGACATTGTCGAGGAAAGCGGCATCATCCTCTGCCAAGAGCCACTCTCACACAACATCGCCGGCAAACCACCACTCGTCCGCTCCTTTGCCGATGGGCACTTACTTTGCAAACTGGTCAATCGGAAATCCTGCAAACTACTTGCAGATTTCTACCATGAGGGCGAAATTTCTCCTGGAATTAGCGGTGAAAAACTCATCGCCAATGCCGAAGCCGTATGGGATCAAGTTGCCTACGTGCAATACGGCGACAGCCCTGGACGCAAAGAGCCTGGCACTGGCAAGCTCGACCTCGGAGCCGTCACCAAGTGGCTGCGCAAAAAAGGATACACTGGGGTCATCGGCATGGAGCACGGTGTTAAAGGCAATGGCGCAGAAGGTTTGAAAAACCTCCTAGCAGCCTACCGAAAAATCGACGCCTAACAGAAGTCACCAAGTGGCAGATCGATCACGCTAGTTTTTTGGGGGGACAGGATTAACAAGATTAACAGGATTTTACAATAATGCGCCCACGCGGCCTCCACCTAAAGCCAAATCGGTCGTGTTAAAAACAATAATATTCTTCTCGCCAGCAGGTCTGATGGCTCTAAAATGTTTCCCTAATATTCATGCAATTTTTTTGCAGGACACACACACCAAACAAAATAATGAACACAAAACTAATCTGCCATTTATCAATTGCGGCGTCACTTATTGGCACGGCAAGTGCAGCAACGCTCGCTGTCAACTTTTCTGGGCGTGCCACGAGCGCAGGAGCTACTCCTGACGAACTGCTCACACAATCAGGAGCATCCGCAGGCACTGCCGCTGGAGCCAACGGCACCGCTACATTCCAAGATATTATTGCCAACTACAACACATCTCCGGGCGTAGGGCCATTGGTAATTAACGGCACAGACGGAAGCAGTGCAAATATCAACTTCGTCTCCAATGGAACATGGAGTAACACAGCATCGTCGTCTCGCGGTGTAGTAGCAGAAAATGCTACGGGCGACCTTCTGGATGGACACATTGAGGGAAGTAGCCCTACTGGAGTATCCGTTACTATCGATTCACTCAATTTCACTGGAACCTACGATCTCTACGTTTATATAGGCGATGATGCAGGTGGTAGATCTGGCTCCGTCACAGTGGATGGCGTCACTCGCACCTTTACGTCGAGAATTTATGACGGAACGCTCGTAAACGCTTCAGCAGGCGGAGGTGCTGTGGGTGATTACATGTTATTTTCTGGTCTAAGCGGCAGCACTCAAACCATTACAATGGGCGGAATTGATAGCTCAAACCGCACTGGTCTCAACGGCTTTGAGATCATCGGCACAGCAGTCCCCGAGCCTGGCTCGACTGCACTACTCGGCCTTGGTGGGCTAGCCCTCATCCTGTGCCGCCGCAAGTAAATCTCCCTTCAGTTTTTAAGAGCCATCCCATCACCACGCCATGTGGTTGATGGGATTTTTTTGTATCAAGCCTTGAATTCATAGAGTAAGTGCAACGATAGCTCTCGAACGCAATGCAGCGTTGGTTATCCTTGCCACCATGAAATATAAACATTTAGAAAAACACGAAAGAACAATCATTGCACGGCTCAGAAGGATGAAATACTCGCAAGCCGCAATTGCTCGCGAACTTGAAAGATCGCCAGCCACAATTAGTCGCGAACTTAAACGGAATCGACGCAGTGCCGACGGACGATACCGGGCAGAGAACGCGCAATCAAATTACACAGCACGTAAGAGCAGAGCTCGCAGAGGCTC
>JBMYYO010000248.1:0-2917 GCA_049609505.1 Akkermansiaceae bacterium | reverse complement strand
AAATTTGGCGTTTTTCTCCTTGGGGGAGGGTTTTGATTTGTTGAAGAAGTTTTTCCTTGGAGCCCTCTCTGCCAAGTTCTTGTCTCCAACTCATGGATATTTTATAGGCCAGTTTGGCGATTTGTTTTCTCTTGTCGGCAGAGCCATCTTCGTATCGATCTTGAAGGGTGGTTAGACGATCGAAATTTTCCATCGCAAAGTCTGGATGCTTATAACATATGGCTTGGGTTACGGCTTTGACGCTATGTTTGGTGTAGGTTCCGCTAGCTGCATTTGTTAGAAACTCGATAGATGCCTCTGGGTCTTTCTCGGCAATGGTCATGATCACACTGCCGGTAAAACAATAGCGCCCCCAGTTATCATCGAATGGAATGTCACGTTTTTCTATTCGCTCGGCTAGGAGGTTAGGGTATTTGTCAGCGAGGCGTTCAGCCGCGAGCATTATCACGTTGTAATTTTTAAGTTCTTTATTTTCCAGAGCACTCCACAGCTCTTGCTCTGGCATGTTTTTGATTAAGAACTCCCGCATGGCTGATTTATAGAGCGGGTTTTGCCCTCCGCTCACAAGGTGGTCGCGGATATCGCGGTAGGTACGGAGATTCCGAGCTTCTCGGTTAGCCTCCGCTACGTGAATCGCTACGGAGTTACGCATTGGGTTGGGAGTATTTTTATGCTGGCGCTTGCCTCTGGCGGATGATGCTTGAGGGGTTTCTTCGGTGCTGGTTGTGCTGTCTGTTGCTTTGGAGGTGATAAGGTGCCCGACCCACGCCGTGATAGCAGCGGCAACAACAAAGGTGACTATATTAGGAATCCAATTTTTCATGATGATGATTAGTTAATAGTTTTTGATCTAACGTGCTGTGGTTTTTCGATCTATTGTTGCGGAGCTAGGCGAGGGTTTTTCTGAATCCATTTATCGTAGAGCGGTCGGTTTTTACTACGGAGGCTAGTCATGTACCGTTGCACGGCAGCAGCGCCGTCAGTGGATGTTAGAAACTCATCTGGGAGGTCGCTTACGAGGTGGCGATATGACTCGGGTGTGTTCCCCTCAGCGGCACCGTGTAAAACTCCTTGGATCACTGCGTTTTTCTGATCTTTTGCAATTGGCAGACGCAGCAGTTGATTGACTTGGGTGATGTGACGAGTGGAAATACCACGAGCAAAGGCATCAATGTCCGAGCTGGACCAGCCGTCGGGGAATCCTTTTGAGAGATCGAGTCCATTGGCACTCTGCACACCATTTGCTGAGAATCCATCGTTAGAACTCCAAGTTTGAATCGCATACGATCGGCTCTCGTCACGGAGTTTGGGGTCATTAATCATGTCGGTAAACTGAAGGGCATCTTGCGGATTTGTCTGAGCGAGGGTGCCTGAGATGGAGGAAAACATACTTTCTGCCTCTTCTGGTTCGAACTGATCCATCACCCATTCAGATGCTTTTTGTGGATTACTCTCGGCCCATCGGTTTACCCAAATGGTGGGCACGTTTGCTATTCCTTCTGGCCACAGTTCTTTGGCGCGCTCGTAGAGTTTTGCCGAAGATTCAGGTTTAAAATAGACGGTTTCCAAAAGGTAATCCGACATACCTTCGTGCTCAGCCCGACCCATTTTTTCTCCTGCCTGCTGGCGGCGATCCCATTCCTGTTTCATGGCTCCGATGGCTTTGTCTGGGTTTGAGCTTAACCATGACATGTAAACTCCCTTGCGGGCGGAGTACTTAAACTTTTCATCTTTTAGAGCCTTGGAGAATGCTTCTTCTGGGGAAAAATCGGCGAGTCTTGCGTAGAGGTTAGCGGCTATTTCTGAGTAGCGTTTATGCCGTTCTGTTTGATGAAGGAGATCGAGGGCCTCGGGGATCTCCTCCTTATCCATGGTGAAGACCAAGGCTAACAGATCCACTTCATCAATTTGAGAGTATTCTGAATTTTCCATCTTTTGGATACTCTCACGAAAAATACTGAGTTTATCATGGCTAGGTTTGAGTCGCTCAATCGAGTAGAGGATACTCTCTTTTGGTTTTTGTGACTGCTGATGGTTTCTAGTGGCAGACTGCGCAGAGTTTTTATCTGTATTCGATTTCTTTTCCTGATGATTCAGAGTTGCAAACGCTGCGGAGACGGCAATACCTCCGATGGCACTGATGATAATTCCTTTATTAATAAGCATGGCGGTTATGGTATTTGCGGTGATGGTAGAGGCTGCAGTAAGATGGGCCTGAGAAATGGCAGTTTGGGTGAGCTGGGCGATGGTGTAGCTGGAGGCGGTTGCTTTTGACGGAACGGCAGCCAGGCAAGCTGTTAGAGTGGTCACGGCGACGGTGGCACCGTGCCGTTTAAATTTGGCGGAGAGTTTTTCGATCGCACGAGCGCAGCGTTTGCGGCAGGCATCGGGCGATGAACCAATCTGCTTGGCAACGCGAGCGAAGGTATTGCCCTCGATGTAGTGCAGGACGATGACTTCACGATCTTTCTCACTGAGGGAGAGAAGGCAGCGGTCAAGGAGGGGGGAGACTTTTTTCCAGGTTGAATTTTCATCGGCTGATAAATTCGCCATAGCGGTTTGCTCTCGCTCTCTGCGGTTGATATTTTTCCTAACCATATTCATGGATTCTAGAGTTGCGGCGCGGTGAAGCCAGGCACCTAGGCATTTTACTTTACCGAGGGTTGCGGCTCGGCGGGCGAGAAGTGTTAGAGTGTTTTGCAACACATCCTCAGCATCTTGGCTATGCTTACAGGCACGCACAGCCGTGGCATAAATCATCTTGTGGTGACGGCGCACGAGTTCTTCAAACGCAGCACCCCTCCCCTCCTCCGCGTATATGCGCAGCAGGGTGGCATCACTTGCAGCAGAAAGCCGCGTGCCTGCAGAACCTGTTGCATTACCTGTCTCAGAGAGTTT
This sequence comes from Akkermansiaceae bacterium, assembly GCA_049609505.1. Classification (GTDB taxonomy): domain Bacteria; phylum Verrucomicrobiota; class Verrucomicrobiia; order Verrucomicrobiales; family Akkermansiaceae; genus Oceaniferula. The sequence goes on along the minus strand of JBMYYO010000248.1, from coordinate 19 downwards.
CATCTACAAAGAGTGTCGA
>JBMYYO010000247.1:0-2969 GCA_049609505.1 Akkermansiaceae bacterium | reverse complement strand
ATTTCCTGTTCCTTACCGGGGTAGGTGAGCACGTCTTGCCACTTGTTAACCCTGTGTAGTTCTTCAAGAAAGTCAGTGAGTTTTTGCTCAAGCTGGAGGCTGTGTGGAATGCGGGCTTGAAAATGCTCCCACGCCTTGAGTGCCTGAATGGGTGCTGCAATAAAGAGGCTCGTGAGCAGGTAAGAGATGCCTGTTGTTCGGTCTGTGTGCCTCTGCACTGCCAATGCACCACCGTAGGATTCGTCTAACTGATTTGATACAAGTGCTTCAGCGGCGGAGAAATGCCCCTGACCATTTTTCCAACGCAGGTAGCCACAGACTGCAACCGTGACGGTGCACAAAATAGCTAGAAGTTGAAGACTAGCTGCGGAAATCTCCAGCTCGAAACGCTCAGTGACAAACTTGCCGACGATAGAGAAAAAACCATACATGAGCACAAAGAGAAACACAGAGAGCATCACCCGTAAAATGCCATAGATAAGTTGGGATCGGTTGAACTCTTGAATCATGAGGTGAATTTTTTTGCTGTGGGGTTAATCAAGCAACAGCTCCCGCAATCGCGCCGTGGTGGTGGCACGGTCAATGGACGATGCTGCGACATCGAGGACGAGGGTTTCCCAAGCGGGACTGTCAGGCTTGGGGTTTTCTCCGTTGAGTTTGAGGAAGATGATACAAGTGGCAAAGGCAACGCGTTTATTGCCATCAACGAAAGGGTGATTGCTACACAGGTAGTAGAGGTAAGCTGCCGCAATTTCGACGTGATCGGTCATGATCGGCTCTCCGCTAAACGTGGCTTGTGGTACGGCAAGGGCGCTTTCAAGTAGGCTCATTTCACGGATGCCATCGCTTCCTCCATCTTTGGCTAGAACAGCCTGATGGACTCGGAGCACTTGCGCCAAACTAGGATGTAGAATGTCTGCCATCTTTTTACTCTAAGAAATGGCTAACTGAGTTTTTTGAGGGTGCTTGAGTAGTCCTCCAATACCTCGTTCAAGGTGCTGTCAAATGTCTCATCATCAATACGAGGTTTTTCAGGAACCATGGTGATGCTTCCTCCACCATGCACAGTGATATTCACTCGGTCACCCTCTTTGAGGTTAGCGAGTTCCAGCAAGGCGGCATCGAGAATGATTCCCCGTGAGTTGCCAATTTTGGTGATGGTTTTGATCATGTTTTAACAATGTATTACATGGGGCGTTTTGTCAAGTGCGTAGGTGTGGAGTGGGCCGCGTGGGTTAGCGGAGGCGCCTGTTCTGCATGAGGTTCGCCTTCAGCGAACTTCGGTTGCTTGGGCTGATCATGGGGATGCGTCGCTTGGCGACTTTCCCCATGCTGGTATGAATTTCGCTGTTGGCGAAGTGTTGCTGGGGGCTAGTTTTTGACTACTTCATAACCGTCTGGGTTATCTTTGATCGCCCAGCCTTTGGCGATGAGTTCATCGCGGAGCTGATCGGAGGCGGCCCAGTCTTTGTTTTGTTTCGCTTGCCATCGGCGTTCGGCGAGGTCTGCGATGTCGGCTGGAATGTCGCCACCTGCGGCTTCTTCTTCCGGTAGGGTTAGGCCGAGTGCTCCGAGTATAGCATCGAAGGCGGTTAGGTTGGCAGCGGCTTCTTCGCCCTCTAACTTTTGCGCAGCTTTGAGCCCAGAAAACAAATGACCTAACGCCGCCGGGGTGTTGAGGTCACGATTGAGAGCATCTGATGCGGCGGCGAATGTTGAGTTTTGAATGTTGAGTGTTGAGTTTGGGGTGTCGCCTGCGGCGGATGCGAGAGCGGCGCGGCCTTTGGCTAATTTTGCGAGAGCTTCTTTGGCTGCGTGCAGGGAGTCTAGGGTGAAGTTGAGCTGTTTGCGGTAATGGCCGGATAGCAGCACGTAGCGGACTTCCATGGCGCTGTGACCTTTCTCTGCGAGGTCGTCAATGGTGTAGAGGTTTCCTAACGACTTGGACATTTTTCCGCCATCAACCATGAGGTGGGTGATGTGGAACCAGTGGGCTGCGAAGTCACCACCGCAGGAGCAACGGCTCTGGGCGATTTCGTTTTCGTGGTGGGGGAAAACGAGATCAACACCGCCGGAGTGGAGGTCAAAATCGGTGCCGAGATACTCTTTAATCATGGCCGAGCATTCGAGGTGCCAGCCGGGGCGACCTTCCCCCCAGGGCGACTGCCAGTAGTTGTCGCCGTCTTCGGGTTTGCGAGATTTCCAAAGAACGAAATCAGCGATGGAGTCCTTTTCATACTCATCGGCATCGGCACGTTGGTTCTGGGTTTTGCCCAGGTCGAGCTCTCGGGTATCGAGATGGGAGAGTTTTCCATACTCGGCAAATGAGGAGACTTTGAAGTAAACTGAGCCGTCGTCAGAGGCGTAGGCGTGGCCGTTTTCGATGAGCTGCTCGATCATGGCGATCTGCTGCGGGATGTGCTCGATGGCACTGGGCTCGATGTGCGGCGGCAAGCAACCGAGAGCCTCGCAGTCGGCATGAAACTTCGCGGTCCAACCAGCGGTGAAGTCCTTGAGTGATTTGCCTGCGGCTTGGGAATCGCGGATGGTTTTGTCATCCACATCAGTGATGTTTCTAACATGCAGCGTCTTCATGTTACCCGTTTCTAACACTCTGCGAAATACATCGTGCATGACAAAGGTGCGGAAATTTCCGATGTGAGCAGGGCCATAGACGGTGGGGCCGCAGCAGTAGAAGCGGAAGGTTTCTCCGTCGATGGGTGTGAGCTCGCGGTTGGTGCGGGTGAGGGTGTCGAAGAGGTTCATGGGTTGGTTGATTGGTTGACTAGTTGATTGGTTGACTAGTTGTTGCTGTTTTTGCGGATGGAGGTGATGTAGGCGTTGAGGCGTTTGTGGAGGGTTTCTAGTTGCTGGTAGAGTTCGCGGCCTTGGTCTTTGGGGATGAGGTTTCTGTGAACGGCTTTTTCGAGTCAGGTTTGTGTTTCTGTTAGGGAGCCTCGTGAGTAATG
>JBMYYO010000246.1:0-2996 GCA_049609505.1 Akkermansiaceae bacterium | reverse complement strand
TACTAAGTATCTGCCTTTATATTCCCATGCCTGCGCGGACCGATCCCTAGCTTGGTCTCCCTGACCCTCTTAAAAAATGTTAGATCTGATCTTGAAGCTTATGGTTCGTTTTCCTTCATTTTGCAGGTTGTGAAAAGTGGAGGTATCTGATAGGGTGCGTGATCAGTTTCAAGCTGGTAGAACAACTAACGCTCAAAACCATGAAATCCTTACTTCTCACTCTAACCATTTCTCTCCTCAGCCTACTATCGTGTAGTGCTGACATAAAAGCTTATATAAAATTCACTGGAGGTAATGCTGCTGCTGTAGCAACTGGTGATAGCACGGACTCACAGTATCCAGGAAGCCAAGGGTGGTTCAAAGTGGATAGTTACAGCCTAGGGATAAAGAACACGATCAACATTGGCGGCGCGTCCAGTGGCTCGGGGTCTGGTCGGGCAAGTTTTGAGCCCGTTAAGATTAGCAAGACGGCTGGTAGAGGGAGTGCGCAGTTGTTATTAGCGTGTGCTACTGGCCGGCATTACGATCAGGTGACATTGGTTGTGGTGCGTTCTTCTGACAGCGGTGGCGGTGTTACAACCACACGGGTGCTCCAGATGGATATGCATCTAGTTTTAGTGGAGAGCATTCAGACCGAGGGCACAAACGGAGATGATGCGACATTGGAGGAAATAGTCATTAAGCATGGCGCGCAAAAGGTGGAGTTCTTTAGGCAAAAAATGGATGGCAGCGAGGAGAGCGCTGGCTCTTCCGAGTGGAGTGTTGTGTTAAATGAAGCAACAACTAATGTGCAGTAGATCTGATGCGGTATTTTATCTATATCGCCTCGTTGCTGTTTGTGTGCCCAGGCTTATTGGCTAGCTCAGAAGCGTTTATGCTACTGAGTAAAAACGGCACACCGGTGCAGACAGATGCGAGTCACTCGTGGGTTAAGCTGAGTGGGTTTAGCCAATCGACGGAGAAGGATGTTGTCATCGGCCCTGGAGGTGGCGCAGGTGGCGCAAATCAAGCCAAGGGAAAACCCGTCACGCTACAAATGGAGAGCGATGGCTGCATTGCTGAAATGATCAAGGCCGTGGCAACGGGGGAAACTTATACCATCAGATTCCAATTAGCGCGCCCGGGAACGGTGAGTTATTCCAGTGTGATGACGGAACTGACGTTTAATCAAGTTGCGTTTAGCAAGGTGGCGTCCAGTGCCAGCACAGGCGGCCAAGTATCGTTTGATGTCACCTTTCACTACGGTGAGATGATTGTGGCGCACACGGTGTTAGACCAAGCTGGAAACCCTGAGCTGGCATCTTCTGGAGGATGGGATTTTGTCGGTAACCAATCGATCCTAGGAACAGCTACGATTCCTTCTCTGGGTGATTATGGAGGTGGGGCACCCCCAACAAATGATACGGATAACGACCGAATGCCTAACAACTGGGAAACGGCATACGGTTTAAACCCTGAAAGTGCTGCTGATGCCACGGGTGATCCCGATGGCGATGGCTTTACAAATCTTCAGGAATACATCGCGGGCACACACCCCAAGCAGGGGAATTCATTTTTCCGCGTCAGCACCACTCTCACAACATCTACGCCGCAGCCCAAGGTAAAGCTAATCTGGTCTGGCGTTGCTGGGCGGACCTATAAGGTGGAAGCCTCTACTAATTTGACCTCTGGTTTTTCAGTGATTCATACCATATCGCCCACAGCCACAGGCGAGCTGAACTACGAGCCAGCAGCCGGCGCAGGCCCGTATTTTAGACTATCGGTTGAAGAGTAAATTTCTGGAAATAGGGCGGCCACACTAGGGGTAGAAGTTGAATGAATCGCTCTAGCCGTTATGGAATCAGCCACCTGCTACTGAGTCCCGCTCTTGTATCTCCATGTCTTCGCGAGCCGATCCTTAGCTTGACCGCCCTGCCCACATGCATCCCAAATTATCAGTGCAAGGAACGGGATGATAGGCTATTATTATTTCTATGAAACCATGGTTAATCTGCCTTTCCATAGTGCTCTTCGTGAGTGCATGTGAGGAGCAGAAACAAATAGCAACGCCACATACTACCTCTTCCCAAAAAACAACGGGAATGAAGAGAGATATTGTAGAGCACCTACTTAAGGATGTGATGTATCTCCAAGGTGGACCGAGATATACCTTACTGCCCGGTGAGATTCTCCATGCCAATCGTTCTGAATTAGACGCCCTACTTCCACGTTTGCTAAATAGTTTTGACCGAGTTGAAAACTGTCTCATCGCATGGGTCTATCGGATGAGTGAGATAGATCCTGCCGCCGCGCGTGCATCCATCACAGGGATTAAGGGGTTTGATAGAGAGACTTTGAATTTTCTCAGGGCAACCGTTGTGTATGTGGAAGGGAATAAAAACCCAGAGGCTGCACTACGGTATTTTCTCGATCACTATGATGAATTAGATTCAGCGGATGCTGGGTATTTCCGAGGAAATGAACTGATCACTTCATTTGTCTTTCTAGATGCACAGAAACGCCCTGAGCGGTATGAGGAGACTGATGATGAAACTCTCTACGAAGTGCTTGAAGGCTACACGCTCGCAATGATTTACACCAAGCAAGTAGATCGGGCGCTTGACTTGTTAGAAAAATACAACGGATTAGAAGATGAGTATGCGGCGGAATCAATCACCGATGTATTAGCTGATTTTTGGCCGCTCGCGGACATGGTAAAAGCGAAAGAGTGGGCGGAAACTCAACCGCAAGCGGTGAAGGAAGATGTGGTGGAGTTGATCGAAAACCTTCAAAAATTGAAACTCACAGAAGAAGAGAAAGCGATCAACCTACACAACCAAATTAACGAGCAGCTTGGTTTTAGGTTTCTGGAAAGCTACCGGGAAATCGTTCGTATGGGTCAAGGCGCACTAACGCGGGAGCTTAATGCTCAGAGGGTGCAATACCAGCAAATGACAGCACATCTACTGGTGCATCGGTTGGCAGAGATTGATGCGCAAGCGTGTTTGGAGATACTC
>JBMYYO010000245.1:0-3008 GCA_049609505.1 Akkermansiaceae bacterium | reverse complement strand
AGATTCTCGATGCAGAGGAAAAACACGGCTACGATGTCGGTGTCATGCACGCCTATTTGCGTTGGCTTGGGGTGATGCCTAAGGAAAAATTCAGAAGTAAGGCTGAGTTTGCCGAAGGCGCGACGGAAACTAAAGTGCTAGTGTCCGGGACCACCTACGAGGTGACTGTGACCGATCAAGGAGAACTCAAGTGGGGTGAGGGTTCTGCGGAGCTCGATAAAGACGCGTGGAAAGCACGCATCATCACTGTAAAAGAAATTGAACGGCGCTGGCGCAAACGCACCAAGTCAAAATACAATCCAGAAGGGCTTGCATTTCCAAAGGACAAAGCTCGCCCACAGGCGGTTGTTTACCAGTCGCGCTGGAGGGGACTACTCCAGGGGGACTTGCAGAGATCAACCAAATACGGCGATCGCATTTCTGATATGATGAAGGAGAGATTCCCCATTTCTCTGTTCTACGGCATTCTTAGTATGATTATTATTTACTCAGTGTGTTTGCCGCTGGGTATCATTAAAGCCATTAAGCACCGCTCGTTCATGGATACTTTTTCCTCGGTCACGGTGTTCTGTGGATACGCGATTCCGAGCTATGTCTTGGGAGCGTTTTTGCTATGGTTGTTAGGGTTTCACTGGGACCTGCTTCCCCAAGAGGGATTTGTGAGTGAGAATTTCGATACCTTATCCACGGGTGGGAAAATCAAAGACCTCATAGAGCACGCGATCATGCCGCTATCGTGTTACCTCGTTGGCTCATTCGCCATGATGACCATGATGATGAAGAACAACCTCATGGATAACCTTGCTGCCGACTATGTGCGCACCGCTACTGCGAAGGGCGTGCCATACCGCCGCGCGGTGTTTAAGCACGCCTTCCGTAATTCCCTCATCCCAATCGCGACCACCTTTGGTCAAAACATCACACTCATTATTGGAGGTAGTTTCCTGATTGAAAAAATCTTTGATATTAACGGCTTCGGTCTGATGCAATACACCGCTGTGTTAGATCGGGACGAACCCGTTATTCTTGGTGTGCTCGTCGTGGCCGCCTCTCTTCAACTTCTTGGTAACATCCTTTCTGACGTGTGTGTTGCCATCGTCGATCCCCGCATTAGTTACAAATAACCACCCGCATGATTCGTAAATCAGCCATCTTGTTGATCGTCCTTTCCATCCTTGGTTTGGTATCGCACCCCATGGGCGGTGCTCTGCCCACACTGCGTTGGTTTTTTGAATGTGGCGAAAGTTTTGGGGAAATCGGCTCCGTCGCGTGGGCTGATATCATCGGCTACGGTAGTATGGGCATTGCTCTCGTGTTAGGCATCCTTCTTCTTGCTTCTGGAAAAAAAGACATCGAGTGGAAACCGATGACACTCCGCAAGTTCCAACGTTTCAAGTCGCTGCGCCGTGGTTATGTTTCTTTTATCATCCTCTGCGTCCTAGTGCTGCTCGCGATGTTAGATCAGACACTCGTTGGCAAACGTCCACTGATTCTCAAGTATGGAGATACGTGGTATTTCCCAGCATTCACACAGAAACAATACCAAGGGAAAGCCTTCGGAGATAACAAAGAAGGAGAGGCTAACTACCGCGAACTTAAAAAAACATGGGCAGATACAAACAGTGATAACTGGATGCTTATGCCGATCATTCCGTGGGACCCTGTGTTAGACTCTCAGAAATTGGTTCGCGTAGATCTTGAGCAGCGCGATGATGGTCTTTTCTATCTCGGCAGTGCCAGAAAGCCCTATTCAGGCAAGGCCTACACCTATTACAAAGAGAAACCCAATCAGGTTCACTCTCAGATCACCTACCGCAAAGGAAAGCAATCACTGCGCACAGAGGGATATTTAATTGATGGCAGGAAGGCTGTTAAACAAATCTGGAAGGATGGCGAAATGAAGGACGAACATATTTACGAAGAGGCTGATATTGATGCCTATCGTAATGCCTCCATCACAAAGCTCACAAAAACTCTCTACCCAGCACTGCCGCCAGACGTGGGGAATGCGCACTACGTCGGCACCAATACCCAAGGCTGGGATCTTGTAGCGACCCTTTTCGGTGGCTTTCAGGTAGTGCTCAAGGCCGCCATCCTCTACCTCACTGCCACTTATGTCATAGGTCTAACCATCGGCTGCCTGATGGGATACTTTGGTGGGAAATTCGATATGATCACGCAGCGATTCGTCGAGATAATGGCAAACATCCCATTCCTCTTTGTGGTGATGATCATTAATAATCGCCTTGAGCCTGAGCACCGTACCATCGCGGTCATCGTGGGTATCCTCTGCCTGTTTTCATGGATTGGTCTCACCTACTACATGCGCACGGCGACTTACCGTGAGAAGGCGCGCGACTACGTAGCGGCGTCTAAGTTGTTAGGTGCATCAGCCCCACGCATCATCTTCATGCACATCCTGCCCAACGCGATTTCCACCATCGTCACGCTGATTCCATTCAGCTTCGCAGGTGTTGCCACCGCTCTAACAGCGCTTGATTTCATCGGCTTTGGTCTTCCCGAAAGTTACCCAAGCTGGGGGCGCACCCTCGGTGATGGTGTCAGCAACCTTGATAAACCATGGATCGTGCTCTCCGTTTTTGCCTGCATGGTAACGATCCTCCTACTCATCACCTTCATTGGTGAGGCCGTTCGTGAGGCCTTTGATCCTAAGAAATTTACCTTCTACAAGTAATGTCTCCTCTGAAAACATCTGCCCTCTTCACATCATTGATCGGTTTGGTTCTACTTAGCTCCTGCCGGGATGATGACTTTGTTGTGGAAACCCGTGACAATAAGGATGAGGTTTCTGCATTCTACGAGCGTTACAACAAGAAGAACCGTGAAGAAACCCTCGCGGAAATCAAAAAAATCAAAGCAGAACTCGCTGATGCCGCACTGAAAGAAAGCGACCGCACCGAGAAGCAAGGAAAGCTCAACAAGCTACTCTCTCGTGCCAAGTATCCAGAAATGTTCCGCTTCGCCACCATGGCAGATCTCCCCGGCCG
>JBMYYO010000244.1:0-3031 GCA_049609505.1 Akkermansiaceae bacterium | reverse complement strand
CTGCCAGATAAAGACCTTCAATTCGGCCAAAGGATAGTTGAACTTTCGGATCAACACCGAACTAACTTCTTTTACCACTTGGGTTGAAATAACGATGATGGATTCACCTTCGAGCTGTTTTAGAAGCTCAATACATCTCCGGTTCTTCACGCTTTCATCAGCATTGAATAGGTAAATGAAAACATTGGAGTCCAAGAACACTTTAGTCTTTCCCATTTGTAGTCCTTCATCGAAACCGCAGTGCGCTTAGCATGGGCAATGATCGAATCGGCAACTGATTCGCTTCCTGCATTCACATTGCGCTTCAAAAGATCCCTGATCATCTGATTCAGTGTAGTACCATGTTTTTGAGCGTAAGCCCTACTTCTTTCTAGAAGTTCTTCTGGTTTTGGCGTATCAAAAACGTCCTTCTCTGGGAACATGGCCAATAAATGCCTCTTAGCTTCGTCGTTAGTTCCTGTTTCTGGAGCACCCCATATCGTAAAAGGAACCAATCCTCGGAGTTGATGGCTAAATAGTTTCAATCTCGGGGAACCCGCCCCATTCTTGGGGAACCAGATTCGATCTTCCGACATTAGCTCTTCAAACGTTCTTTCTGTTGCATACCAAGACCTTCCTCTCGGAGGTTTAAGAACTGTACCAGCAGGCGTTTTGATTTCATATTGCTGTGCTGCCCGGTATCCTGGCGCTGTAAACGGTGCATCGGCCCAAGGTCCTCTAGGATCATCATCTCTATTTTTTAGCTCGGCTGTTTCCTTCGCCAAAAGGTTGCGGGTTACTTTCCACTTCTTTGGACCGCTTGGGGCGTAGACCAAAATAGTGTCATGATTGTTTGAAAACGCAGCTCTGGAGTCTCGAGTTGTCTTCTTTTGCCAAATGACTGAAGAAACAAAAGCGTCTTCGCCAAAAACCTCATCCATTACCAAGCGAGCACGATGAACTTCACGATCATCCAAGTGCACCCAAACGCTTGCTTCGGCAGCAAGGTGCGGTTGAAGCGCTAAGAGTCTGTCGCGCAACATACTCAGCCACATAGAACGGTTCATCGAATCATCATAGCAACGTACGTCTGCATTCGTGTTAAATGGTGGATCTATGTATACTAACCGGATCTTGTCACGTAAGAAATCGCTGCCGTCTGCCAATGCTTCCAAAATATCCATACCATCACCTATCGCAAGAAGGTTGGACGATGGCTTTGGATTGGAGCCGCTGGACGAGAGTGTATCATGTGGGTTGCCAAGACGATCATCGAGTGCGTCAAGCCACTCGTATTTAGTTGAACCGACGGATCGCAACACTAAGTCCTTATTTTTCCAAGTTAATGCGATTTCCGACATTTGATGCCCTTGCCCAGTTTTGTGCTGCTATCCTCAGTTTTGCATGTTAGGTTGAGCAAAACATGGTGCTTCGCACATGTTGATGTTTTAGCCGAGACTACAGCCACATGAACCAGAACACTAGAAATATCCTTGCGAAACCGAAGACTGTTGAGGTTAACGCTCCACCTCCTCGAAAGCCGTTTGTGCGCTGGGTCGGAGGTAAAACTAGACTACTTCCGCGTATCTTACCGTATGTTCCAAGCAAGATTGAAAATTACTATGAACCTTTTTTAGGAGGTGGAGCTGTTTTCCTCGCGTGCCAATCACGAATTGAATCACGAGCACATCTCACAGACCTAAATGACCACCTTATATCTGCTTGGAAAGCTCTTCGTGATAACTCACGCGATTTGTTACCCTTGCTGGATTGGTATCTCGAAAATGACGGTAAAGAGTTTTACTACGAAGTTCGAGCAACCGTACCTGAAAACGATCTAGAGAAAGCGGCAAGATTTCTTTACCTAAATGGCGTTTCTTGGAACCATTTGTGGCGGGAGAACAGCAAGACCGGAGCTATGAACGCTCCGTGGGGAGATAGGAAGTTCAAAAGTTTTGATCAGGCAGCACTTGATGGGATAGCCTCTGTCCTCAAAGGGGTGGATATCAGACACGCCGATTTCAGAAAGGTTCTTCAGAGTGCTAAGGAGGGCGATTTTGTTTACTTGGACCCTCCTTACCTTCCAATATTTTCTCGACCAGATATCGAAAGAGAGCCAACTGCCAAATTTAACAAGTATACAGCCAAAACATTTGAGATCCGCGATTTGGAGGAGTTGAGTGATACTTGCAAAGATTTAACCTCGCGGGGAGTAAATTGGATCATGTCCAATCGAGACACGCCATTCATTCGAGAATTGTTTTCCTCCAACGAAGTGATAAGCTTCACTGCCCATCGGGCTTTGGCTGCTCAAAGTCGTCGTGAAGTTGAAGCGCACAAATCACCCGAGGCAATTGTATTAGGGGTGCAAAGTTGAATTTTGGAGAGATCGAGTGGATACTCGTCGTTCACTACGGAAAAACAGCCCATCGCGCTACTTACGGTAGGCTTTCTGGGACAACCTACACCAAGGATTATATCCAACTTTCCAGAAAACCTGATTTTCTTGCGGGACTTAGAACTGTCTTTCAGCCATTTGCGGATGATGGTTCGTCGATTCCTCTTGTCTACAAGTGGCCGGGTGGTTCTGCAAAAGGCCAACTAATTCCCAAATCAGCGGATCGACCTCATCTTACTTGGGAAACAGGCAATGCACCCAGCCCTTGGAGGATGCTCTCAGCACCTACGGCAGGAACATCTCAAACAATCGTAGGTGATCCTTCACATAATGTGGCGGAAGATGCAGACAGGGAATTCGATCGATTGAAGACTTCTGGTTTTGGGCAACCATATTTACTGGCAATCAAGCTACGTAATGAGCCCAATACACTTCACTTACGTGTGCACGTCTCAAATCCTAGTTCTGATATCAGTTGGGCTGACATAAATAATGCTCCGCCTGATATTGTAGATTTGGCGAATTCCACTTCGCAAAACTCAGCACTTTCTTGGAAGCTCTATGATGCCAACGACGATAATGTTCTGTATTTTGATGCAGATGTGAAGGCAAATCCGTGGAGGGTTACTAAGCCTAAATCGATTATTGGGAAAG
>JBMYYO010000243.1:0-3042 GCA_049609505.1 Akkermansiaceae bacterium | reverse complement strand
CACTCAAAAACAACAGTAAAACCAAAAACACAATACACTCACTATGAATGAGTTGGTGCAAAAATTGGATGTTTTCATATTTTTTCTCATTTTCTTTGAACGGATTGGCAAGTGAGGGGTCTATTACCGTGAGGACAGCGCGAAAGCGTAGTTCTTATTCATGTAAGGGTGAATTGCAGATGTCAGCTTCAACATGTATCAGCGTGTAGGAGTTGTATCTCGGAAAAGCCGTAGAAAGGGTCCCCCCCGTTCTGCGGCTTTTCTTTTGCTCAGACGGTTCTTGTTTTAGAGCAATACGGCGAATTATAGGCAATTAGGTATTGCGCAATGCTTTGAAATATCAATGATGCACCCGCGCGCGGTGTTTGAGCTTTTTCCAACGCCGCACATAACCAACCTAGGAGACATATTATCGCAGGAAGACCCAACAGACGAGGCGGAGGCGGTGGTGGCAGACGCCGCCGCAGAAACGATTCATACGGCCGGAAGAAAAAAGATGACGACCGTGAGGATAAATCCGTCGAGATCGAAGGCACCATCACATCTGTGCTCGCTGGCACGATGTTTAAGGTGGCGCTCCCTAGCGGGCACGAGGTCCTCGCTCATATTTCTGGCAAAATGCGCAAGAGATTCATCCGGTTAGTTGTCGGCGATAAGGTAAAGATGGAAATGTCTCCCTATGACACTACCAAGGCACGGATTGTTTTCCGTGTTGGCTAATTCCTAACAGCCAAGGCCAATTATTCTCAATAAAACAGAGCGCGATGGACTGATCTCCCCGCGCTCTTTTTTTTGCGCATCTCACAGCCCTGCTCTAACGGGCAACGGGAATCACCGCAAACTCACGATCCATCCAATCAATATTGGTGGTTGTGATAAGCTTCTGAGCACTGGTAGGCAGCACCTCCATCAGCGCATTCCGCCGATCCGTATCAAGCTCGCCAAAGATGTCATCCAGTAAATAAACGGGGAGCCGCCTCGCTTTATTTTCTAACAAACAACCCTGCGCTAACTTGAGCGACAACGCCAAGGTCCGCTGCTGCCCTTCACTCGCAAAGTCTGCCGCCGCCATGCCATTGATAGTAAGCCTCACCTCATCGCGGTGAGGGCCTGCAACTGTCTGCCCAGTTCGGCGTTCCCTCTCTGAAGTCATGGCCAGGCTCTCAGCCAAATCATCTCCTGAGCCGGGCAAATACTCCATCCCCACACGCTCATCACAGGAGCTCACTGCAGCCTGAGCTGTGGTTGATTCCGGCTCTAACAGGCCCACTAAATCCCGCCTTACTTTCGTGAGATACTCTCCGTGTTTTACGAGAAGCTCTGTATAAGCAGCCAGCTCCCCTTCCCTATTATTAAGGCTCTGATCTTTGAGGAGAAGATTCCTCGCCTTCAGCACACGCTGGTAGCGGTGTAAGTGATCTCGATAAAGAGGATCAACCTGACAGCCGAGGAAATCGAGATAACGTCGGCGTGATTTCCCGCTACCCCTAACAAGATCCAAATCATCATTCCCCATCCAAACAATCAGTCCACCTGTTAGATACTCATTCTGTTTTGCCACTGCCTCATCATCAATCATCATGGACAGCCCCTTGCGCGGGGCATAGCGCACTTGGCGTTCGCTTTCCCAACAGTTCCCGGCAATGCCAAACTCAGGAGTTTCCACCTTCAGCATCTTCCCCATCCGCGGCGAGCGTGGCGACTGCAGCCGTGTCAAGACACACACCGCCTCAAGGATAGAAGTTTTCCCCTGAGCATTCGCCCCCACCATCACGGCACCCTCCGGAGGAAACTCAAGCGCCAGCGCATCAAAGCACCGGAAGTTCTGCATACGGAGGGTGGAAACCATACTACTTTTTCTTCAGCAAACTCTTACCCGTCATTTCGGCGGAGGGTTTTACTTTCATCATATCTAACAACGTTGGTGCGATGTCGGCGAGGATGCCGTCGTTGACGGTGATTTTCTCATGATCATCAGCCACGTAAATGGCGTGTACGAGGTTGGTAGTATGCGCAGTGTGCGGTGAGCCATCTGGGTTGATCATTTTTTCGCAGTTGCCGTGATCGGCAGTGATGATGAGCTTTCCTCCGAGGCGGAGAGTTTCATCCACCACGCGTTTGACTCCCTCGTCAATGGTTTCACACGCTTTGATGGCGGCTTCCACCACTCCGGTGTGCCCTACCATATCGGGGTTTGCGAAGTTTAGGATCACCATATCGTATCCCTTGAGCTGCTCTACCACGATGTCCATGACCTCGGGGGCGCTCATCTCGGGTTGCAGATCGTAGGTGGCTACTTTGGGAGATGGCACAATGAAGCGATCTTCGCCTTTGTTAGGCTTTTCTTTTCCTCCATTAAAAAAGTAGGTAACGTGTGGGTATTTCTCCGTCTCGGCAATGCGCATTTGTTTTTTACCCGCTTTGGCAACGACTTCGCCTAACACATTCTTGAGGTTTTCAGGTTTGAAAACAACAGGCACTTTGTAGGTCTCATCATACTCGGTGAGGGTGACGTAGTGGACCTTCGGACGGCGGCCTGTTTTAAAACCAGTGAAGCGAGGTTTTGTTAGGAAGGCTTCGGAAAGTTGGCGGGCGCGGTCAGCGCGGAAGTTAAACCACACGATGACATCGCCATCATTCACACGTTTGGTGTTGTGTTTGTAGAACACCATCGGGAGAAGAAACTCATCGGTTTTATCGTGTTCATACATCTCAGCCACGGCTTCGCTGGCGAGGATGTCTTTTTTAGCTCCTTTGCCGTGCACAATGGCATCCCAAGCGATCTTGGTTCTCTCCCATCGTTTATCGCGGTCCATGGCGTAGTAGCGACCAATCACGGTGGCGATGCGTGCTCCGTATTTTGCCAGTTCGTCTTCCACGTAGCTGAGGTAATCCGCTCCAGCAGTTGGTGAAGTATCGCGACCATCGGTGATGGCGTGAACGTAGATTTCTTCCACACCGCTTTCCCGTGCCTGACGGGCCAGAGCAATGAGATGATCTTGGTGGGAGTGGACACCGCCGTCTGATACGAGGCCGATGAAG
>JBMYYO010000242.1:0-3205 GCA_049609505.1 Akkermansiaceae bacterium | reverse complement strand
ATCACTCACTCGAAATTGATGTCGTTACCGAGATATTCATTCGGATTAACCAAAAAGGGGTAGTCCTTAGTAACGCGGATTTTGTAATGTCAAAAATTGCCTCTGATGAAGCTCATGGAGGAAATAAAATGCGCAAACTGGTAGATTATTTCTGTCGACTAATCGTCGATAAGGACTTTAACAAGCATATTGTTGATAATGATCCTGCCTTTGCCTCAAGCGATTATTATGAAGGGATCAAATGGATGGCCAATGGAACAGACCAACTCTACATTCCCGATTATGTGGATGCACTTCGGGTCGCATTTACTTTCCAGTTCAAGCGAGGAAAATTCAGTGATCTCGTAGCACTGCTCTCAGGGCGTAACTTTGAAGAACGCACCAACGAGGAGTCGATTGCTGAAGCCTCCTATCAGAAACTTTCTGATGGTCTTATGCAGTTTGTCAATCAGACCAATTACCAACGCTTTTTGATGATTCTCCAATCCGCTGGATTTATTCATCCGAAGCTCATATCATCTCAAAACTCGATCAATTTTGCCTATGCACTTTATCTAAAGCTACGTAATGATGGCTTGCCAGAGGCCAAAAGCCAGCATTTCGTAAAGCGCTGGCTTGTGTTAAGCCTGCTTATCGGGCGTTACTCTGGATCTGTAGAGTCATTCATAGACGAAGATATAAAACAAATGAGTGATAAGGGTATAGAGCCTTATCTCAAGCAGATGGAACAGGCTTATCTTGATGATGGATTCTGGGGCTACCGTTTGATTGATGACCTCGAAAGCTCGAGTCCTAATAATAATGCCTATAATGTCTACTTAGCAGCTCAGTGCTATTTAGGTTCTCCGGCCTTCCTCGCTAAAAACATGAAGGCTAGCAGTCTGATTGAACAAAGAGGAGATATTCATCATCTTTTTCCGAGAAAGTATCTAACGGATAATGGTCACTTACCGCGATCCTATAATCAGATTGCAAATTTTGCATACACAGAGCAAGCCACGAATATCAAGATTGGAAAGATGGCTCCAGTTGAATATTTATCTAATGTTGAACAGCAAATATCAGATGGCGTATTAGACCTATGTTCTCTTACGACAACGGAAGAGCTTGAAGAGAATCTAAGGCTCAACGACATACCTCCAAGTTTGCTCACCGCGACTCATGATCAGTTTCCCGATTTCTTAGAACAACGGCGCAAACTTATGGCACTTAAAATAAAGGATTATTATCAGCAGCTATAGACTAAGGCAGTGATTAAAATCCAATTATCCATAGTCAGCTGGCTTGAGAAGTGAGATATTGCTGGTTAACATAGTTTTGTATCAAAACACCCTAACACAACCCACACCGCTATCGGCTAGGATGATTTGGCCTGTGATGAAATTTGATTTTCCGGAGAGGAGGAAGGTTGCAAGGGAGGCGAGCGAGCCGCCGATGATGAGAATGGTTTCCATGACGCTATTTGGTAGTTGGTGAGGGAGTTAGCTTTGCCGATTCCGCCATCCGGACGCGAGGGTATTAGCCATTTGGGGGAAGAGGAGGAGGTGGAAGGGGAGGACGGCGTACCAGTAGAGTCTGCCGAAGAGTCCTTTTGGGCGGAAAGTGGCGGTCTGGATGAGGTGGTCTGGGGTGACTTGGAAGGAGAGCCAGGCTTCGCCGGGAAGTTTCATTTCGGCGTAGAGGATGAGTCGGCCATGGGCGCGATCCGCGACGATGACTCGCCAGAAATCGAGTGCATCGCCCGGTTTCAGCTCGGCATCACTGCGTCTGCCACGGCGCATGCCGATGCCGCCGATGAGCTGGTCAAAGAGGCCGCGAAGCTTCCATGCCCAGAGCATGTTAGGCCATCCGTTTTTACCACCGAGCGACCAGATGGCATCGATAATTTGCTCCTTCCGCGCGGCGTAGGGCACGTGTTGTTGATCGGTTAGCACACCGAATGCGGGGACTTGGATCGACTGGATTTGGCGGTGGCTGAGTTTGCCGCTAGATAGTGCCCCATACCAGGTGGAGGGCACGCGGTTCTGGGCGATTTTGGAGAAGGCTTTTTCAATCGCTTGCTCGTAGCTGAGGAGATCGAGTGGGATGAGTTGTTGGATTGAGTGCTCACGGCAGATGGTCTCCATGTGCAGGCTGCCTATCAGTGCTTTGGCGAGCTGGTAGTTGGTAGCGGTGACGAGGCTGAGCCAGTAGGAGGAGAGTCGGGGGGTGAAAACGGGCACGGTGATCACAAAACGTGTAAGGTTTCGCGCGGCGGCGTAGCCACGGAGCATATCGAGGTAAGTCATCGCGGTTGGGCCACCGATGTCGTAGGATTTGCCCAATGCCTCGGCTCGTGCCATGACGCCGATGAGGTATTCGATGACATTGCGCACGGCGATGGGTTGGCATCGGGTCAGTGCCCAGCGCGGTGTGATCATGACGGGAAGTTTCTCAACGAGATCGCGGATAATCTCAAAAGAGGCGGAGCCGGAGCCAACAATGATCGAGGCACGCAGTGTGGTGGTGGGGATGTTTCCCGAGCTGAGTATTTTGTAAACGCGCTCCCGCGATGCGAGATGGCGGGAGAGTTTTTTTGATTCTGTTAGCTCAGGCAGGAGGCCGGAGAGATAGACAACCTGCTGTGCGGAACTGGAGGAGATCCAGCGGGTGAAATTTTCCGCGCAGCGCGACTCGCGCGCCTCGAAGCCATCGCCGCCGCCCATTGAGTGGATGAGGTAGTAGGCTACGTCGATATCAGGTGGGCATGGGGGAAACTCGGCGGGTTGGGCGAGGAAATCAATCTCGATGATCTGCAAACGATCTTTTGTGTAGAGACTGCGGATGTCAGTGGGGATGCGATCCGCGTTTCTAACACAGGCTGTCACACGGTGCTTGCTGGTGCTCAGCTCTGCGAGGAGTCGTAGGCCGATGTAGCCGTTGCCGCCTGTGATGAGGATGTGCATTAGTTCGTGATTACTCTTCAAGAAGTGTTAGGAGTTCTCCGATGGTGTGGTTTTTTTCCAAGCTGTGGCGAAGTCGGTATGTATATCGGATTTTATAAGTGTTACAGCGACCTTCTCGCTTGCGAGAGATCGCTTTTGCTTCCTCGAGTTCGCTGAGAATGCGCTGGACTGAGCGCTCGGTGATGCCAATGAGGCTAGCGAGATTACGGACTGTGATCGCGTTATCTCGATGTAAGCACAAGATGACATGCAGATGGTTT
>JBMYYO010000241.1:0-3217 GCA_049609505.1 Akkermansiaceae bacterium | reverse complement strand
GCCACCAGCGTCATAGGAGAAGAGTCAGACATTGGGGCAAACATGATAGATTCCCTGCGAAAGAAAAGCGTGAAACTAGGTTTGATTACACAACCAGCGGCAGGGGTTTGCCACACGATCTATCCCCATGTATGCAGTGCGTATGAAATTAGCTACCGCTCTCAGCCTACTTAGCTTGCTCACCTGCCCTGTGCTTGAGGCAGCTCTAACACTAGCATCCCCTTTTACAGACCAGATGGTGCTACAGCGTGGCAAGCCTATTCCCGTCTGGGGGAAAACCGAACCCCGCACAAAGGTAATAGCCATGCTAGGGGATCAGAAGGAGGCTACCGTTTCCGATAAAAACGGCGCATGGCGGGTGAACTTCAAGGCCATGGACGCCAACGCCGAAGGGCAGTCTCTCAAAGTAACCAGCGGGAAGAATCAACTCATTCGCAAGGATATTCTCATCGGTGACGTGTGGATAGCCACTGGCCAATCTAACATGCGCTGGATGCTCTACCAAAGCACGGGCGGGAAAAAAGAGATCGCCCAATCTGCCGATGCTGGACTGCGCCTCTTCAACCACGCTGGCAGTCTGCACCCTGGCGGGAAAAAATATACCGTGGAATTCCTGAAAAAACTAACCGTTGAGAACTACTACACCACCAACGGTTGGCAGCAGTGTTCCCCAAAAAGCTCCGCAAACTTCTCAGGCGTGGCATATTTCTTTGGTAAAAAACTACGCCAGGAACTCAAAATCCCGATTGGCATCGTCCACTACGGGGTCGGCGGCACACCCATTGAGGCGCACATTTCCCCTGAAGTTTTCAATAGCGACCCCGTGCTAAAACCACTCCTCAACGAGTGGTGGAAAAATGCAAACTACCCACAGTGGTGCCGTCAACGCGCCGCACACAATCTAACTCATTGGCTAGCTGATCCAGAGTTAAAAAGAAAAACTCCCCCGCACCCGTTTGCGCCTCATTATTTATGGGATGCTGGCATTTCCCGATACCTACCCCTGCCAGTAAAAGGTGTGCTCTGGTATCAAGGAGAGTCTAATGCCACTGTGGATGGCTCACGCGGCCGTCCCGTGGACGGGGAGCTAAACAAACAAAAATTCCGCGCCCTTGTTAGAAGCTGGCGGCAAGCATGGCACGATGACGCTCTACCCGTTTACCACGTGCAGCTACCCAGCCTCAATCGTCCTTGGCCTGTATTCCGTGAAATGCAACTTCAAGTCAGCCAAGAGCTAAAACACATCGGCATGGCGGTGACCATTGACGTTGGCCACCCTACCAACGTGCACCCTGCCAACAAAAAACCAGTAGGAGATCGCCTCGCCCGGCTAGCACTACACGGCAGCTACGGGAAATCCATCATTCCCAACGGCCCACTCTACAAACGTAGTGTCTTCAAAAACGGCAAAGCGGTGATCGATTTTGAAAACCCAAAAGGCATGAAGGCATCCGACGGTAAAGCCATCCGTGGATTCGAAATCGCAGGGAGTGATAAAAAATTCCACCCCGCCACCGCCGTGGTCAATGGCAGCTACCTTGAAGTCAGCAGCAAAGAAGTAGCTCGTCCCGCAGCGGTCCGCTACGCTTGGGCGAACAACCCAGACTGCAACCTCGTCAACGGCGAAAACCTCCCCGCCAGCCCCTTCCGCACAGACACTTGGAAAAACATCAAGCCAACGGGTAACATCGATATGGGAAAGAACAAAAAAACAGTAACCCCGCCAACCACCGCACGTAAAAAAGGCGTCATCCGCGTCGCCTGCATTGGCGATAGCATCACTTACGGCTCCGGCATCCCTAACCGATCAAAAAACTCCTATCCCGCGCAGCTACAAAAACTGTTAGGCGATAAATACGAAGTGCGTAATTTTGGTAACCCCGGCCGTGGCGTGCTCAAGAAGTCCAAACGCGGCAAGGGAAAGCGTGCCTTCATCTTCATGCCCGAGCACGCACAGGCGATCAAGTTTGAGCCACACATCGTCATTTGCAATCTAGGCATTAATGACATCATGGACTGGGGTCGCTTTGGCAAAGCTGACTTTGTCTCAGACTACCGCGAGCTGATCCAAGCATACAAGACACTGAACACCTACCCACGCGTGATCGTTTGGGATAAACTCGCCCCCCTGTTCAAAGGACAAAAATTCTACGGAGACCCTCAGCTAAAATCCATCAACGCCGCCATTACCACTGCTGCAAAGCTGGAAAAAATAGACACCCTAGACATGGCCACCCCCTTCAAAGGCAAGGGGGAAATGTTCCCCGATCACATTCACCCGAACGCTGACGGTGCTAAAATCATTGCTGAACAAACAGCCGCGATGTTGAAGAAATAGCTTAAAACGCGATGACCATCGAGCAAGCTGCGCAAACCATCTGGGACTACCACCAGATGAATCACACGCCCTCAAAGGCAGACATCATCTGGGCACTTGGTAGCCATGATCTCCGGGTAGCGGACCGCGCCGCTGAGCTTTGGCAAGAAGGACTAGCCCCCCTCATCGTCATGTCTGGAGGCCTTGGGAACTTTACCGAAGGAGTCTTCCAGAAACCTGAGGCAGACCTATTTGCCGAGCGCGCCATCGCCCTTGGCGTGCCAGAAAGCTGCATCTTGATTGAAAACCAATCCACCAACACCGGCGAAAACGTCACCCTGACCAAGAAGCTATTAGAAGGTAAAAACATCTCCGTTTCCTCCGTCATCGCCATACAGAAACCCTACATGGAACGCCGCAGCTACGCCACAATCCTCGCACAGTGGCCCCAACTAGATGAGCTAACCGTGCAAGTCACCTCCCCCCAGCTAAGCTGGCAGGACTACCCAACGGAGGAAATCTCGCGCGATGACGTCATTCACATCATGGTGGGAGACCTCCAGCGCATCATCGCTTACCCAAAGCGCGGCTTCATGAGCTACCAAGAAGTCCCCACCGAGGCCATGGATGCCATGCACACCCTCATCGCGGCAGGATACACCAAGCACCAGCTAGGGTAAGACAAATGAACAGCTACACAGCCGCCAGCAGCCTCAATTGTCTGCTGATAAAACCTTGACTCTACACCTGTTAGAGAGTCCAATACCCCCAACCAACCAAAATACCAACCTACCGCATGTTCAAAGCATTGACTCGCCTAGCTCCGCACAGCCTATTTACCCTCCTAGGGCTTGCCGTTTTCCTCGCCTCATCCGCCGTGTCTCACGCGCAGTTTGAAGG
>JBMYYO010000240.1:0-3235 GCA_049609505.1 Akkermansiaceae bacterium | reverse complement strand
CGTGAAACTGGTAGTCCTTGAGCTTGGAGTATTTCTTGGCGGTGTTATCCAGCACCTGCACTTCCATTCCAGCGTATGCAGGATCTCCCTGCCCCGGGTAGTGGATGCCGATGCCGTTATTGCCACCGGGTGGAAGTTTGAATTCGAACTCAAAGATGTAATTCGTATAGACCTTCTCGGTCATCAAGTTCCGCCCTTGAGGCGTGCAGATAATAGCGCCGTTTTTAACCTCATAACCGACCCCTTTCCAGCCGGTGGTGTCTTTGCCGTTAAATAGGGAAACGGATTTGTCTTTGGCCTGAACGGAAAAAACGGAACAGGCGACTGCGAGGCAGCTAATAGTGAACTTCATGGTGGCAATATACATGCCCACAGCATGAATTCTTCAGAAAAATTTACAAGGAAATCACGTAGAGAGTGGAGAAAAATGGCCCAAACGCGGCGAGTTCCTACGTTTGAGCCATCTGAATTTTTTCCTCAGTCTGAGTGCGTTTACAGCTCTTTGATAAAAATATTCCGCCAGCGGATCTCGCCGCCGTGTGTTTGTAGCTGGATAGGGCCGCGCTCGAAGATGGGCTTTTTGCGGTCGAAGTAGTTTTCCATCACTGCGTTATCAACCACTTTTTCTCCGTTGAGATAGACGGTCACCTTGCTGCCAATCATGATGATGCGCATTGCGTTCCATTGGCCAAAAGGCTTATCCATGAGCTTTGATGGGTTCTTGCCTGGTGCGCCTTTGCTGTTATTCCAGAGTCCACCTGATCCCTTGTCTGCGCCGTGTTTCCACTTGCCGCCAGCCTTGGTGGTGTCCCATATCTGCACCTGTGGTGCGCCGCGCAAGTAAACGCCACTGTCGGCTTTGGCGACGGTGTTGTATTCCAATTGTAGCTCAAAATTAGCGTAGTCTTTGTTGGTTGTTAGATAAAGCCCGTGGCCATCATTGATGAGTTCGCCGTTTTTAACACTCCAGTGTTTGTTGATATTTTTGCGGGTTTTTTCTTTGTGTGCTTCTAGCTGTTTTTCATCCATTTTCCACAGCGTGCGGGGATCTTTTGTGCCGTGGCCAAACCACCCTTTGAGGTCGGTGCCGTTGAATAAGGCGGTGAAACCTTTGGGTGGTGTGTTCAGCGCACCCGCAGCATTTTTGTTTTCAGCGAGTTCGGTGATTTTCATCCCGCGGAACTGCACAGGATCACCATGGCCGCAGAAGGTGATGTGGCCAGAGCGGCGTTTGACGCCGGCGTGTTTGGGATATTTTTTGGCAAGAGCATCAAGGTCTGCCTCGTTGATAACGGTGCCGTTTAGCTCAACGGTAACTTTGCTGCCATTGACGGTGATTTTTTCCTTATTCCACTCGCCGACGGGTTTGAGATGACCTTTTTTGGCAGCCTTGAGGGTGTATAGACCACCGTGAAACTGGTAGTCCTTGAGCTTGGAGTATTTCTTGGCGGTGTTATCCAGCACTTGCACTTCCATACCTGTGAAGGCTGGGTTTCCTTTGCCCGGATAGTGAATGCCGATGCCGTTATTACCACCAGGTGGGAGCTTGAATTCGAACTCAAAGATATAGTTGGTATAGACCTTTTTGGTCATCAAATTCCGCCCCTTTGGCGTGCAGATAATAGCACCGTCTTTAACCTCATAACCGACACCCTGCCAGCCAGTGAGATCTTTACCGTTAAAGAGGGAGACAGATTTTTCTTTAGCCGCAGCTGGAGACAGCACACATACGGCTGCAAATAGGTAAGTAGTGAATTTCATCATGGACATATACTGGCTAAAAATGAGCAATCTTAGGAGAAAAAAATACCGCCTCAGAAACACGGCTGGCAGAGAGTAAGGTTTGGTTCTCTATTTAATCGTCTTCAGCCATCTAACAAAGGCTTGTTGTTCGGGCTTGGAGAGATTTGGGTTTGGCATGGCGGGCGGGTAGCCTACGGGGTGCTCGGCTAAGGGATTGTTGATGGCCCGGAGCAAGTAGGCATCGTCCACGGTGATTTCGATGATTTTGCCGTTGCGCATGACTTTTTGTTTTCGACCAAAAATTCCCTTAAATGATGGCCCGGCCAAGCGAGTGCCATCGAGCGAGTGGCATGCGGCGCAGACTGCCTTGTGCTGTGACTTCGCGTAGGCGATTGGTGATTTTTGGGCACTGATTGCCTTGGCCACCTCGGACTGAGCACCCCCTCCCTGATGGTTGATCATCGTGTACCATGCTTTGTTTTTATAGAGTGATAGTTGCGCTACCTGGAGCTCCACTACCCAGCCGACGTTTTCATTGCTGTATCCCCCATGGGTGATCACAGGTGATGTATTATCGCGGATGCCTGGGATGGTGAGGCGGATGCGTTTCCCATCACTACTGAGACTTTTATGAGCAACGGTGAGTTTCTCGTTGCCAAAGCTGCGCCCGCCGTAACCTTTGGTGGGCACATACGTCCATTGTTTGGCGTTGAATTGGGATTGGAGAAACTCCCCTTTGGTTATCGGCCTGAACAGCTCGATCTCTAACCCACCTGGGATGTCGCGTAGGGCGACCATTTCATTAAAATCAGCCGGCACGTCTTTGGCGTTGATAAATGACATGCGCTGCAGCCCATAGAGAGGTTTAGGTTTCTCTCCCTTCTTGGGAAGAAACCGCCACAGCCCACCGCTGCCGATGTGACCGATGTAGAGTTTCTCATCAGGGCCCTTGACGATTCGGTTAGGCCCGGCAGTGAGCCCGGTTCTACCTTCCTTGTCATGCCCGCCTGAGTGTAGGAACACTGCACCCTGCCAAGTGTTCCCCACCTTCTCAAGAAATACTCTGTTGAGCCTACCCAGCGTGTGATCGCCAACCAGCCATTGACCGTTGTATGCCGATAACGAACCTTGCAAACCTTGTAGAATAATCGGCTGCGATGGTGAACGGTTCACAACCCCGTGCGGCAGATACACGGTGGTCGGGCGTTGATGTTTTGAGCCGCCTTTTACAGAGTCCACATTCTCAGGCTGGAATGCCGCAATGTTGGTGTTGTTTTTCTTGATCAGATAGTGGCCATAAAACCCACCCTGTTCGATACGGATGAACTTGTTCGCGGGGTTAAAAACTCCTTGGTTGTCGGTGACGATGATTTCATTGTTAGATCCCGACCCAATACCATTCGGCGTGCGAAACCCACCCGCAATGTATGAAATATCAACCTCCTCCGGTTTTTCGGAGCCAGTGATTGGGCCAAGGGTAAATGTGGATCCT
>JBMYYO010000239.1:0-3277 GCA_049609505.1 Akkermansiaceae bacterium | reverse complement strand
TATTTCCCTTTATATTCCCATGCCTGCGCGGACCGATCCCTAGCTTGGTCGCCCTAAACCGCACGCATGCTATTCCACTCTTGCACCTACTCATTCCTCTCATAGTCTTCTAGCTATGCGGCGCTTCACGGCACTCTTATTCACTACCATCATCGCTATCATTACCATGGGCACACACGCACAGACGGACATTGCCAAGGATCCAAACAAAAAACAAAATCATCTCGCTGGTCAGAAGTCCCCCTACCTCATCCAGCATGTTCTGAACCCGGTCGATTGGTATCCATGGGGCGATGAGGCATTTACCAAGGCCAAAAAGGAAAACAAGCTCATCCTATTAAGCATCGGCTACTCCACCTGTCATTGGTGCCATGTGATGGAGCGCGAGAGCTTCAACAACCAAAAGATCGCCGAGTATCTCAACGAACATTTTGTTTCCATTAAAGTAGATCGCGAGGAGCGACCTGATGTTGATAAAATTTATATGACCGCCTATCAAGCGATGTATCAGGGTGGTGGCGGATGGCCGCTCAACATGTTTCTGACACCTGATTTGAAACCTTTTGCCGGTGGCACCTACTTCCCTCCCGAGGACAAGCAGGGCAGACCCGGCTTCCCGCGAGTCCTAGAAACGCTCGCCGAAGCTTGGAAAGACAAGGGCGCAGATGTCATCAAGAGCGCTAATGAGATTCATGCAAATATGAAAAACGTCCTTGAGCAGGCACCTGCGGAAACGGGCGGCATCGCTCTCGCGGATCTCGATAAGGCGGCTAAGGTGTTACTCTCTGAGGCCGATACCACCCAAGGTGGCTGGGGTGCTGGGCCTAAGTTCCCTCAAGTCTCTCATCTGCGGTTCCTACTCCGTTACTGGCAGCGCACAGCTGATGAAAAGGCAAAGGCACACGTTCTTCTAACATCTGATCGCATGATGCAGGGCGGCATCCATGATCACCTGGCAGGAGGTTTCCACCGATACGCGGTAGATGGGGAATGGCTGGTGCCTCACTTTGAAAAAATGCTCTACGATCAAGCACAACTCTTAGACCTCTATCTTGATCTTTGGCTTATCACGCGTGACTCACGCTACCGAGATGTGGCAAAGAACCTTTCTGATTACGTGTTGCGTGAAATGCGCCACAAGGGCGGCGGTTTTCTATCCGCACAAGATGCGCAAAGTGAGGGCAAGGAAGGCAAATGCCACTGCTGGACACTAGCGCAAGCCAAAGCACTTCTCACTGCTGATGAACTTGAGGTCACCGTGCGCTGGTTCGGCCTAACAGAGAGAGGTAACTTTATTGATCACTCGGACCCCGAGCCACTGCCAAACTTAAATGTGCTCCACATTGCAGATCCCTCATGGGTGCCGGATGCCCCTGAGCAGAAACAACTCACCTCCGCATTGCAGAAGATGCGCCAGGCACGGGCAAAGCGTATCCCAGCCGCTACCGATGACAAGGTGCTGGCGGACTGGAATGGTATGATGATCTCATCACTCGCACGAGCAGGCCGAGTTCTTGGGGAATCAAACTACTTGGACGCCGCCATCAAGGCACATCAATTCATCAAAGAAAAACTCTGGCACAACGGCACACTCTACCACCGCTGGCGAGATGGTGAGCGTGATAACAGCCAGCAGTCAGCCAGCTACTTAGAGATGATGGGCAGCTCGATCTCCCTCTACCAACACACCCTTGACCCCGCCTATCTGGACTTTGCCATCACCCTCGCAGAGGGTGCCAAAAAGCTCTTCTATGATCCAGAACATGGCGGATTTTTCACAGGAACTGTGCGGAAGGATTTGGTGCTGCGGCTCAAGGATGACTTTGATGGAGCCACCGCCACATCCTCCTCAGTGGGTGCTATGCACTTTCTAACACTTGCAGAAATTACAGGCAGAAACGACCTCCGTGAAGTGGTGGACAAGACACTTCTCAGCGCGGCCTCCACGATCCAGAATTCACCCTACGCACTTGCATGGATGATGTGCGTGGCAGATCAGTTGTTAGAAAGTAATGCACGGCTCATCATCACCAAGGAACCCGGCTACCAGGAGCTAATCACAGCAGCCAACCAGAGCTACCAACCACGGCTTGTGGTGATGGGGAACCAAGGAAAGGTGGCAACATTTACGCAGACACTCCAAGCACTCGATAACAAGCCCACCGCTTATTATTGCACAGGTCAAACTTGCAAGCCACCCGTGACTACAGCTCAGGATCTAACAAAACAACTCACCGAGGAGAGCCAGTAATGGGAAGTTTACTCAGAAAGCTTATCAAGAAGCAGATCGTTCGCCTTTATTGCCTCCACGCCGATCACTGCCGCTGTGCCTAACAAAGTCTCTTCAGAAACCGTCCGTGGCACCTGCGCAGCTGGCCTAGCCAGACCCATGATGAGCTGCCCGTAGTTCTGCGCCTTAGCTGTGTGCTGCAGAAGCTTCAGCGAGATATGCCCAGCGTCTAAGTTCGGGAAAACAAGCACGTCAGCAGACTCCTGCGCGCGGCTGTCAGTGAGCTTCACCTCGGCGGCACTCGCGTCCAAGGCCACATCAGCTTGCACTTCACCATCGATCTCTAATTCAAGGTAGTCTTGGTTGATTTTCTGGCGCGCTAGCTCGGTGGCTGCAGCCATTTTCTTTGCTGCGTCCGTGCCCGCTGACCCGTGAGTCGAGTGGCTTAACATCGCCACACGGGGGACGCGTCCTAGGAAGTGACTGGCGAGTTTTCCAGTCTCGATGGCTATCGATGCTAGCTGTTGAATATCTGGTTCAGGGATCACTCCACAGTCAGCCATAAACAACACACCATCTCTACCAAAATGATCCAAATGGGGAGCCACCAGCACCATCGCGCCAAATACTTGAGAAACATCAGGAAGAGGCTTGATCATCGTCATTGCAGCTCGGAACACCGAGGCGGGCAGTGATGCGTTCCCCGCGATCATGCCATCGGCGTGACCATACTGAATCATCATTGCCGCGTAGTTATGAGGCCGAGTGACCAATTCCTTTGCGTTGGCGATTTGTTTCCCACGGAAACGAGACACCTTTTCCAAACGAGAGCAGAACAAGGCTGTTTCAGATTTACTAGGATCGATCACACTCACAAATTTCATCGACACCTCAGACTCCTTGGCCATGGCATGAATCCGCTCTCTGTTTCCAAGCAAAATAGGAACACCAATCTCCATGGACACCATCTTTTCAGCCACTCGCAGCACGCGGATATCCTCACCATCAGCAAAAACGATCCGTTTAGGGTCCGACTGTGGTTGTTTT
>JBMYYO010000238.1:0-3284 GCA_049609505.1 Akkermansiaceae bacterium | reverse complement strand
GCGGAATGTGCGGTAAGTTTTTTGACCCATCGGCACCTGTTCCTTGAACAACGCCAGCCCATCGTTCCACGTGATCTTGCCATACGTCTGCCCCGGCCAGCAGTCGTTTTTCAACGTATCGTGATCGTCCTTCATAAAATAGCTCGGAGTCTTGTTATGAAACGCACGCTGGTGGGGTAGGGCATAGAGACGATTCCATTTAAACCGCGCCAGCTCTACGGTGTCGGCATACGGGCCAGGTTTATCGTAGTATTCTATGTCTCCCGTATGCACAAAAAAGCTTGGCATGAGTTGCTGCATGACGGGATAAATTTTGTGCCCGTCAGGGGTGTCACGGCGGGGGTAATCCTGCCCCGTCACCACGGTGAAACTTACCTTGGAAGCTGTCGAGGGAGCTGGTGCCGTAGTGAATGATGCCTCCAGCTTGCAGGTTGGCTCGGTGGCGGCAACTGGACGACCCTCAACGGCTAACAAATATTGCGTTGCTGGCTTGAGATCCTTCAAAGTAAACTGCCGTGTGAAGTCTTTCTTCTGATCAACGGTCTTCCATCCTGTCGATTGAATGGAGGCTTTGTCGTTGGCCGGGTGGTAGGTGATGCGCACCTCACCAAGACACCCTGGCGCACTGCCTTCCATCTGAGCAAGGTCTTTGACGAGTGCAGACGCCCTGTCTCTGTTAGATGTCTTGGGAAACTGCTTGCCGTCAATATTGCCAGTGGGAGTTGTGGTGAGTCGCGTCCAAACAATCGCGGACTCGGAAGTCACCTCACCAATCTTAACACCATTGGCCATGTGAGCCGCAGAAGCTTGAACTCCAAGAGCAAGTAATACCAAAGAAAGTATATAGTAGGTATTCATTGTTAGATAGGCTACATCAGGGCCGCGATGGAACGAAGACAGAAAAGCCAGTAATTCCAGTGCACACGGAGCAAAAGCTTGTCCATACTGGGAGCGTCCACGGTGATAAAATATGAATAAATATCGTCACCTAACTGGTGAAATCTGATAGTCCACGAGATAGATGTTGCATAGCTTCTCTCTCCATATGGGATATTTCCCTCAGTAAACCTGCAGCAGCATGCAAAGGTTTTTCAGATTTAGTTTCTGCGATTTGAATAAAAAAATTGGACACTTTTGTCCATTTTTCAGCGATGATCGTAAATTCTTCATAGCTATCAGCTAAGCAATCTTTCCCAAAAAGTTCATACGCCTCTTGTAAAAAATCCCGGTAGAGATTTCGGAACATTGCGCCGCCTGTGCCGGCTTTTTCTATCATCGTAGCGGCATGGGAGAAGTCGTTTTTGAGATCGCTGCTGTTGGCATACCAATGTTTGATTTCTTCGCTCGTTTTAAGAATGCCTTTGTAACCTAGGTTTTTGATCGGTGGGTTTAAGAACTCCTGTGCATTCCTGCGGATTGCCTTAATCGTAGAGAACTCAATATCAATTTGTGCAGGATCAAACGAAACGGTCACGGATCGATTGCGTGCCGACATCGGACCTTTTGCACTGCGTGCTTTGGCGAGGTTTTCCAGAGTGGTTTTGACCGCGCCACCCTGCTGCTGGGTATCAACCAGATATGCGTGTGTTTTATCATAGCCATACATTGCCACATAATGTCCAGCAAAGTGGATTTTTTGGGTAAAGTATTCGAGGTGGAAGCAGTCGAGCTGGAGCGCCACAGGAGTGCCGAGGGCTAGGGATTCCGTCACGTTTTTCCAGGCTCGTTTCTGAGATGTCGTCTCTTGTTCCTTGAGTTCAAAATCTAGATTTCCACAGAGATTTTGTGTTAAGTTTTTGGTTCTTCCCCCAAGAAATGGTAGTGGCATAGTTTTCATTTTCCAATAGATGAACCCCAGCCCAGAACCAAGGCCAAATAGCATAGGCTCTGATAAATTTAAACCATGATGCTTCAGCAGATTGCCTAAGGCAACAGTTTCACAATGCTCACCATAAAAGGGCTGAAAGTTTGGGAGAATCATTGCCGCAGGATTTTATCCATGGACTTTCCTTTTGCCATTTTCATTTTGTAGATTGAGTGGTCTGATACGGTTACGAAAAGATTTAGGATTCGATGGCATCGGCAAGCACTCTCATGTCGAATGCTCCAATTTGAGAAAGCATGGTGGTGAAATCTACCACATCCCTTGCTTCAATCGCCTTTCCGTCCTGCCACCTAACGGACAAGCTAAAAACCATATCGACATCATTGTTAGATTTTTTGTGTTTGGCGGTGAACCGAGCGTGACCAATCACAAGCCCATTCTCTTCAGCCATCTCGAACACCTCGATGTGAATGTTTTCAAACGCCTTGCAGTAGGCAGTGTGGAACTGAGCGAAACCACTTGCACCTCTCTTTTGCAAATTTAGGCCATGGATTTCGCATTCCTCCGACATTAAATCGAAGATCGCATCATGTTCACAATTGTTCCAAACGCGTTGAAACCATTCTAATGTTAGTTCTTTACCTGTTTTCATAGTTTTTGGGGTTAATGGAGAATAGAGATACTCGGTGTCACCTGTCACGGGATATTCGTTTAGCTTTTGATCCGACCGAATCTCTCCAGAGTGATTAACTTATCCAGTGTGATAAATCCAGACCATTCGCGTTTGGCGGTTTCCCATGTTTCGGGGTGCTGGTCGCCCCAGTCCCATGTAGGGGGCCATGCTCCGTCGGCATTTTGCTCGTTGATTTCATAGTCGAGGTTCTGCGAAACGGCTTCTTCTAAACCTTCGATCAATGGTGAGTCTGGATGGCGGATCACTTGCAATGGCCGGAGGCTGTATCCTTTCCATTGCTCGGGCTGGGTAGCCACTGCTCCCGCTGTAAGACGTTTGATTTCTTGTGTGAGAGTTTTTCCTGCAGACTCTGGGAGATTTTTTGTGTCCAATAATCTCAGACAGCACAGCTGGTCGTGCATTTCTAACTCCTTTGATGAGCAAAGGTAATCGAGAACCATATCGATGATCTGAGAAATGATATTCTGATCAACGTCCGCCGCTCCGAAGTCGAGCAAGTAACCAAGGATCTCAGATGTTGGGTTGAGAGAAAACTTTCTTCGCTCTTCCTCGCGCCCTTCTTCGTTCCACCACGGTGCGTGCGGTGCGTTGCTGGCAGATTCTGGAATGATTCGCCAGTGAAGTTCGGCTTTATCAAGTGTATCTAGCAGATAGCGAATTGCATGCTGAATGATTTCCTCGTCTGATGGAACTTGATGCTCGCGCAGGATTTGAAATGCAACCGATGTGCAGAGTGCCGAGCTATCGGGTGTGCGTAAGTCAGGC
>JBMYYO010000237.1:0-3311 GCA_049609505.1 Akkermansiaceae bacterium | reverse complement strand
ACCGCAAAAACCGTCACGGAGAACACGAACTCGATAAAAACGGCAACAAGAAACTCGATGTCCACCTCGAAGACAAAAAATTCCCCGCCGATTTAAAAAACCAGCTCGCCACACGCTTAGCCGAGCAACGCGTCGTCCAACACATCCCAGCAGACCAGTCAGGTGCCGCACTCGAACTCAACCCCTGGCGCGTCCGCCACATCGACGGTGAGAGCGCAGTCTTAACGCAGTGGCGCACATCTGGCACTGGCATCAAAGCCATGTCCACAGACATCGACAAAGAGCAACAAACCTTCTCCTACACACGCAAGAAAGCACCTCAAGGAACGGAGTTAGCTACTATCAATGATCTCATCAGCCAATGTCCTGACAGCACATTTACAAATCAAGAACTCAACCAACTACGACGAGGTATCCTCAAAATTGAAACGGAAAAAACAAACAAACTCGTGGGTCTTAAACCCGGCAAACTCAAAAAAAACAAATCAGTTCTCATCCTCAATGCTAACTACGGTCTCGCCATCGATCCAGCACCACAAATCATCCCCTTCCTCAAAGTGCCTGCACGGCTTGCTGAACTCAAGGAACTCAACGGGGGGAAATCACCACGTATGTTGCGCAATGGCATGTTGATACGTATTTCCAACCATGGTGACAAAGACGGAATCTGGAGAATTTTCTCCTGCAAAGTCCCCGCCCATCTCGACATTGCGCGCGCCGATGTCGTCAGTATGGAAAGCAAAGGAGAACGCTACTGGCGACAAGTCTCCGTAGTATCTCTCCTCAAGAAAAACGCCCTAGAAATCCTGTCCCCACCACTCACAGGCATCAATCCAGAGGATTGAGCCTCAATCCCGCAATTTCAGCCAAATTTCTCTGCTTTTTATCAAACGACCAGAAATGGCGGCAGCCTAATTCCATTGCGCAAGCCACATGAAGTATATCCAAGCTCCTTGAGTAGATGTTGCTTGTATGCGATTTGCTCAAGCCTAATGCTCTGGCGAAAGCCCTTTCCCACTCCACGTTTGCATCTACCCATTGAGAACTTTTTTCAAATTGCTCGATCCTGTTTCGAGAAAGCTGCGCCTCCTTTTCGTTCATTCTTTTGTGTGCAACACACAGCCTGATTGAGTTCTCTACTTCTAATCTAAGCAGGCTATTAAAAACCAATGACGGCTTTACTGTTTTCACCGCTGTTAGAATCACTCAAGACAAGCGACGACAAAACGCTCGTGTCTGCGTAAATCATCTTGTTACCACTTGTATTCTTCACGCTCAGCTAAAATGGGATTTTCTCCAACATGAGGCATTTTGGCTATAAAAGCTTTTTGTTCCTCAGCCCATAATTCCCAATCAACATCAGGCTCACTGGATTTGTTGTCATCGATAGGTGTAACAAGCGCTACCTGCTTACCCCTGCGGGTAATAATCACCTCCTCACCCGCGCTCACCATTTCCAAAACCTTGGAAAGATGATGCTGGGCTTCTCTGGTTGTCACCGTCTTCATTGTTGACATTTATGACGCACATTGGCTATTGTGTCAATATCCGTTAGAACCATGTCTTATCACATCGTCAGTATCGACTCCCCAGAATGCTCTATTTCATGCAAGAAAGGACAGCTGACGTGCACCACCCCAGAAAATACCCAGTCCATCCCGCTCGAAGACGTAGCCGCCATTGTCATCACCTCATTCTCAGCCTCCATCCATTCAAAGCTCCTACTCGAAGCCGCCAAACTCGGCGTAGCCCTCGTCGTTTGCGAAGCCTTCAAACCAGCCTCCCTTGTCCTCCCCGCCAACCGCAGCACAGACACACTACTCACCCGCGCTCAAATCAATCTGCCAAAAAAATTTCTCGATAATCTCTGGCAAAAAACCATCAACGCCAAAACCCTCAACCAGCTCAGCCTCGCCGAACAAATCGCCCCCGAGCACTCTTCCATCAAACTCCTGTCCATGACCGCCAAAGGCAGGAAAATGCACAAGGAATCCATCTGTGCCCGCGCCTTCTGGGACATCTACGGCGACACCGTTGCTGAAACAGACGACTTCAAACGCGGTCGCCACGAGGGAGGAGTCAATCAACTCCTCAACTACGGCTACGCCATCCTGCTCTCCACCGTCCTCCAAAATTGCTTCGCCCTCGGCATCGATCCTACATTTGGCATCAACCACGTCGTCCGCGAACGCTCTACTCCCCTCGCCTATGATCTCATGGAGCCATTCCGCCCATGCGTCGATTGGCGCGTCGCTCAATGGGTCAAACAACACCCAACCACCACCGATTGGGAAGTCACCGCAGAGTTTCGCAGTTGGGTCACAGGCTTCCCCACCGTAAAAATCGACTACTTCGGCCTCAACCTCGACATCCGAAGTTGTATCGAAGGAGTAATCCGCTCATTCCGCAAAGCTCTCATCGAACAAAAATCCGGACTTTATAAACCATGGACACACTCAAATTCAAAATGGGCTGGCTAATGGTAGCATTTGATCTTCCGACTAAAACAAAGCCGGAAACAAAAGCAGCAAACAGCTTCCGCAAATTTTTGCTCGAAGACGGCTATCAAATGATGCAATTCAGCGTCTATGTTCGCCCCTGCGTAACTGCCTCACGCCAGAAAACCCACCTCCGCCGAGTCAAAGCCCACATGCCCCCAGAAGGATCCGTTCGAGCCATCTACATCACCCGCGCCCAGTGGGAACGCTCCTACATCATCCACGGAAGCCCCGCAAAAGAAGTCTCACCCGAGGATCTCCCAGACCAGACACTCCTATGGTAACTCATTGATAATAAGAACTCAACTGGACAACTATGTTGCCCAGTTGAGTTTTGGAATCAAGGCAAAGCTTAGAGCGTAAACGTAGTATCTACCTTTATAATCTTCCCAAGGCTCTTCGTTACTCAATCGCCGTTTATCGCGATGATTCTTCTTTAGTATGTATCTAGTTTTCATAACAATCTAATTGCATAACAAGGCTGCGCAGCTAACCGCTAACCGTTCGGGAGTCGTCAGGCTTGTCCAGGGGGTTCTTGCTGGTTTCATCGGTGGTTATTCAGGGGCGGTTAGCTGGCCTTGATCGTTAGCCAATAGATCAGGACATTCGCACATCCCATAGCTTTCGTCGCCGTGGGGGTGTCCAGTTCCCGCGCACCATTCACACATCCGGTAAGGGTTAGCGAAAGGAGGTGCTCCGGTGTAGTCGCACCTCTTGGATGCGAATCGGCGGCCTTGATGGAAGTTTGGGCCGCGCATTTCATCACCCACGTCATTCACCACCTCGGCCTGACCACCCGTAGCAATCATCTGA
>JBMYYO010000236.1:0-3364 GCA_049609505.1 Akkermansiaceae bacterium | reverse complement strand
TTGCCAGCACGCTGACCGCTATGACGAGGACGAGGAGGAGGGAGAGGAGGACGACGGCGATTTTTTTGAGTCGGTTCTTCCTAGTGATTCGTTTCGTGCGGGTTCTGCGCATGGTGACGAGTCTAAGAACTATACCTCACACGACAATGATAATCTACGCTTGCCTTTGGAGGGGGTAAGAGGCTAGTTACGCGCATGCTTTTAACTCTCATGAACGGTGTCTGCCTGATCATCCTTGGCCTTGCTGGCTTTATCGGCTGGGAAAAGATGGGTGAAGTTGGTAATCCATCTGGGATGCTGATGCCGGTATTTTTCGGCGGGGCATTAATTATCTGTGTGGCATTTAGCAGGCAGCATTTTCGCCACGGCCTCTACGGTGGGCTGATCATTGCCATCCTTGGTGCTGTTTCCGCAGCGGTGAGAATTTATCAATATGAAGGATTCACGAGCTTGGAACTACCAAAAACACGGCTAATCCTAGCGATGGGCGGGATGTGTTTGATGCAGTTTTTGATCTCCTGGAATGAGATTCAAAAAGACCGCGCAGAGGACTCGGTTGACTTCTAACAAACACCCCTAACACTACCGCTGAATCACAACGCGGGTGCCGACAGGTGTGATACCAAAAAGTTTCTTAGCCGAGCTATACGGCATACGAATACAGCCATGTGACGCTGGATAACCGGGGCAATTCCCCGAGTGAAAACCAAATGCCGAGCAGCTAAGACGCTGGAAGTAGGGCATACTCGAACCATAGATCGAGGAGGTATGCTTGCGGTGCTTATCCGTGACGACGTAGGTGCCCGTCGGGGTGCGGTAGCCGGACTTCCCGGTTGAGACTCGGCTACTGAAGATCACTTCTTTTTTAGCATTATAAACCCGTACTCGCTGCTCGGATAAATCCAACACCGCATGGTAAAGCTCTTTTTCTGGGTCCTGCCCCAAGATCACCTGCATTGCCTTCACATCGCCACGGCGCGAAGCAAAGTTGAGCGGGTAAAGACGGTGCCGGCCAGAGTAAACATACTTCTTGGCACCGTGGGATAGCAGAGAGGAAATCACATCAAGATCGCCATTGTTTGCTGCGATCATCAGTGGAGTTAATCGACTGTCTTTTCTCAGAAACCATTGGCTAGATTCTTTTTTGGTGAGCTTGAGGAACGCCTTGGATGCTGGACGGCGGAAATACACATTGGGATTGGCCCCATGTGAGAGCAGCAGCGCGACGGACTTGGCATCGCGCATTGCCACCGCCATGTGCAGAGGCGACTCACCCTCGTGCCCAGCTGCCTTTACATCGGCTCCTAGAGCTAGGTAGAAATCTAACAATTCATACTTACCCTTGCGCACGATGGAGGCAATGATGTGGTCATTTTTCTCAAGCCCTTTGTCTGCATGGGGCAGGATTTTCACCCCGTGATCTTTGAGCATTTTTAATGCGGTCAAATCCTCAGACTTCACCGCATCCAAGGTAATGGCCGAGCCGTCCGCGCCACGTGCTAACAAATCTCCCATGAGAGAAGTGTCCCGTTTATCTCTTGCGAGAGACAGTGGTGTTTCCCCCTTGGAGTTCGCACTGGAGAGAGGAGCACCTGCATCCATTAGCATAGTTATTTGCTCTTTGACTCCTCGTTTGATTGCCATGTTGAGCAGTGTCTCACCGTTTTTGCCGTGAGTTGCTGGGGTTGCGCCATCTTTGATAAATCTCTCAAAACACGCAATGGTTTGTGAAGTATCACCTAGGGAGGCTGCCTCGTTTAATAAATACCATAGCGGCGTGGCACCCTGATCATCTCTCGCCTCGGCGTCTGCCCCCTTCGATAGTAGAAGCGAAATGCACTGGAGGTTTTTCTCCTGCGCTGCGACGTGAAGTGGCGTGACCCCCTCCTTACCTGCACCACTCGGCTCCACGCCATTGGCGAGTAGTAATTCGATCGTATCAATATCATGCAGCTTGACCGCCTTGAGCAGCAGTGGGTTTCCATCATGCCCCACCTCATCAGCAGACACTCCATTCCCTAACAGAAGTAACGCCATCTCTTCATTCCCCGAATCCAGAGACAACTCTAACAGGCCACGACCTGTCGATGATCTTACATCGGTATCCACCTGATGTTGTAGCATCATTCTGGTGATCGGCACATTGCCTGTTTTCACCGCATGAATAATGGGCGTGTCTCCATTATCATTGCGCACCTCTGTGTAGGCTCCTTCCGTCAGCAGCAGTGCAGCCTCCCGGTCATTACCTACCATCACAGCATCAAGCAGGGCTTGGCCAGAAGCAGAGTCGCTTGCCAAATCACTCTTCTCACACGACGACAAAAAAAGCATAAGCAACCCGATCATCAGACTGCTGAGGTGTGTTTTTAACTTTTGCTGATCGCTGCACATTGTCCAGATGGATCATAGCCCGAATCGCAAGCCTCGCAAAGCTACGTTGCGCAGGACACCTTGAAAGATAGCAACCATGCGGATTCATAGCCGAGGGTTAAAAAAAGTTTATAACTCACCTTTGCTTATAGGTGTGTGAGTTTATCTATCGAGCCCTCGATGCAATAGCTCATTGCCTTACTACATGCCACTACAGGAAGTTTTCCCAGCACGACTCGATTTCCCCTTTTCTTCGGTAGCCGAAAAGGGGGCGCCAACGTGGAGCGATGGGTGGGTTGGACGGGTGCATGTTTGCCTCCTCAGGGAGCTTGTTCGCTTTTCTACTATTACAGCGAATACATGAGGTCACGATATTGCGCCAGTGAGTCTGCCCTCCTTTGTCGCGAGGAATCACATGATCGAGATTCAACTCACGCTCAGGGAACTGCTTGCAGCAATATTGGCAGGTGTAGTGATCCCGCAGAAAAACATTGTGCCGTGTGAACTTCACCTCCTTGGTGGGGAGTTTGTCATAGATCGCCAAAACAATCACCTTAGGAACACGCATGGCAAAATTCACCGAGCGCACAACGGCTTCCGCCACCTCATTTCCTGATGATTCTCGCCATGAGCCCAAATCGTGCGTTTGGTATTTCATTTCTCCCTCCGCTTCTACTACCTGTGCATGCCCGAGGCAGAGTAGCTTCAAAGCACGCCTAACAGAGCATGTGTGGATAGGTTGCCAGAGTTTATTAAGAACTAATACGTTGAGATTCAATGTAGTGACCATGAATAAGAATGCGGGAGATTAGGAACCGCATAACAAAAACCAGCAGATCATACAAGATGGAAATTTCTGGTTTCTTAACAATTCCTCACCAGTAACAACCCTTACTGAGAGCAGGAAAACAAACATATTTCAGAATTCCCACACCCCCATCTGCCAAGAGTGCAAATTCGTCCACCTTTTGCTTGCCACACCTCCTTTAATTTC
>JBMYYO010000235.1:0-3448 GCA_049609505.1 Akkermansiaceae bacterium | reverse complement strand
CATTTGTAGGCAGCTACACATTCCAAAAAGAGTGAAAAGGCCTGCTGCTATTGTGAGGAATTTGGTTTTCATACTTTGTGAGTATCGTCACAAAAACGGGCGTTTGTCTAGAATAACAAAAAATCACTAGAACTGTGAAAGCTGATTGCGCCTGACCGCAGCCCAGGTATTCTCTTTGCAGCTAACCATGGAAGACACCCCAGCTGTAAAGATTAACCACCTCGTTAAGGAGTTCGCATCGCCGTTTCTCAAGGCGAAAATGCGTGCCGTCGATGACGTTTCCCTCACCATCATGCCGGGTGAGGTTTACGGACTGATCGGGCCCAATGGCTCAGGTAAGTCCACCA
Source organism: Akkermansiaceae bacterium (assembly GCA_049609505.1). Taxonomy (GTDB): domain Bacteria; phylum Verrucomicrobiota; class Verrucomicrobiia; order Verrucomicrobiales; family Akkermansiaceae; genus Oceaniferula. The sequence goes on along the minus strand of JBMYYO010000235.1, from coordinate 3,101 downwards.
CGATGAAAGCGCTATTAGGCCTGCTCTCTCCAACTGCTGGTAGCTGCTATGTGTTCGGGAAAAACGCCCAGACGGCAGATTCTAGGAAGGATATAGGTTTTCTCCCAGAGAATCCTTACTTCTACAAGCACCTCACCGGTGAAGAAACACTCAAGTTTTATGGAAAACTCTGTGGTCTGAGGGGTGCCAACCTCCGCGGAAAAATCAATGACATGCTCGATCTCGTGTCACTACAGGACGCGCGGAAACGCCGGCTCGGCGGCTACTCCAAGGGGATGCTTCAGCGGATAGGTCTGGCGCAGGCGCTGATTCACGATCCTCGTTTGGTAGTGCTGGATGAGCCGACGGCTGGAGTGGACCCAGTGGGCTCACGTGAGATTCGTGATTTGATTGTTAGCTTGAAAGAGCGCGGCGTGACGGTCTTTCTATGCTCTCATTTGCTAGAGCAGGTGCAGGAAGTCTGTGATCACGTAGGCATTATTTTTAAGGGTAAACTGGTCAACGAAGGGAAACTTGAGGATCTCATTGCCATTGAAGACCAGACTGAAGTCATCATCCGCAATGCAACACCCAGAACGCTCGCCCGCATCCGAACCCTTATCGAGGATGCCGAGCACGCTGAGTTTGTTAGCCAAGGAAAACCACGCACCACACTGGAGCGTTTATTCTTAGAAGAGGCCCGCAAGGTGGAAGAAACAGAAAAAGATGATGAGTCTGACGATGAGCCATCGAAAACTAAGGAGGAAGGAAATACCCATGCTGAATAATCGATTTTTCTCACCAGCGCGTATCATGGTGATCGCGAGCAATACGTTTACCCAGCTCGTGCGGATGAAAGTTTTCTACTTTCTTGCGATCTTTGCCCTACTGGTGGTTGCTGCTAGTTTTATTGAGTTCCCATGGAGCCGCACGACGGAGAACTCCGCCGAGCAGGAATTGATCGTGCTCAAAAGCACGGCAATGGGCACGATGACTATCTTCTCCATTCTCTTTGCCATTGCAGCCACGGCATTGCTTATCCCGAAGGATCTGGAAGACCGCACACTCTACACGATTCTAAGCAAACCGGTGCCAAGGCTCGATTACCTGATGGGGAAGTTGTTAGGCGTATTGATTCTAATAGCCCTATCGCTGCTGATTCTAAATATTTTGCTATCGATCATCCTTCACTTCCGAACCACTGATCTGCTCTTCACTGAGGTGCAAAACGCCAAGCAACAGGGCATGCCCCAAGATTACATCGCGGATCGCGTGATGGCAATCAAGCAGCAAGGTGTCACCTGGAGCTTCCAGGCCGGTATCGCGGCGATGTTTTTCAAAGCCATGATTATGGCATCCATTGCTCTGCTGATCTCAACTTTTAGTAGTTCAACGTTGTTCACGATTATTATCTCAGTGGTGGTTTACTTCATCGGTCACTTCACTGCTGACGCCCGTGATCAGTGGCTAGATGGCATGAAACAAACATCCGTCACGATGAAGTATGCCTCCCAACTCATTGCTCTAGTTTTCCCAGATTTCCAGATCTACAACATTGTGGATTCCACCATTCAGGGGACCAAAGTGCCACAGGGGGTCTTCTCCCGCCTAGTTACTTTGACCTTTCTCTACACAGCCATTTACACCGTGCTGAGCTGGTTCACTTTCCGCAAAAAAGAATTCTAACAAACACCCCGTGCATCCTTTCAAACAGACCGTCGTGATCTTTGCTGTGCTTGCTGCCTTTGGTGCAGCCAAGCTCCGTTTCGAGCACACGCTCACTGCAGACATGCGTGAGAGCCAGCTCCTCCAGCCGAAGCTGAAAACTAACCTCCAAGCGCAGGTCGGGCAGACAAGCTACGCCGTGGCTCTCGGTGGATTACGCTCAGCAGTGGCTGCGTTTATGAACTTAAAAGCCTTCAATCACTTTGATCAGCTGGATTGGATCAAGCTAGAAGAAACGTATAACACCATCACTGAGTTACAACCAAAAGGCACCTACTATTGGGATACGGGTGCATGGCACCTGCACACCAATGCGGCCGTTTATTATCAAGAGAACGAAGACCTACACCCACTGCGCAGGTATGAATTACACAAGCAATATGTGATCAAAGGCTCCGATTTACTAGAGGAAGGTGTGAAGCAAAACCCAGACAACTGGCGGCTCCATGTCGCTTTGGCAAAAGTCTGGAGTGACTACTACAAATACCCAGACCTCCCACGCACTATCAAGCACTACGAGGATGCCATCGCTTGTAAGAGCATGCCCGCCTCACTGCGTAAAATGTACACCCGATTCTTATTCTATACAATGACACGGGTGCCTGACCGGCATGAGGAAGCACTCGCCATGGGCCGTGAGCTTTTCAAAGACTCTAGAAACCATCTGCCGAACCTTGTGTGCTGCATCTATGCTCTCCAACACACTCTCAACGTTCCTGAAAACCAGCGCATCCCAGATGAGAAACTGTTCCCTAACAAATCGCGTGAGCTGATGTATCTCAAAAACTTCCAGAAACATCAACACCTCGGATACCCCATGGAGGGTGTGGGCTGGAAGATTGAGCTGTTGGAAAAAGAACTCAAGCCAGCTGCCACGCCATCACGCTAAAGTTAGCTGTTTTTCTTAGGCTTGACTGGTGCTTGATAGGGCAGCTCAAAGTAAGTCATGTATTTCACAGGCTTACGTTTATCATGCCCGTCCGCCTCATAAATGACGATGTTTAGGCGCGCATTTTTTGAATAAGTCAGTGCCGTTTCAGCGATCATACTGGTTTTATCTCTAACCATCACGCCTATCTTAAAAGGCAAAATCCCCTGCTCAGCGGGTGCTAGAGAAACTGTTCTTGATCCTCTCGCTTTCAGATTAATGAGTTTCTTTCCCACAAGAACCTTGGCAGGCAAGCGACTAAAGTTAATGACTCTCACGCTGTTTTTAGGGAAAGATAGCAGGCCGTTCTTAAAAACAAAACTAGACGGCTTTTTTCTCCAGCTCTTAGTAGCATGGCTTCTTAAGAGAAAAATACTCAGATCCTCCGCGACGTTAGGTATAGGAACATTGATAAAGCTCTCCATTTCATCGTTCTTACCTTCATAGAATGCTAGCTTGGCTCCACCTG
>JBMYYO010000234.1:0-3449 GCA_049609505.1 Akkermansiaceae bacterium | reverse complement strand
GTGCATCTAGCAAAGAAGGAAAGCCACTTACCCCACAGCAAGAAAAAGCCGTGCGGCATATTCTTTCTAGTGACGGTAAGATCACCGCGATCACGGGGGATGCAGGCACGGGAAAAACCACGATCCTTAATCCCGTCCGGGAAGCTTTGGAAGCATCAGGCTATCAAGTAAGAGGACTCGCCTTGGCAGGCAAAGCTGCCCAAGGACTCCAAGAGGGTGCCGCCATTGAATCACAAACCATCGCGAGCTATTTGTGGCATCAAGAAAAAATCCACAACAGTTGGAATGAGAAACAGGAGCAGGAGCAATTTGATCAATGGGTCAAAGAGAAGAAGGAAACATTAGCTCCACATACCGCGGCCAAGTTCAATCCCGCCTGGAATGCGGATAAAGCCAAACAACGGTTTATGGAAATGAAAGAGGCCGAGGGCATGGATGAAAAAACCGTCCTCGTCATTGATGAAGCAGCTATGGTGGATACTCGTAGCTTTGCCAAGATCGTCAACTACGTGAAGGAAACCGGAGCCAAGCTGGTTTGCATCGGCGACAGCAAACAGTTGCAGGCGATTACCCAGGGTGGGGCATTTCAGGCAATTACCGAAGAAATCGGACAAGAACGACTGACCGAGGTCTTTAGACAGGAAGGAGAGGAGGCCAAGAGAACAGTTCAAGCCATGGCTGAAGGCAATGTCAGGGAAGCTCTGACACGTTATGCCAAGGCTGGCGATTTGAAGGTCGCAGACGACCGGACTATAGCTCTTTCAGATCTCGTTGAAGATTGGTCAGCAAAGGGCTGCGAGCGACCATCTGAGAATCTGATACTTGCAGCAACAAACCTAGATGTCTTTGAACTGAATGAGCAAGCTCAGGCTGAAAGACTGGCTAGGGAGAAACTCTCGACTGAGGCCTTGAAGGTTGGCATCTACGACTTCCATGAGAATGACCGGGTGGTATTCACCCGCAACAACAAGTCATTGGATGTGAAAAACGGCACATTTGGCACGGTGCGGCGTTTTAACAAACTCCTAGGAACGATTTCTATTGAAATCGACAACGAGGAAAAGAAGCGCACCCAAGTGCGCACATTTTCAGTGAAGGACTATGCCGATATCCGTCTTGGCTACGCAGTGACAACTCATAAATCTCAGGGAGCTACCGTAAAGAATGCCTTTGTGCTCACGAACGAAACAATGATGGATCGGCAGATCAGTTATGTCCAGATGAGCCGGGCAAAACAACGCACCCAGATATTCACCACTCGCGATGAGGCTGGGGATCGATTAGCAGATCTCGTGCGACGTATGGAGCGCGACAACATCAAGGAGCTTGCCTTGGCCAAGTTAAAAGAAGAACAGGAAAGGAAAAGGGCTATTGAAAGCACAACAACAACTAAAATGTTAGGAATTTAGGGGAGGGAATTTGGACGATAAAATTTTTGTCATTTCCATAACGATATTTACTACTTGTCTAGCTATTGGATTTTGGCTCTTATTGAAATGTGATAGATATCGCAGAACTTTCATGAGGGGTAATCAACTCAATCCAATAATGCGAGGGCAACTTGTCCCTGATGCCGAGCACCCTTATCTCTTTGGCCAGTTGTTTCATTCCTTTTCTGAGCTACGCAAAAGCATTGTTCTTGTCGGTTCTCCAGGTTCAGGAAAAACCGTGCAAATCTTGTTACTGATGAAAACGGTGATACCTCGCATCATGGAAGAGGGAAGCCAGGTGCGAGCCGTGGTTTACGATTCCAAAAGCGACCTCACATCTAAAATTGCATCAATGGACGTGAGTCCTGACCGTATCAAGATCATGAACCCGCTTGATGCTCGGTCATATGCTTGGGACATTTGCAATGATGTCGTGTCTCCTGCCGAGGCTCAGGATTTAGCGTCCATTCTGATTCCGCTACCGCGAGGTTCGAAACAGCCTTACTTCCCCGAAGCTGCACGAGGTATTCTGAGAGGTCTCATTGAGGTGTTCCAGCAACACTGTCCCCAGCAATGGGAATTACGGGATTTGATTTTAGCTACCAAGACAGTGGAACGCCTCGCCTACCTTCTTGCCAGCACCTCTGCCACAGAAAGCCTGCTGGAACATTTTGAGCCTGAAAACACCTTCAACAATGTTAGAAGCACACTAACTGAAGGTCTCGACAAATTATCCTCGGTAGCATCTTCATGGCATAAATCTCGAAATGAGGGTAGGGTGATAAGCCTTGCCAGTTGGCTCGATAGTCAAAGCGTTCTCATTCTCGGCAACAGCCCGAAGCAAAAAGCTCCTTTGGCTGTGCTCAACAACATTTTGATGTCCTTCATTACCAAGCAGGTGCTATCGCGACCGGGCGAGAGGCACGAACAAAATTTCTTTTTCCTCGATGAATTTAGGGAGCTTGGAAAAATTGATAGCATGTCCGACCTGGCTGGTCTTGGTCGAAGCAAAGGCTCATGCTTGGTCTTGGGCTTTCAGGACATCTTCGGAGTCGATGAAGTTTACGGCAAAGAAAAATCGCGTGAAATCATCGGCAACTGCTCTAACATGGGCATCCTACACATCAACAGCACTGAACCTGATACTCAGAAATGGGCATCTGAAGTGTTAGGACAACATGAATTCCTCGAAACCCAAAATTCAGAGAGCGAAACCTTTGCCGAGAAGAATAGCTATAGTGTATCAAAAACTCACATGATCAAATCGGAAGCCCTCTGGTTGCCAGCCCAATTCAGTAGCGATATCCCCAAAGTCAGTCTCGAAGATGGATGCCAAGGGGTCTTTCGTATCAATAGCCAGTTTTATCAGAGCAATATACTCGGAAAACATTTGTTTACCGATGAGGGAACCTACAATCGCGTGCCAGGTGAAAATTCTAATTTCCCCAACGAAGTTCCTCTGGAGGCAGAGCATACACGACTAACAGACTGGGATGATGATGATTTCAACCGCCTTGGCATCGCTGGCTTAAAACAAATTTCTACAATCAAACCTCAAATGCCGGAAAACATTAAAAACAGGCTCATCGAAGTGTTAGGAAAAAGCTTCATAGAAACAGATACTTCCCAAGAGACACCGATGCGGAGAAAGATGAAAGGGGAAGAATTAAGCTAAATGCGCAACCGCGATCCAGAGAGTAGTTTCCAGTCACCTGAAAACTACCGTGAGTATTCAAAGGATGCCTACCGGGCTCTGGAGAGATACCAGAAAATTCGTCGTCCACTGATGTTTCATGTGCTCCTCTGGACAATCATATTCAAACCACCTCACTTCTACTGGGGTTTTAAATTAGTTTATGCAATTGCAGGGGCTACGGGACATTTCCAGCACCTCACTTTCAGCTTACATAGTTGGTATCTCATTAATTTGATTTCTACGTTTATAATAAGTCTCCTTGTCTTGGGTATCATCAACTGCTTTCGCCATCTCGAAGATGGATTTCAGACAGAAGAAACTGA
>JBMYYO010000233.1:0-3494 GCA_049609505.1 Akkermansiaceae bacterium | reverse complement strand
TTGGGCGACCATACTTATTCCGAATAGGGTGAGGCCGCTAATGAGCCACAATCGTAGTATGTTAATGATTTCCATGATAAACCGACTTGGTAGTTCTACTGTATTTCGGCCCCGTCATTTTTCAGGAGCCCAATGATCTCCCCATTCTGAGATTTCCGAGCCTCCTTCAAAACGGATCGCCCTCTCCCGATATCTGCGTTTGCAGCCAACAGTGCCCGAATGATTTCCACTCGTTGCTCACGCACTGCGATATACAAAGGGGTCATGCCATTATCGAGCTCAGCGTTAGGATCTGCGCCAGCTTTGAGCAGTGCATTGACAATGCCCAGATGCCCCATGCCTGCGGCCTTAAACAAAGGATTCATGCCGCGAACCAATTTGGCATTAGGATTGGCCTGCGCCATCAATAGCACTGAAACCACATCAGTATGGCCCATCCCTGCAGCCAATAAAAGGGGAGTGGCGCCACTGCGCCTGGTTTGATTAGGGTCTGCCTTCGCATCCAATAGCTCTGTGGCAACATTGGCGTGCCCATTTTGAGCCGCAATGTGGAGTGCTGTATTAATAGTGGATGATTCGGGTTTAGTTCCGGTGGTGAGCAAACGACGGACTCGTGCGGCATCTCCGCGTTTGGCAGCATAGTGTAACTCCCCCTCTCCCGTAACGGAGGTCGGGGAGACGAACAAAGTCATGAAGACCAAAACCACCAGAGGAAGACTCGTTCCCAATATGCGGAATAGCGGCATCGTAATAGTTAATTTGTGTATGGAGTGCCAGTCAGCGGATCGCTCCTTTGCTATTCGCACCTCAGCGCAATCATGGGATCGACCTTGGCGGCGCGTCGTGACGGAAGAAAACTGGCCAATGCAGCCACTGACAGAAGCCCCGTCCCGCCTATTAAATAAGTCACTGGATCGAGTGAAGAGATATCAAATAGCATGCTCTGCAAATAACGGGTCAAGATGATGGCACCCGCTACACCCAGCACCAAACCGATCACTGCTTTACCCATTCCTTGACGCAATACCATCAGCAATACCCCAGAGGGTGACGCCCCCAAAGCGCCTCGAATACCAATTTCACGGGTGCGTTGTTGCACATCATAAGCGAGCACGCCGTAGATGCCGATCGCAGATAGAAACAGAGCCAGACCGGCAAAGGTTCCCAACATCAAAGTCGTGCCCTGCCGCCCTAGATTAAGATTGCCGTAGGGAACAGCCAACGAAGTAGCCCCATACAGATGCAGACTCGGATGGACCTCCTTGAGCTTACCTCGAATCTCTCGGATTACTGTAGCCGGATCACGCGTCGTGCGCACGAGCAGATTGAAGCGAGGAAAGGGAATCTGCTCGGTGTAGCTATAAATAACGGGCAGACCGTCACGTGCTTCTAAACCCTCGAAATTCGCGCGACCCGCCACGCCAACCACCGGCATGAAATGATGTTCACCTTGTGGACTACGGTGCCCGTTCCACGACATCTCTGAGTCGATCACACTGCTATCCGGCAGGTAACGACGGCCAAACTCAGTATCCACAATATAACTGGTTCGCTTTACCTCCTGCCCAATGGGTGGATCCATGTCGCCAGATCGAAAGTCCCGGCCTTCCGTAATAGGAATGCCCATGGTGGAGAAAAACTCTCGCCCCACATGCCTAACCAAAGCGGTAGGGGCCTCCTCTTCGGTTTGCGCAGAATCTCCCGCGATCCAGATGGGATCAACTTGCAGATGTTTTCCGATACTATCGCTACTGATATAGTTTACTCCTTCGACGCCGGGTATTTCCCGCATGGATTCCAAGATTCGCTGTCTGGCCGCGACCCGATCGGGGAGTTGATAGATACGGTTGATCGACATACTGCCCGTCACCACGCGTGAAGCATCGAATCCCGGGTCGACCGACAGAACGTTACGATAGCTTTGCAGTAGCAGCCCCGCGCCAATGATTAGGGCAAAAGTCATCGACACCTGCATCACCACGAGACTTCCACTCAGTTTTCGAGCACCGCCACTGCTGGATGATGTTCTCGCACTACTGCTCACCTGCATGATTCGACCGGATCGCCAAAGTATCCTGATCGGCAGGAGTCCCATGATCAACGCAACCACTCCAGAGATTACGAGAGTCCAAACTATCACTGTGCCGTCCAGAGTCATGGAAGGCGCATTGGGTGCTAGCACGACGAGGTAACGATTGACCGCTAGTAGCCCGAGCCAGGTCAGTGCCGAACCCACCAACGCACCCACTACCGCCAGCAGGATACTTTCACTCAACATTAAGCGGGTAAGTGCAAATCGCTCCGCTCCGAGTGATAGGCGCACCGAGAGTTCATGGCAGCGCTGGCTCGCACGACTCAACAGCAAGTTGAGCACATTCACGCACCCGATTAGCAACACGAGAAAGGCCCCGCCTTGCAGCAAAATAAGATGTGTCTTAATCGGATTAGGCCGACCGAAGGTGAAATGCTGCGCAGAACTATCGAATGCCGCCCGGCGAAGATATCGGCCGGGGTTTGCTTGATGCCATCGCGCTTCAATGATCTCCAGCTGCGCCATAGCTTCCTCATGACTTATCCCGGACTTGATGCGTCCCCACAGGTGGGTCCCGCCAGTGTAGCGCCGTTGAGGATTGCGCTCCCGTGCCGAGATTCCGCGAGGAATAAAGAACCGGAGTTGAGAGTCGAAGGCTTCTGTGATTCGCGGAGCCACCCCGACAATGATATAAGTATTCTCATTCAGAAATCGGACCTCCTTGCCGATAATGTCCGGATCGGCACCGTAATCATTCTCCCAAGCCGACTGAGTGATCACCATCACTTGCCCGGGCCCCGGATCAGACTCCTCCAGCGCAAAGAAACGTCCGAGCAGCGGCTGCACTTGTAGTAAGTTGAAGAAATCCGAACTCACGGCCAACCCACTCAATTCGGACTCACCAGAAATTTTCATCTGCGGACTGACCAGCGCAAAATTCTCAAAGAGATCCGCCTGCTCCTTGAAGTCACGATACTGAGTCCACGCAGCCAAGCTGTAGGGAGTCGAGACCTCCGATGTCAGGTTGAAGATATGAACGAGATTCTGAGAATCCTTAAACGGCAACGGATTCAAAACCAGTTTGTTTAAGACAGAAAACACCGTGGTATTCGCCGCCATGCACAACGCCAGCGTCGCAATGATGGTCAAACTAAGACCGGGCACACGCCGCAGAGAAGTAGCGGCGTAACGTAGATCTCTGAACAAATCCGTAACCGCACGCGTGCCCCAAGAATCACGGCAATATTCTTTGGTTTGTTCCATCCCACCAAAAGCGATCAACGCTTCGCGACGTGCCTGATCGGGCGACATGCCTCTCTCGACGTTTCGCTCAATCGATTGCTCAAGATGGAAACTCATTTCCTCATCGAGCTCGCTTTCGATCTTGCGGTGCGAAAACAAGCGACCAATCCGATGAAGCAAAGTGCGAAGGGCGTTCATGATTTAGGCGGTATCAATGATA
>JBMYYO010000232.1:0-3505 GCA_049609505.1 Akkermansiaceae bacterium | reverse complement strand
CGGCAGCAGCTCATCGAGTAGCAGCTCATCCTCCACCAGCCCTGCCCAAAAAGAACTTTACGAAACTTACGAATATGACGGCTTGACACGGCGCACCAGAAAGCATACCTACTACGGTAATCAAACAGGAATCGTGGACATTTACTACAACAGTGCTTGGAAAAGCATCGAAGAACGCCGAGGAGGAAGCCCTCAAGGCGGCGAATGCCCCGAGCGCCAACACATCTACGGCATAAGAGGTCGCAACGACCTCATCTGCCGAGACCGCTACTACGGCAGCAGCTCATCGAGCAGTAGCAGCTACTGCAGCACCAGCCACAAAGAACGCCACTACGCCCTCAACGACGCCATGGGCAGTGTCACAGCCATTACCAACGCCAGCGGAACAGTAGTAGAACGCTACACCTACACCGCCTTCGGCCAAAGCCAGGTCATGGACAAGGACTTTGCTCCCCGCAGTGAAACCCACTACGACTGGCAGACCCGCTTCCACGGCGAACAACGCGACGCAGAAACCGGGTTCTATAACTACGGATACAGATACTATGATCCCACCACAGGGCGGTGGCCGTCCAGAGACCCCATCGAGGAAAGAGGAGGATTGAATTTGTATGCATTTGTTGTCAACAGACCTTCTTTTCTAATAGATATTTATGGCAAAAAACCAACTAAGCTAGGCGCAGTAGAGGGAAGAAAATGTGAGGGAAGAAGACGCGCAATGATGCGCAGACTTAGCAAAGTTATTTCAAAATCTAGTGGTAAAACTCCTGACTGTTCGGGAGAACGAGGTTGCACACTAATCACGGTAATAGTTGAAGTTGGAGATCCATGCGGCAACGCCATAGATAGACAAATAGGTCATACAGGCATTGCAATTGGTAACGATTACCGTGATTTTGGTCCACGTCATGGTAATAATGGTGACCCTGGGCATCAGTGGTGGGATGATCCTAAAAATGAGTATTGGAATGGCAAGCCTCCCGGCAATAGACCTGAAGACATCAATTTAGACGACATTATCGACAACATCCACCGTTTATCACCTCAAGCGGCAGTTGCTGTAGAATTTTGTGCCTGTGAAGAAACGACTCGACAAATTAGAAGATACTGGGATTGGCTATATAAAGCTATAGCAGATGGCAAGCCACATAAGTGGACAATTGGAGGAGCTCAGTGTACATCTACCGTGTGTTCTTCTATACGAGGCCGTGGGACAAGCGGCCTCACTTCGCCTAATAGTTTTTTGTTTAATCAGCTTAGTAGATTTAAAAATGGATGCGGTAGAGATAAAGGAAAGAAAGCAAATATAAAGATTTTGAAGGGGTTTGACCGATGAAATCTATATTTAGTTGTATATGCACTATGGTTTTGATAGTATTTGCTGAGGTTAATGCACAAGTGATAGCATCGAGGTCAAAGCAAGACATGGAAGCCTTTGAGGAAAAGCATAAGATATCTCAAAGGGAGGCATACCTATTGGCTAGGAAGATAGCTAAAACGCATAAAAAAGAGCATTGGATTAGAAGAAATCCGTATCTTGTGGATGGGTGGTATTTTTTTCCTAGAGAAGTTAGCAAGCACAGCAAAATTAGAGATTGGGGTTATCGTGTTCATCCAGTGTCTGGAAAAGTTGAATATAGAAAGTATAGTTCGAGAACATACAGGACTAAAGAATAGGATAGGGTGCTCACCCGAAATGAAGAACCGGGGTCTCGAAGACATCCTGATCGCCTGCGTGGACGGACTCAGCGGCTTCAGTGAGGCCATCGCCAACGTCTATCCTCTCACCCAGGTGCAAAGCTGTATTGTCCACGCCGTGCGCAACTCGCTGAAGTTCGTAGGCTGGAAAGAACGCAAGCAAGTCGCCGCCGACCTGAAGCGGATCTATCAGAGCCCCACACTTGAATCAGCCGAGCAGGAACTTGAAGAGTTCCGCAAGAAATGGGACAGCAAGCACCCTATTATCGGAGAACAATGGACACGCAACTGGGACAAGCTCAGTGTGCTCTTTGGCTATCCCCCCGACATTAGGAAGGCCATTTACACAACCAACGCCATCGAGAGCCTGAACCACAGTTTGCGCAAAGTGCTCAAAAACAAGAAGGCCTTTCCGTCCGAGGACGCGCTGATGAAAGTGCTCTACCTCTCCATCCAGCGAGCCAGCAAGAAGTGGACGATGCCGATCCAGAACTGGGGGCCTGCACTCGCCAGGTTCTCCATGGAATTTGGTGACAGGGTTCCGAATCCAAATCAGATCAACATCTAACACACGAACTGGAAATGCGGGCTCCGCTCAAGATCAAAACCAGCATAACTCCGCACCGGCTTCGCCGTTGCTCCGGCCTTCCTTGCGTCAGGCACTTATATGATTTTGATCTGGATCTACGCTCCTCATCCAGTAGAAGGAATTTATCGATCATCGCTTTGAAAAAGCAATGATCTCAAACCCAGATCAGAAACACAAAAATTCTGTCAGAGCCCTCGTTCTCACCCAGCCAGAGACCCAGAACTTCCTTCTGCCCTTCAAGATCCACTCCAAGGGCAACGTACACAGCGCGGTTGCTCACTCCTCCCTCACCGTGAACCTTGGTTACCAGGGCGTCCAGATAGACAATCGGGTAAACCTTGTCCAGCGGCCGGCTGCGCCATTGCTTCACATCCTTGAGCACAGCATCCGTCACGGAGCTGATGAGTTCCTGGCTGACTTCGATCCCGTAGATCTCCTCAAGCTGGGCCTGAATGTCACGCTGGCTCGTTCCCTGCCCGTAAAGGTAGAGAACCTTGTCGTTGAAGCCGGGTAAACGCCGTTGGTGCTTGGCGATGATCTGCGGTTCAAAGTCGCCGTCGCGGTCACGTGGCGTTTCAATCTCCAGACTGCCGTGCTCGGTAATGAGCTTTTTGCTGCTCCTGCCGTTGCGCAGGTTGTCATGTGAAACTGCTCTCGGCTCGCCTTTGGCATAGCCCAGATGTTCGTCCATTTCGCCCTGCAGGGCACTCTCGTAGAAACGCTTCATCAGTTTCCTGATGAGTTCGTTGCCCTGTGTGGCCAGTTCGTCGGGACTTGCGCCCTCGGCTTTTTGCTTCTCGATGAAATCGTTGAAGAACTCATCCAACGCCTTGTCTGATTCACTTTGTTTTTTCTTCATTGGTCGTATTTTACAGTAAGCGCTCAATAGAAGGCCCTCTTTTTTGGCTACCAGTTTAACGTCGATTTCATAGACATCATAACATGACAATTATGACGTCTACGAAAAGTGAGCCTACTGGTCTCGTCAAGACGGACTGCATTGGTAGGGTGCGTGTGAGTAAAGAACACCGAGAGCAGCTACTTGACAGTTTTGAAAAAAGTCCTCTGTCAGGCACCAAGTTTGCCGCTCTCCATGGTGTTAATTATCAAACCTTTGCCACTTGGGTGCAAAAACGTAAACGGGAGAGGGGCGAGTATGAAAGTCCGGCCAAGCCACCGAGCCAACTGCTTGACTCACTGATTGAACTCGAACTTCCC
>JBMYYO010000231.1:0-3583 GCA_049609505.1 Akkermansiaceae bacterium | reverse complement strand
CGGTGCGCATCAGGAGATTGATCTGTTCTTTGGTTTTGTTTCGGTCTAGTAGAGCTTTCCAGACTTTCCCTTTCTCGTTTTCATTCTGACCAGGGAGTGTGCCGGGTAGATAGTGGTGGGTGAGTGCCAGTGTGGCGGCATCAAGGGCGTGGTGGAGGTGGGTGAGCTTGCGGATTTCTGTTTTGTTTTTATCTGTGCAGACGGGACATGCCACGTTGAGGGTGTGCAGGAGCCGCCAGCCTTTGCGGGTTTCGGCAGTGACTTGACCGGGAATGGAGGTGATGCGGGCGGTTGGCTTATTGGCGTTTTCAGGGGTGAAACGTTTTTCTAGCTGGCGGAAGGCGAGACGGTTCAGGTGGGATGTCTGGGTAAGGGCACCTTGAGTGAAGCCGTGGTCTTTGGCTTCGTAGTGTTCTACCATGAGCCATTTTTTTCGAGCTGATTGACGGCGGTAATCGTCTGGATAGTTTTTTTTAACTGCGGTTTTTAATTTGCCTACAAATCCTTTTTTGGGGTCAGTGTGGCTTCCAAAATTGTTTAGCACCATGATACTCAGTCTTTTTGAGCCAGGGACAGCCTTTCCTCCATCTTCTTTTATAAATTGATAAGCCGTTCTTTTTCCCTTCATGCGATTGACCTCTGGCCAAGTAAGAACAAGGGCATCAAGTGCATTTGTGGGGCGGTCTGCGTAAGGGATAATGTGTTCGAGTTCCAGTTTTGATAGTTCATAAGGATCGTAGGGACCTTCCCCGGTGAATGGGCAGTGCCAGTCGAGATCCATCGCGATGCGGCACTTGCGGATGAGTGAGCCGGTGAGCTTCATATCAGGGGCATTTTCTTCAAGATATTTGACGGCATCTTTGAAGTGGGAAAGTCGCTTGGTTAGTTCTCCAGCCATTTCTTTGGCTGTTAGTCCTGAGTAGGTTTGAAGGTCACTTGCTACTTCTACTACGATGTCGGTGATTTGGGCGGCATGGTTGTTGGCGTAGTTTTCGATGAGGTGATCCGTGAGACGAGAGAGGATCGAAAGACGCTGGCGCAGGAGGTGGTTGTTGGTGAGGTCATCAATGGGGCGTTCGCGTTCTGATTTGAGGACTTCTGGCGAGCGGTAGATGGGACCAGCTTCGAGAGTATCGGTTCTTTTTTCGGTGGGGTGGCGGTCAGTGTTGAGGACAAAATGGACGACCTTGTCCATGACTTGACGTGAGTAGGGGGCGCGGCCGCTGAGTTTTCTGGAGTCGGGTGCAAAGTTTTTGCGAAGAAGGTGGTCGCGTGTGAGGAAGGTGGGCTTTTTCTTCTTTTGGTCTTTGGTAAAAAACTTGTCGATGGCTGCGGTGAGAGCCGTTGAGTCGTGTTTTTCTTTATCGCACTGATCGAGCATCCACTGGAGGTTGACGGGGCGTTTCTTTTTCCAACGGCCAAGGGCGCGCTTCTGGGTGATTTCCGGGAGGTGTGCCCAGTAGAGGTTGATGCCAGTGGATTTTGCTGTCGGTTTGTTAAATGCCTTGCGGTAGAAACTGAGTGCGGGATCAAGCTCTAGAGCATCTTTAGAATCGGGGTGGATTTCAAAGGAGGCTTTGATATTGGTTTTTTTAGTGCCAGTGATTTTCTCGACGTGTTCGCGCAACTCGGTCGGTGTAAGGCGGCCTTTTTCTTTCATCAGGAGATCAACGGATTTGCGTTGCTCCGAGGTGAGCGGCTTTCCATCGGCCTTGATGTTGGCAATGAGCATGGCCCAGCGGTAGCGGAGGAATTTTACGGATGCTTTGTTGGGAACTTTGCCGCCAGAGATCGGACACTTGGCGATGATGCGGTTATCAAAGCGTGGGATGAGTTGGCCAAACAAAAGTCCGCCGAAGTAGCGGCGGGGAAGTTTGATGGCTGGGACTTTGATGATGGACCAGGCTTGTTGTTCCTTTTTGCCTTCGGGGGCAATGAGGGTGTCGATGAAGTCCTGATTGAGTTTAGGGAGGTGATCTTGGTGTTTTTGAAGAATGGCCAGAACTTCGTTGCGGACGATATTGCGTGGGAATGCGGCATTGTTGTTTTTGTAGGGCATTTGCGAGGACAAACCTTTGTGGCCTTTGAGTCCGTCTTTGGTTGGCTTCGCTTCTAATGGTTTGATCCCCAGTGTGGCACAGATGGTTTCCGCCATGCTGCCTGTTTTTTGGTCGATGCCGTGTTCTTTCATTAGTTGGAGCGCGGCTTTCTCTTTATCGGTATCACCTTCATCGTCGTTTTCCTGGCGTGACCAGCGTGAGTTTCCATCATAACCACGGTTGTGGGCATACCAGCGGAGGACGTGCCATAGTTCCAGCCAAGATAAGGTTGGGGAGTCGGTCAGGAGCGCTCGGGCAGCGAGGACATGGGGTGCGGGGTGGCCGGGGGTTTCGAGTTCTGCTGGGGTCAGGACTTGGAGGTGTGCGAGCAGTTGTTTGAGTCGGGTAATTCGCAGACGGGTGGAGCGGATGTTCCTGCGCATCCGGCGAAAGGTTCTGCGGGAGGATGCGAGGCAATCGTCTTTGGGGAAAATGACGGAACCGCACCCTTCGATGCTGGGTGTGGGGAATGGATTGTCGGTTGTTTTTTTCTCAGAAGAAAGAACAGCCCAGCCGATGGAAGAATGGCCGATGTCGAAGGAAAGGGTTTTGGTTTTTTTAGACATGATTGTTAGGTTAGGGTAGAGGATTGCGGAATCAAGGCAAAGCTACAATAAATACAATGAAGTAGGATGTGTGCCCTTCTATTTGTAGATGTCCCGTCGGTGACCTATTTTGATAATTTCAATGGTGAGGATGTTGTTGTCGATGGTGTAGATAATGCGGTAGTCGCCTTGTCTGATACGGTAGGCGTTTTGGTTGGTGATTTTGATCGAACCTGGTGGCCTGGGGGTGGTTCTCAGGCCGACGATGGCCGCGGCAATTTTTTCACGATCTTCAGCTCGTATCTTTTTTAGACTTTTTGCTGCCGAGCGTTTGAAATGTACTTTATAAAGACTCATTTCTTTAATTTATTGTATAAGCAAATCTTGGGAGTGTCAAAAAATTATTTTTGAGTTAAGAGGTGATCGAGGTCTAGATCGTGCAGAACTTCTTGCAGGCTGATGGTTGGCTCGTCTTGTGTATCTTCGAGAGTTTTGATGTCAGCTAAGTCCTCACGTAATGAATCACGGAGAGCCTCGTTGATGAGTTCCGATATAGTAGCATTGGCCATCCCCGCTTTGGTTTTAACGGCGCGGTGCAATTCTGGCTCCAGATAAATGGTAGCTCGTTTGCGTTCTTTGGTCGGCATGCAGGAATATTAACGCATAAACGTTTTAACGTCAAAATGTTTTTGTGTCGTTATTGTATTGACAAAATTGCTTGGGTCAGTATTTTGGGTTTGGAATCAAGACAAAGTTTGAAGTGCAAGCCGAGTTTCTAGCTGTTAGGCAGCCAACACCGGACAATACGAGCGCTTCCTTTTTTGCGACCCCGCCTTTTTGATTAGAGGCGGAGTCGCTTTTTTATAGGCAGAGGGTGTTGGCAGGGAGCGGTTCTTGCTGCTTTGTGCCAATTGCGGATTTTCGCAATCACCTTGTTAG
>JBMYYO010000230.1:0-3598 GCA_049609505.1 Akkermansiaceae bacterium | reverse complement strand
TCGGTGACGTCAGCGTCTCAGCTCTCAGTTTTCCTGCACAAGTCTCCCTAACAGATGTTGAGCTTCAGCCTCGTGGCGATAGCGAAAGCGATGCGCGGGTGAGGATTGATCAGTTAGATTTATCAGTTAGCCTATGGGGGCTCTTGGCGCGTGAAATTAATGTTTCCAAAATCACGGTCAAAGGCTGCGATATAAAAAGCACCTTCTATGAAGATGGGGGACATTCCTTGGAGGAGTTGTTTGAGTCTCCTCGCGCCAAGAAAGGTGGGGGTGAAAAGAAATTAGATAAAAAGGGCGGGGGGCTCAATGCCCTTGATCAATCAGATTTTGTAGCCTCCCTTGGTGGACTGATCATTGAGGATTCCTTCCTAGACATCACTCTTGAAAAAACCGGACTCCGCGTCAGAGGTAGTGATGTTTCTATCAAGCTCAGCTCCATCCGCATCGATCCTAAGAACCTTCAGGCCACCAATTCCGCAAAGCTCGATGTAAAAGGGAACTTACGCATCGATTCCGTAGAAGGCCACCACTACGGTGATCTCTCTCTAACAGGCGGGGCAACAGCTACCCTCTTTAATGCCACCACGGGAGACTCTGAGCCGAACATCGAGGGGGAGTTTAAGCTCAGTGAAGACTCATGGCTGAACACCCGCATCCCTTACATCACCGCAGCATGGAATAGTCTGGCGATACTCAAAAAAATAGGTGTCCCCATCGCCGAGCTTCCCAGCAAGGCAACCTTCGGTAGAAGTAAGTCCGTAGCGGCCCATTACCATCTGGGGAAAATCACCGTCCTCGAGCCGCTTTCAGTCTGGATCGGAGACTGGGAGCTTGCCGTGCTCAAGCAATCTTGGCTGCAAACTGAAACCGATGAGCACGTCATTGATGCCGAGCTGCTCGCCTCTGAGTCTTCTAGCTCCAAGTTTAAAAAACTCATCGGCAAGTCAGTGTCCTTTGTCCCGGAGAAACATCGTGATAAGTTTCTCAATGAGTATCTCGCCAGCCTTTACCGTGAGGAGCGGTTGTTGATCGAGCTCCAATCAACTGGTGAATTATCTGATCCCAAGGTTCGAGCCGCATCTATAAACCTAGACATCAAAGAGGCAGCAAAGGATTACCTCAAGGACAAGGCCGGTAGCCTCCTCCGCGGGCTACTCGGAGGCGACGATGACTAGCCCCTTACTTAAGTTTTACCTAAGTCTTGCCTCGCCTAGTATTTCCAAAACTTCCTCATTCCCATTCCTCTTAATTTCCTATAAACCTCACAGATCAAAAAACCATGAGTCAGCCCGCATCAAATACCCAATACTGGAAGTCTAACATCTTCATTCTTTCCGCCCTTCTCACCGTCTGGTTCACCGTTAGCTTCGGTTGCGGTATTTTATTTCGCGATTGGTTAGATCTTAATTTTCCAAAAATCGGCACCGCTCCCTTCGGTTTCTGGATGGCGCAGCAAGGCTCGATTATTTGTTTTGTCCTCCTCCTTATCGCCTACGCCTTCCTGATGAATAAGCTCGATGCAAAACACGGCTTCAACGCACCTAAGGATAAGTAATCTAACATTTCCCCCAACACACACATCATTCTAGCCATGACACAAGATCACTGGAACTTCCTCTTCATCGGGCTCTCCTTCGCTGTTTACATCGGTATCGCACTCAAATCCCGAGCTGCCTCCACCAAGGAATATTACACCGCAGGTGGTGGTGTTTCCCCCTTCGCCAACGGCATGGCAACCGCCGCCGATTGGATGAGTGCCGCAACGTTCATTTCCATGGCGGGGACTGTAGCAATTGCTGGCTACGATGCCTCACGCTTTCTCATGGGCTGGACTGGAGGGTTTGTCCTTCTTACTGTGCTGATGGTTCCGTTTCTCAGAAAATTTGGTAAAGCCACTGTGCCTGATTTTGTCGGAGACCGCTACTATTCTAGGTTGGCTCGAGGGGTTGCGGTCATTTGCGCCATCTTTATTTGCATGACCTACATCATGGGGCAAATGCGCGGTGTGGGAGTTGTCTTTTCGCAGCTTTTTGGTATTGGAATCCCCGCCGGGGTGCTCATCGGTGCTGGTATTGTTTTCTTCTACGCGGGCCTTGGTGGTATGAAGGGCATCACCTACACCCAAGTTGCGCAATACTGTGTCATGGCATTTGCCTACACCATACCGGCAGTATTTATTGCTATGGCTCTGACAGGAAATGTGATCCCTCAGCTTGGATTGATTGGAAACTACACAGCAGGAGATCAAGCGGTGCCATTTTTGGAGAAGCTCAACAACATCAACCACGAGCTCGGTTTTGCAGAATACACTGAGGGGAAACTTAAAACGATCGACATGTTCTGTATCACCGCAGCTCTGATGTGTGGCACTGCTGGGTTGCCGCATGTGATTGTGCGGTTTTTCACCGTGAAGGATGTTAAATCAGTCAGAAAATCAGCCTGTTGGACTCTAGCATTTATCGCAGTTATTTATCTAACAGCGCCAACCATTGGCGCCTTCTCCCGTGTCAATCTTATCGAAAAACTCAATAATACAAGCTATCAAGAAGCCCCAGCTTGGTTCAAGGATTTTGAAAAAACAGGGCAGATGGCTTGGGTGGATAAAAACAATGACGGTATCATTCAATACTTCGGTCCCGCCAAATCAGAGGAGGGAACCAGCTCTCCATTCATTGGTAAAGCTCCAGAGTATCCTCCGGTAGGCTCTCCTGAATCGCAGCTTGTTGGTGTGCATGGTGAGAGACTATTGAAAAACAAAACTGACAATACTAACCCGAACGAACTCTGGTTTGGAAACGATATCATGGTCATGGCGAACCCTCACATGGCAGGGCTCCCCATGTGGGTGATTGGTCTTCTCATGGCGGGTTGTATCGCCGCCGCGCTCTCCACGGCAGCAGGGCTGCTCCTCGTTCTATCCACTTCCATCTCACATGATCTAATGAAAAAAATCGTTAAACCAGATCTTAGCGATAAAGAAGAGGTTAACTATGCTCGCATCGCCGCCTTTGCCGCTCTGGCTGTGGCTGCATGGTTTGGTATCAACCCGCCCTCGGCATTCATTGCCAAGACCGTAGCCTTCGCCTTCGGGTTGGCTGCCTCATCCTTTTTCCCAACCCTGCTTATGGGTATCTTCTTTAAGAGAGTGAATAAGGAAGGGGCCATTGCTGGCATGATTGCGGGCATTACCTTTACCGCTGGATACATCATCTACTTCCAGTTCTTAAACGATAGGGGAACCCCGCTGCTCTTTGATATTTCTCCCGAGGGGATCGGCAGTATCGGCATGCTGCTCAACTTTGTAGTAGCGTTTGTTGTCAGTGCCTTCACCCCAGCACCACCACAGGACGTTCAGGAAATGGTCGAAAACATCCGCCTGCCTAACACCGATGACGATGAAGACCTCCCTATTGCGCACTAAAGAGGCCTGAGCTCACATCGCTAAGTGGCAAGATGGATTCCTAAATTGTAAAACTCCACCTTCTATCCTCACCAAGCCTCCACAATTGCGCTTGGTGGGGATATTTTTTTTGAAGCTCCAACCATTGAAAATAAAGGGGTTGTGAGGTGGTGGGAAAAAAGAATGAGAAAAAGTATC
>JBMYYO010000229.1:0-3694 GCA_049609505.1 Akkermansiaceae bacterium | reverse complement strand
GTCCTCTCACAATTCAAACCTTTGTCCTGCATTGAGCGCGAGCTCCCGGTCAGCCGTGCCTCATGCTTGACCGTTCTCCTTCGCTGGTTTTTAAGGCTGAGCGTTTGGGTGTATTTACGGTTTGGGTTTTCGGTGATTCCATATTGTTAGGTTTAGCCATGAAGTCGTTTGGTGTTTGCGGCATAATGCTCGGATCGGTTTTTGGCGAAGTTGAGTCGATGGCTCGCATTATTCCGACATTCGGAAGTGTTAGGCGTTCCGTTTTCCTTGTCGCGCCGAGACCAAGCACAGACTAATTAAAAGCGGCGATGCTCGCTGCACTCAAAAGCTCTGCAGGATGGGGTTTTCTTAAAATTGATGATCCTAGGCGTGTAATTTTTTTCGCTGAGTCTCTGATACGGTGCTAGGTTCGGACATGCCATCACGTCGTGACTTTATTAAATACCTTGGTGCCAGCGGTGTTGCTAGTGCTGCTGCAGTTAAAACAGCCAAGGCTAGCGCTACCGGTGCGGCGGCTTCTTCAGGGCCTCGGCCTAATGTAGTTTTTGTGCTGGCGGATCAGTGGCGTCCATCGGCGTTGGAGATGGGGCCGGCGAATGATAACTCTTACCAAACGACGCAACTTCTGAAAACTCCGCGCCTCAAGGAATTTGGCGAG
Source organism: Akkermansiaceae bacterium (assembly GCA_049609505.1). GTDB lineage: Bacteria > Verrucomicrobiota > Verrucomicrobiia > Verrucomicrobiales > Akkermansiaceae > Oceaniferula. Next base: position 3,036 of record JBMYYO010000229.1, on the reverse strand, counting down.
GAAGGGATCAGGCTTGATCGTTGTTATACCACCAAGCCTGTTTGTACGCCTAACCGATCTGCTATTATCACAGGCCAGTATCCGCATGAGACTGGTATGTTAGATAACAATCTCATGCTGCCGCCTAACATCCCTTGTCTGCCGGATGTGTTGTCAGATGCTGGATACCGGACTTATTACCTCGGGAAATGGCATATGGACGGCACGGGGAAGGGAACAAGTGGTGCTCCGGCTGCTGGTTTTGTTCCTAAAAATTGGCGTCGCCGCGGGCTCGAACGCTGGGACGGGATGAACCGTGGCCACTCATATTATGCGAATTCATTTATGCTTGATGACGACGGTGTAAAAATCCCCGTGCCAGCAGCGAATCCCTCCGGAACGCTTGATGAGCAACTGGCGGACTTCGAGCCGCATATCCAGACAGACCTTGCGATGGATTACATCAGTGATCACCAGACGAATCATACGGATGAAAACTTCTTTATCTGGATGAACTATGGACCACCTCACGATCCGTTTTCACCGCCTGCCCCTTTTGATACCTATGATCAAAATGACTTGGTGGCACGGCCTAACAATGCGAGTGCGAGTAATATGCCTGCGTTGTCTAATTACTACGGCCTTTGTGAAGCGCTGGATTACGAGTTTGGTCGGCTACTCGATCATCTTGATTCGTTAGGTTTGGAAAACGAAACCATCGTTGTCTTCACATCGGACCACGGCGAGATGATGGGATCGCATGACCAGATTCGCAAGGGACAGATGTATGAGGAGTCATGGCGTGTGCCGTTTCTCGCTAGGTGGCCGGGTAAGATTGCTACTGATGCGGTGAGCGATGCCCCTTATAGCTCCACGGATATTATGCCGACGTTGTTAGGCCTGTGTGGCTTGGAGACGCCCGCATCGGTGACGGGGCTCGATAAGTCAGAACTCCTCTGTGGAAACGCTATCACGGAAACCCCGGTGTTTGGCGAGAATGAAGCCACATCAGGCGGAGCAAAGGCTTGGCGTGGTGTTGTGCAGCGCGTTGGTGGCGTGATGTATAAACTCGTCCAACAGCCAGACACCGCAGGGACGGCGCTGGAATCGACACAGCTCTATGATTTAGATGCTGACCCTTATGAGCAAAACAATCTACTAGCATCGCCATCTCACGCTGCAAATCTTGCGCTGTTAGAAACCACGATGGCGAATTGGCGGACGGAAACAGGCGATACTTTTTACCCCGCGCAGCAGACTCCGAGGGCAGCTAAGTCCTACCCAGACACAGCGACGGTGCAGCTTCCCCTTAAATCAAAAATGCGCAAGGAGCCGGGCGGCGAGTTGTTTCTTGATGTGGAATCGCAGTCGCGGGTTTTCTTCACCTTACAAAAATCTCCTGATCTAACAAGTATGTCGTGGTCGGATGTTGGGTCTGCCCGGCATGGCAATGGAAACACCTTGAGCTTTCCCTTAGCAGAGCTTCCCGTTGCCGGAATACCGAGGCAGTTTTACCGAGTCAAGGCAGAGGAGGTGCTGGTCACGGGCACGACGGATTTTGTCAACGGAGGTGACATCGCAGGAGTCACTACTTCAGACTGGAGCGATGGCGTGCCATCCGCCAGCATGCCAGGGACGATTGGTATGACCATCACTTCGGGCACGATGGGTAATGGGCTGGCCGGGCAGGTTATCACTCAGCTAGGGGGCACGATTTCTATTGCTAACGGCACGGCTAGCTCTCGGGCATTCAGCGGCAGCACGCGCTACACGCTGGTGAACGGCATCTTCACCCGCACCACATCACACGTGCTCAGACTCGGGCAAAACACGGCGGCCTCGGACGTTGAGTTTAATCTCGTAGGCGGCACGCTGGACTTGTCATCGGCAGCTGGTGCTACTGGTTTGGTCTTCATGGGAACGAATTCAGTGCTCAACGTTTCTGGGGGCACGGCTGATATTTCTGGAAACCAGATTCAGCTTCACGCGACGTCAAACCACACAGACACTCCGTTCATCAATTTCGAGGAAGAAGGGGAGGGGCTGGTGACGTGTCAGGATCTCACCTTCCAGCCGGGGAAACTTGGCTATATTAACTTCCAGGCAGGCTCGGCAGGCGTCCTGACAGTAACGGGGAATATCACCAACGAGGGCACGGGTTCTCAAACTTTTGAAAACCTCTGGGACGTGGGTCGGCTACGCTATTTGGGCGAAAATGTCGGCAGTTTCTCCGATGTTTTCCAAGTGAATGGGAATAGCCTATCGCTGAAGTAAGGTGAAAAATGACGATGGATGAATAATTGAAGTTACTGCTGTGATCAGCCACATTCATAAAGTTATGAAGATAAAGCCAAACGCAATACTCGTCGCATTCTCAGCCGTTATGGCTCTTGGTTCTGCTCAAGCAGCCACGACGCTGACGTTTACCTTCACGAATGACACTGGGGCTGATTTCAGTGCGTTTACGGGGACGAGCTCTCCGATTACGATCAACGACATCGCGGCAACGGCAGATGGCGAGGCCTTTACGTTTGATTTGACCTTGAGCGGCACGGTCGGCTCTGCTGGAGGCACTCCTGTTGCTGGAACGGTTTTTACGAGCCAGCGTCCGAGGTTTGATTTTGATGCCACTGACACTGACTTCAAGACCCTGACATTGACCATTGACGATATTCAGGGAGCTGTCGTGTTTGACGGATTCGTTAGCGTGGATCGATTCGACAACCTCGGTGGCGATCCGTGGGACGTAAACGGACAAACCATCAGTGCCACTGGCAACACAGTAGCGATCACCACCATCACTGGCTCAATGACGATTACTCAACTCGCAAATTCCGGTGGTGGGAGTAATGGGGCAACTCGCTTTGAAGGTTTCCAAGCTCAGTTTTCGGCTGTGCCTGAGCCGTCATCGACCGCACTGCTCGGTCTCGGCGGACTTGCTCTTATGCTGCGTCGCAGGAAGTAGGATAATACAAATTTCATGATTCTCAGTGTGCTGGTACTTGCCAATGCGCTGGGGATTTTTTAATTTCTTTCCGGATGAAGGAAGAGTCGTCA
>JBMYYO010000228.1:0-3739 GCA_049609505.1 Akkermansiaceae bacterium | reverse complement strand
CCAAGGCTTGAGCGGCTCGTTGTATTTGATTTTGATCTTTAACAACCCTCGCTTTACCATGACCATGAAATTTCTAACAACAACCATTATCATAGCGACTTTTTGTTCCGCCACCGCGCAGGAAGTTAGCAAAACAAAAAACCTCTTCGATGGAAAAACCCTAACAGGATGGAAAACCGTCAACCCCGCCGCCATGAAAAAATGGTCAGTGGTAGATGGCGTAATCACCTCGGGAAACCTCACTGATAAGATCCCAGCCAACACCTATCTGGCAACCACTAAGGAATACGGTGATTTTGAGTTTTGCTGTTTATTTCGGCTGCAAGGCGACCACAAAACAGGTCTCATCAACTCAGGCATTCAGTACCGCTCAGTCATCCATGGGAAAAAAATTATTGGCTACCAAGCTGACATCGGCAGAGGCTACTGGGGTGACATCTATGATGAGCACCGCCGCGGCAAACTCATCGGCGGTGATAACAAAACCCTCAAACACATCCTCAAAGAGGACGGCTGGAACTCCTACATCATCCGCTGCAAAGGAAACCATCACCAACTCTACATCAATGGTGTGCTTACCGCTGACTACCATGAGAAAGATCCGAAAATCCCCGCCAAGGGCGTGATCGCTGTGCAAATCCACTCCGGTGGCAAGGCTAAGGTAGAATTCCGCAACCTCACTATCACTGAGCTTTAACATCTCAAGCTTTTCACCCATGAAAACCACTGCCGTCCTAACAGCACTTAGTATTGTTTGTGCTACGCCTGCTATCGCAAAAAAAACTCACTCAGGCAGAACCAAAGCGATGACTCCTGAGGAGGAGCGCGCAGGTTTCACCGTGCCTGAGGGATTTGTGGTGGAACTAGTGGCCTCTGAGAAGGATGGCATCGTCAACCCGATCGACCTCACGTTTGATGATGCGGGGAGATTGTGGACTCAGACCGCGCGCATGTATCCGCTTGATCCAGTGAAAGATATCAAGTGGAACGATCTACTGCGCCTCATGGATAACCCCGCCGCCCAGGATAAAAACCCCGAGTTCAAACGCATTAAAGATCTCTATCAAGGAAAGACTAAGGGAAAAGATGATATCCTCGTCATCTCTAACATCTACAGTGGAAAACGCCCAACGGTAAAGAAGTTTGCCACCGGCTTAACCATCCCACAGTCCATTCTCCCCTACAAAAGCGGCGCCTTTGTCATGCAGGGCTCTGAGTTATTTTTTCTTAAAGATAACAACGGCGACGGCAAATCTGATAAACGCATCCCAGTGCTAACAGGCTTTGGTTTCACTGACACCCACACCATGGGGCACTGCTTGGTCCGCGGCCCCGGCGGCTGGGTTCACTTCTCACAAGGTGCTCTCAACAAAGGCGAAATCAAAGCGATCCGCTCTGGGGAAAGCACCCGAATCGATTACTCAAAAATCGCCCGCTTCTCGCTTGATGGAAACCACATCGAACTCGTCAACGCTGGGCTGAATAACATTTGGGGATTCCAACTACGCGGCAATGGTCAGTGGTTCATGACTGAAGCGAATGATCTCACTTGGTCCGTCGTTCCCGCTGAGCCATTCACTGCATACGAAGGCATTGGCGGGCAGAAGCTACGTGCCTACCAACCGTTTTTCCCTAAGCTTCACAAGTTCCGCGTCGGTGGTACAGGTATCTCTGGATTAGCATTTTCTGATGACACTGTAGGTGGGTTTCCCCGTGAGTGGGCCGATGTTGCGTTCCTCGCTAACCCAATCACCTCCACCATCAATTCGGTCAAAATTGTTCGGAATGCTGACGGCACAGTTACCGCCAAGCATCTTCCCGATCTACTCAAATCCAAAGACGACTGGTTCCGCCCCGTCAACATCGAGTTCGGACCCGATGGCTGCCTTTACGTTGCCGATTGGTATAACAAGATCGTCTCCCACAACGAGCTCCCCACCACTCACCCAGATCGGGACAAATCGCATGGTCGCATCTGGCGCATCCGCCACGTTTCACAAAAACCACGCAGCATTCCTAACGTAACCAAAGCCGCAAATGAACAACTAATCGCCCACCTCAAGTCCGCATCGCTCTGGGAGAAACGTGCCGCCGCTTTTCAAATTGGCGATCGTCAGGTGAAGGAGCTCATTCCTGCACTGAATCAATTGGTCTCAAATCAAGCAGAAGAAACCAGCGTCCGCATTCACGCACTTTGGGCACTGGAAGGACTACACGCCTACGATGCAAAAATCATCGAGGCTCTCATTACCGATAAAGATGGAGACATCCGCCGTGAGGCCATTCGCTCACTCATCACCTTCAAACCATCCCCCACCGAAGTGGCGCAGTTTCTAACACCCACTCTCCATGATGCCAATGCGATGGTGCGCAGCCAAACGATCCGCACCTTGGAACAGCTTGGCAATGCGGACAATGCAACCATCGATCTACTTGTTTCCTTCTGCCGACCACTCATCCCCGGCAATGCTCTAGGCGGATCCTACGAGCGCAGCTTCGAGCGCTACCTTGCGCGCCGTGCTCTGGAAAAATATCCAGCTAAGCTCAAAAGCTACCTTACATCAGATGACGCCGGTCGGCAACCTGCCACCAATCTCGTTTGGGCGATGCAAGCACTCGGCAAAGATGCAGCCACCTCCTTCGCCCAGCTCTGGAATGCGGTGAAGGACCGCGAACTCACACTGCCTATGCTGATCATCATCTCAGACATGGCTAGCAATCAAGTGGTTTACGATGCTGTGCTCCCCAAATTCAAAAACCCTAACAATGCCCAAAACATCATTGATCTAGCCTTGATCAACCCCTCAGAATCATACAGTCCAGCACTGTCAAAACTTCTCCAGCACCCAGTGGAAACACTACTCAAGGGCAAGGATGCCAAAGCTCGCGTCTTTGCTCTGATGGCGATCATGGATCATTTCATTCCGGCGAACGCTGACACAATCAAACGAGCCCTTGGTCAAGGACCTGCTGCCAAAGCCACACTCCCCAAAGTAATCGAAGCACTCTCAACGCAGCCAGCCTCACATAAGGAGTTCTTTCTAAGCTTGGTCAAGCAAGGCCGCGATGCCGATGGATTCCCCGCTTTAATCGCCCTCGGCAAAGCTGATCCCACATTGGCTACGCAGCAAGCTATCGCAATTGCTGAGCAAAGACCTAACAAAAAAAATGACCTCATCAAAGCTCTGGGCACAACCACACATGGCACAGCCAGCCTACTCCAGCTTCTTGAAAAAGGCTTAATCACACCGGAGCAAATAAACTATGATATAGCCGACCGCATCCGCACTGTTCACCCTAACAACGCCAGAGCAAACGAGCTGTTTCAGCAAGCCGACACCAAGCGCAAGAATGGAATCACCGCTGCGATGAAACGCCTCCCAGACCTCGTGAAGCTCGATGGGAAACCTGGTGGCAACCACGCCCTCGGCAAGGCTCTCTTCCAGGGCATGTGCCTCACCTGCCACAGTGTTGCAGGTGAAGGCCGTGGCATAGCCCCTGCGCTCGACGGCTCCGCCAAACGTGACCCCGAAGCCATCTTCACCGCACTGCTTAATCCTGATGCTGCCGTGGAAGGAGCATACGTACTACACCGCGTGATCACAAAAGCAGGTGATATCATCGAAGGCTACCGCCAAAAAACTGACACAAAAGGAACCCTCATCGCCACCCTCGATAACCGTTCTGTGTTTGTCCCCGCAGCACACATCGCCAAGTCTGAATTCGTAGGCAGCCGCTC
>JBMYYO010000227.1:0-3822 GCA_049609505.1 Akkermansiaceae bacterium | reverse complement strand
CGTTGAGGATCTCAAAGGATTCCACCAGTAGCTTTGCATCAGGTTTTTCCTGCTCGGAGGTGATCCATAACAACATACGAGAGTTCCCAACATGCTCCCAATCTGGTCGCGCCCTGCGGATGGCAAGTAGCTCGGCGAGTGCCTTAGGATAATCACCTTGAGCGAAATACAGAGCCGCTAGCTCACTGCGTTCGGCGATGTTCATCTGATAGATGTCTGGGTTTTTAGATTCGCTATCAATCACCGTGAGGGTGCCAGTCGTGCTGTGTACCGAGTCCGCTGGATTGTTAAGCGGCAGGAATAAGGTGGGGGGCTGACGCCAAACTCCTGGATGCCGCGCAATGATACTGTAGCTAAATGTGCGGAACTTGAACCAGCCATCGAAGGAAATAATAAGGTGGTCGTTCTCGATTCTCGCGCCGCTGTGGTTTCCCCGTAGGGTGCCGGATTCATAAACAAATCCTGCTGGAATGCGCTCGATGAGAATGGTCTCCCGGGCATGGTGTCGCTCGTGATTGATCTCAAATTGCACTTGCACGCGCTCGCCTTTGTTGACGGTTTTTGCTGGAGATGTGCTGCGCGCACGGAGTGGTGTGCCTTGGAAACTTAGCCCCTCGCGGTAGTAGCGGTGGTTGGTGACACTGAACTGTTTGTCGATTTTTACTTCCTGCGGGATGGGTGTGAATCCTTGCAAAGTGGCGGCGGCTAGGAGCTGACCTTTCCCTTCCATTGAGAAGCTCAGGGAGTTTTTACCCGCGACGAGTAAGCTGGAATCAACCTTGATATTTGCCATTGTTTCCGGCTTATCTGTGGAGAAACTGCCTACTTCTTTGCCGTTGAGTTTGATGCTAATGGTGGCATCAGTGGTTTCTATTTTTTCCTCAATACGAGCGAGCCCAGCAAGTGCTGCTCCGCGCTCCAAATCAGAGGTGAAGCCACCTGCTCCTGAGTTCTCAAGCACATGATTGCGCAGTGATGCAGTGAGCTTGCTGCCGGGGTCTATCATTGCGGCGGCACTCAGGGCACGCGCTGCGATGTAAGTTTGGCTGCACAGGATTTTCTGGCTTTTGTTCGTCCACTTGGCTGGCTCATTCATTGCGGCGAGAAGAGTCTTGGCGTTTTCTGGTCGCTTCAGATTGATAAACGTAGCGGCTAACAACGCCTTGCCTGCATCGCCTAACTTACCCCGATCTCGGAACAGCCGATTGCAGGTGGAGAAGTCAGCAGCATTAGCGCAAGATAGTGCATACTGAACCAGAGATCTGGCTTCGAGGTCATTGGATGAAATGCTGGCTTGCTGTTTTTCTAACCATTTCTGCGTCACAGCAAGAGTTGGCTGATCGACGGTGAGCTTGAGTTTGTTGGCTAACGATAGAGCTTCGAACGCCATTGCGGTGTGGTCGAGGTTCCCTGCACTGCGTCCTGTGACAGGGGACCAGCTTCCATTAGATTTTCTTGTGACGGCGAGATCGGCAGCGAGTCGGTTCGCGCGGCGAATGAGATCACGCATCGCATCATCCGCCACACCGCGTCTGCGGTTGAGATCGATCACAGCAGCAGCCGCGAGAAGCTGTCCTGCTGGATGGGCTTGGCTAAACGGAATACGGCTCCCGCACCATGGCGCCTGAGGGGTGGTGGCGAGGTGTAATAAAGCGGATGCCGCGCCGGGGACGATTTCTAACTGAATGGTGCTTTGTTTCGCTTGGTTTGGTAGTGTGAGGGTGAGGTTTGTGTTTCCTGCGGTGAGAATTTTACTTGCTCGATCCGCCACGGGAAGCCCCCAAGGTCGGACAGGGAGGGCGCGAGTGAGGGTGAGGTTTTTATCACCTTTGATGCTTAGGGTAATCTCGCTGCTCGCTGGAATTGGGAATGATTTGGTGGAGACTGTTTTGGTCGATTCTCCTGCTGCAAACTCCAGCTTATGGGTCGTGGTTGTTAGGGTTTTATCGCCTGCTTTTGCACTAAGTGTTAGGGTGATTGATTCCGCAGCGTCTGTTGCCTTGCGGGTGAGGAGGATGACGGGTGCTAGCTGATCTCCCTCGATGACTTCGTCCGGTGTTTGGAGGTGAAGATCGTAGGGTAAACGCGTGTGGATGGTGTCAATTTTCTGCCCGAGGTTGCCATGGTCAGTGGAAGCGCGGCTGAGGAGTTTCCAACTGCCGGATTTATTTGGCAAAGGGATCTCAAGCTCCGTGCCGTCTTTGCTCACGACCTGCTGAGCCAGCGACCAAATGAGCGTAGGCTGGTGGCTATGCTGGCTGCCGGTAAGTCTCGTGACCCATGTGCTTTGCCCTCCATTGCCACGGCCGATGTGCTGCACGTAGCCTTGGTATTCCTGACCGAGCTGACCTTGGAGTCGGTAGTTGTAGGTAGCCCAGTTTGCGTTGTTTGAGTTATTTAAAAACCCTCTGCCGTTGCGGTTGTCTAACACGGCATCGATGCTGTTTCTGTTAGGGTTGTTGAGAATGGCGTCAATGCTGTTGCGTGTGGTGGCATAGTCGCCAGAACGTAGTCCAGCGGTGGACGTGTTAGTGACCTGCTGTGCGGAGCTTGCAGGGATGCCAGGGATGGTTGTAAAACCGACAGGGCTGATAAAATCTGAGCCGCTGCGTCCTGCACCGTTTCCTCTGCTGCGGATTTGCCAAGCACGATCCACCTGGCCGAGGAGCCCAGCGCGGGTTTGATCGTATGCCGCGCGGTAATAATCTGATTGGGCAGAGCTGACGCGCTCTAACCAACGGCGTGCGGCTTTACTGTAGCGGTCAATGGTAAGCACTGTCTCGAAGCTTGCCGCCGCTTTGTCATACTGTCCAAGATTGTAGTATCCTTCACCCTGATAGAGAAGTTTGCGGATACGCGTTATGTTTTGAGAAATAAGAGTGGGCGGGGCGTTGATGCCATTGCCGATTCTTCTCGCTGGCTGGTTAGGTGCATTGCGGAGGCGTTCTTCCTCGGCGCGGAGGGCGAGGTTTATGGCAGTTTGTCTGCCTTGATGCTGGAGACCACAACTGGTTCCTAACACAAAATTGGCGAGTCGATTACTGCGGATGAAGTGATTTTTTCCAATGCTGCTATGCGCATCGCGATGATCAATGAGAGCGAGAGAAACTTCCGCGTCCTGCGGTTGATCGTTACCGTCTAACACCTTTACCTTGACCTTGAGTTTGCCACCGGGAGCAACCTCGTTTTCTTGATTGAGTCCCTCGATTTGAGTGACAATTTTCATGGTTCTCTCCACGGGGATGATGTCATCACTGGAGTAGAACTTCCGCTGGTGCATCGTCATCAATGCGGCGCGGAACACGGGCGCGTGACGTTGATTAAGCTGAAAGGTGAGAGGCGTTTTGCCAGGAGCGAGTCTAACTACTTTATACTCGATCAATGAGTCAGCCTCGATGCTGAGCAGCGCGCTGGTAGGGGAGGTGAGGCGTGACCAAGCATCGATCTTGACCTCGCCGCCTTCACGAAGGTTGTTTTTGTTTACGAGTAGCCGGATTTTTTGTTCGCTGGCCTTGCCGTAGATCTCGATGAATGACTCGGCAAAAACTAATCGGCCTCGCGCGTCCTTACCTCGGAGGCGCAGGATAAACCTCCCGCCTTCCTCAAGGGTTATGGGCTTTTTCGTTAGTCCCGTTTCTGGATCAGTGGTGATGGCGTGTGTTTGCACGATGGTTTCCTTCACAGGTGTCACAGGTAGGTAGGTGGATTGCCTTCCTGTATTCACAGCGTTGGGTAGCTCAGGGGCATCATATTCAGAAAGGATTGGATTGGTCTTTTGCACTTCCTGTTTTACCACCTCCAGCGTGAGCTTGCGTGCCGTGG
>JBMYYO010000226.1:0-3834 GCA_049609505.1 Akkermansiaceae bacterium | reverse complement strand
CATGTGCGAAGAAGTTTGCCCCGAGCAAGCCATCTTCCTCCGCCAAGATTACGCCATGACCGGCACCAGCCGCGCAGACATGGTGAACGATAAAAAACGCCTCTACGAAATCGGCGGCGTCCGCACCGGCTTGGTCAACAAGTGGAACGATGTGAAATAAACGAAGCTCTAAGATTTAAACTCCAAATACCAAGATTCGTAACCACCGAAACCATTCTGTTAATTTTGTTAATTCTGTCTAAAAAATGATTAGTCCACTGTTTTACTTCTTCGCCACACTGATGATTGTCGGTGGGTTGATGGTTGTGTTTATGCGCAATCCTGTATCGTCCGCGCTGTCGATGGTGCTTTCCTTTATCGGCCTAGCGGGTTTGTTTATCGGGTTAAACGCTTACTTTGTCGGCATTCTTCAGATCCTCGTTTATGCGGGAGCGATCATGGTGTTGTTCATCTTCATCATCATGTTGTTGGACTTGAAAAAAGAGGAAAAACACCCACGCAAAGGCGCCGCACTAGCCGCCGGGGTGGTGATCCCTGTGGTGCTACTGATCCAGCTTGCAGGTGTGCTTTCTAACAACCCCAACGAAAAACTACCAGAACTCAATCTCGCTGCCGAGGCTAAGCGATTCCCAGAAAACAGCACCATCCACAAACGCCTTGCGGATGAGCGTTTGCCCGACACCCACTTGATTGGTGACAAACTTTTTGGCTCCGAAGACGACGGCTACCACTTTCCGCTGCAAGTCATCGCCGTGCTTCTGTTAGTTGCCACCGTCGGCTGCGTTTGTTTATCCAAAAAGTCCCCCTCCCTCGCCCCAGTTGATCCCAAACCAGAGCCCAAGCCCAAACCTGAACCAAAACCCGAAGCAAAATCTGAACCTGAACCGGAAGTAAAAGCAGAAGCCCAGGAGGAGCAGCCGGAACCCGTCGTCGCCGAACAGCCGTCCAACACCACCACCGATGAAAAACGTGGACTTATTTACACCTCTGCGCCGGATGAAGTCGATGACCTCAAGGTGATTTCTGGAGTTGGCCCTGTGCTGGAGGAGAAACTCAACGACTTCGGCATCTACACCTACCAACAAATTGCCAATTGGTCCGAGGCTCACATCGCTGAGTTTGACGACTTACTATCCTTCAAGGGTCGCATCACCCGCGACAACTGGCTGGCACAAGCCGCCGAACTTCACACCAAAAAATCTTCCTAACAAAAACTCACCCGTCACCATCCCATGACACCTTCACTCAACGAATACCTGTTTGTTTCCGGCCTTCTCTTCGCCATCGGCCTTGGCGGAGTGATTATGCGGCGCAACATTATCGTGATCTTCATGTGCCTCGAAATGATGCTCGCCGCCGCATCGCTGACGCTGGTTGCATTCTCCCGATTCAAAACCGTTGAAGGACTGCCCGACTACGATGGTCAGATGATGGTCTTCTTCGTCATCACCGTAGCCGCTGCCGAAGTCGCGGTTGGTTTGGCGATTATAGTATCACTGTATCGAGCAAGACAAACGATCCACACCGACGAATTAACCAGCCTAAAAGGCTGAAGTTTCAAGATTCAAGTTTTCAGTTTCAAGCATCTCACTCATGGCATACCAATCATTTGAAGATCTAGAAGTCTGGAAACGAGCATGCCGACTCTCACTTGACATTTTTAAACAGATGAAAAACTCACAGAACTACGCATTGAAGGACCAGATGACTCGGTCCGCAATCTCTGTGCCCTCGAACATTGCAGAGGGTCAGGAACGAGATAGTGCTGGTGACTTTGTGCGTTTTTTAAGAATCGCCAAAGGCTCCTGTGGCGAACTCCGCACCCAACTCTACTTAGCTCAACAATCCCAAGAACTTACCCAAGAAATCAGCCGTCCTCTGATCCAAGAGACCAAAGAAATATCAAGTATGCTCCAAGGCCTTATCCGCTCGATCCAAGCCGCTTGACACTGAAAACTTGAAACTTGAAACTTTAATATATGAACCCTTGGTTACTATTCATTCTCCCCTTCGCTAGTGCGGCAATTATTCAGCTCGGGCTGAAACGCAACGCGATGGCATCCTCCGTGCTCTCGACGCTCTCTGTGCTCGGGACGTTTATCATCGCTTGCACTTTGCTAGGCAAAACGGGCGAGGTCACATTTCCGTGGATTGAGGTTTTCGCATCCGACAAGCTGAGATTTGAACTCAACATCGGCTACACACTCGATCAGCTTTCAACAGGTATGATGATCGTGGTCACTGGCATTGGTTTGTTAGTGCATGTGTTCTCGCTCGGCTACATGAAGTCCGATGAGGCGAAGGCGCGTTACTTCGGCTGCCTCTCGTTGTTTATGTTCTCCATGACAGGTATCGTCTTGGCATCGAACTTCGCGATGATGTTCATCTTCTGGGAACTGGTGGGATTGAGTTCTTACCTTCTCATTGGTCACTGGTATCAGAAAGACTCGGCTGCCGATGCGGCTAAAAAAGCTTTTCTAACCAACCGGATTGGTGACTTTGGGTTTATGATCGGCATCCTGATGCTCTGGGGAATTACCGGCACGGTGGTTTTCTCAGAAATGGATGGAGGAAAACTCGGCACGGTCTGCACTTGCCTTGCGAGCGCGACCATTTTGTTAGTTTTCTGTGGTGCCGTTGGAAAGTCAGCTCAGCTTCCGCTTCACGTCTGGCTTCCCGATGCTATGGAAGGCCCTACTCCAGTTTCTGCACTCATCCACGCTGCTACGATGGTGGCGGCGGGTGTTTATATGATGGCTCGTGTTTTCCTCTCGCTTGGAATCACTGAACACACGGTGGAGATGATTGGCAATGCTCCGCAGATCATCGCGTGGGTCGGCGGTATTACCTCGCTGCTGGCTGCATTGATGGCGACTCAGCAGAACGACATTAAAAAAATCCTCGCCTACTCCACCCTATCACAGCTCGGTTATATGATCATGGCTGTCGGCCTCGTGCATCCTGAAGCGGGTATGTTCCACCTCTTCACCCACGCTTGGTTTAAGGCGCTTCTCTTCCTTGGGTCGGGTGCAGTGATCTACGCTTGCCACCACGAGCAGGACATTTGGAAGATGGGTGGACTGCTCAAGAAAATGCCGATTACAGCAATCACTTTCCTAATCGGCACCATGGCACTTACCGCTGTGCCGTTTACTGCGGGTTTCTATTCTAAGGAAGGTATTCTTCATGCAGCACACCACACCCCTCTCTTCTGGGTGGCTGTCTTGGTGGCTGTGCTAACAACCTTCTACATGTTCCGACTCTTCATCGTCGCATTCCTCGGCAAACCTCGTGAACACGGTGCGGAGGAAGCAAAGGAAGTTTCCCTCGTGATGTTGGTGCCACTGGTGTTGCTCGCTGGCATGTCATTTGCCGCACCTCACTTAAGCGCCATCTTCCCCGCTGCTGAAAAATGGGACGCACCGGATGTTGGTTTTCATGTAAACTCTATCTTCTTATTCTCGATTGGTGCCTTTGTCATCGGCGCCGTAGCGGCCTTCGTTCTCTACAAAGGAAAAGACAAAGACCCGATCAATATTCCTGCATTCAGCAATAAATTCTACTTCGATGAAATCTACGCCAAGATCGTTAAGTTCGGTCAGGATATCGTGGCGGCAATCGTGCATTTCTTAGACGAATTCATCATCGGCGGATTACTCGTCGGCGGACTCTCCCGCTCTGCTAGCGGCATCGGCAACCTCTTCCGCAAACATGCTCAAAACGGCAGCTTATCCAACTATGCCTTCTTGATGGGGCTTGGTATCCTACTCGTCATTTACTTCACCGTGTTTTTGTAAGTAGTTAGTAGAAAGCAGTTAGTAGTTAGCAATTACA
>JBMYYO010000225.1:258-3856 GCA_049609505.1 Akkermansiaceae bacterium | reverse complement strand
AACGCCCGCTTAGCACTGATGGAGGCAATCGCCAAACTTCAAATCAGTGCGGGGAATGATCAAACTATCACTGCCACCGCAAACTTTGCAGGGCTTGCCGATGGCACACAGCTCTCGGCCGGAGCTCCACCACAAAACAACATCTCACACGACGGGCAAAACAAAGGCCTCTCATCAGTCGCCAACGGCACTCGTCACTGGACGGGTACTTGGCGAAATCGCTCCGCCAACCCTGCCTCAACCATTTTTACCGCCACATCATCCGCTGAACGCACCCACTGGCTTGTCAGTGGTGAGAACCCAAATCCTCTTGACGCCCGTGTGGCTCTGAACGCCAGCGGACAAGTCAGTGACGATTCCGAGGCCGTTGTCCTAGTCGGTAAAAACACCGTAGGCCCAGCCTCCAGCACCACGATTCAAAACTACGTGACCGCTCCTCTGGTCAAAATATCTAACAGCACAGCAACCACAGGCGGCTACGCATGGTGGATAGGCGATGAGGGGGTAAAAGCCCGCAACAACCTCCGCGCAGACTACGCTGCAAACGCCACCGCCCGCCAAGAAGACCTTATCGCAAACCGCCGCGGCTGGGATGCCATCGCTGGATTCCAAAACTACCCAAAACCTGGCCAAGATCAGAAGCTTGATAAAGCAATCAGCGACCGCGAGATCGAGCTCGTAGAAGCCACCCTCAGAGGTATCCCATTACAAAGCACCTTCCACTCAGCCACCCCATACAGCATCGGGCTAATCACAAACTCTCTCACCGGCGGGCTGAAAACTGATCTAACTTATTACTTGGAGAATGGCTTTGGCTCCAGCGCCTCCTTCCCCAATGCTCCTATTGGAAACCAGAACATCATCCCTAAATCCATCGCGCCCAACATTCGCGGCCCCAAGTGGCAACAGCTCAAAGAGTTCTATGACATCGGAAAAAACGCAGGCGCAAGCTCAGGAGAGCTCATTGTGCAATCTGCCGAAGCCTCCGGGAACACCATCACCATCGCCCCCGTCATCACTGACCTCCGCGCACTGTTCGGCGCGAAAATCACCAAGTATTCTGGCACGGTCTATCAGTTTTTCCCCGCCACGAAGATCGCGGTTTCTATCGCCAATCCCTACCCTTACCCCTTGCGCTGAGATAAACATTTAGAGCTGGAGTTAAAAAACGATACCCCCAGCGGCATTCGGCCGTCCTGCATCTGGGATCTAGGCAACTACTGCCGCTTCATCCCGCAAACAACCGCCAGTCAGGCATGCTTGAACAATGCCATCATGCGCATCCCTCCATCCGTGCTCCCACCAGGTGAAGCTCGCTCCTACACCATCGGCCAAACTATTGAGCGGCCGTGGGGCACAGCACCCGTAAATATCGATCTTATTCCCTTCGCCAGCGCAGACGCCTCCAACTTCGAGCACTCAATCATCATGCGCAACAACGTAGGATTCAACCTGCAAAGCGGCTCCATTCGCTTAGATGTCCGGGAATCCACAAACACCACCCAAATGATGGCGGAACTCAGCCTCTCTGGCAGCAGTGGATTGCTAAGGCGTGTAAAAAGCTTTGAGCTAGACAACGGCTATTTTGCCGCAGCCACGCGCTGGATTAGCGACTACTGGGCGAGCCGCATGACCAAGGCGTTCCCCTTGCAATTATTTAGTTTTCAGATCAGCCAGCCTGGTGGCGACTACGGCTCCCTGCTCCCTAACCAAAGGTTTCTTGGCATAGGAGGCTCCACACTCCGCACCTATGCTGACTTCAACATCCGTGCAGACCACTTCAAGGCACCCATCACGAGCTACAATCCACCACCCTACTTTGGGCATAGCCAAAACAGCCTTGCCCTGCTGCCATTTGTACAACCTGGTGGTGATACAGGCCCAGCATTTACGAGAAACCTCGCGGCAGATCCCCTCCCGTGGGCGCAGTCCCCCTTCGGTCCTGAAAAGGCAACCATCTTCTCATTTCCATCGAAACTTTTATCACTTGGCCAGCTCCAGCATGCTGATCTCACTGCCGATGATGCAAACATCTCCGTCTCCCTCCAGCCTGGCAATGCTCTAGGAAACTCCTACGCCCCGCCATTGGTCAAGCGCCACCTCACCCAAGAAACCCGCCAGGACTATCGTGTGGTGCATAGCAGCCGTGCTGATCCATCTAACCATCGATACTACGATCTTTCCTACCTGCTTAATGCCTCTATCTGGGATCACTACTTCCTGTCCTCAATCACGACATCAGGCACACCCGAGCCTGAGAACCCGAACCTTGTTCCGATTTTCGCCACTTCAGATGCAGATCTCCGCAATCCCCAAAAAGCGGCGGGCCAACTCGGCATCAACGGCGCCTTCAATGTGAACTCCACAAACAAAAACGCATGGATCGCCCTCTTATCATCCACAAACCACCTGAAGCACCCAGCCGATGGTGGTGCCGCTGTCAGCGGAGCGTTTTTCCCCCGCAGTCTTGAGCAAAAATCCACCTCAGCCACACCACCCACCGGGGATGAAGAAGACTCATGGTCAGGATACCGCAGACTCAGCAAAGATGAAATAGAAACTCTCGCCGATCACATCGTGCGCCAAGTCCGCATCCGTGGCCCATTCACCTCTCTATCACACTTTATCAATCGCACCCTATCACCACTAAAAAACAAACCAGAACTCAGCCGCAGCGGTCCGCTTCAGGCTGCGATCGATAACGCCGCGCTCACCGTCACACCAGATCGCACCAAGTCTGCCTTAACCAACCTCAACCTCACAGAGGACAAGGTGACCTTCCAACGCTCTATCCACAACTCACAGTATCCGGAGGCTGACATCGTAGGCAATGATCCCACTTACATTTCCAACCCAGGTCCTGAACCAATCTGGGCACCGCGAAGTGCCGATAACAACCCTGGTGCCATCGCATCCATTCTCTCAGACCGCGCCATGCTTGTTGATAACCAATACAGAGAAGAGCAAGGCAACCGCTCCACTGGCATCCCCGGCTGGCTCACTCAGGCAGACATCCTCCAAGTAATCGGCCCCTCCATCTCTGTGCGCTCAGATACCTTCCGCATCCGCGCCTACGGTGAATCTGTTCACCCCAATACTGGAAACGTCAGAGCGCGCGCCTGGTGTGAGGCGATCGTGCAGCGCACTCCCAAGTATGTAGATACCAACAATCCACCTGAACAAATCACTTCACTATCGGCCACTAACAAAACCTACGGTCGCCAATTCATCATCACCACCTTCCGCTGGCTCTCTGCAAATGAAATCTAACGCACTCCTCATCTCCACCTTGATCACCCTCCTGATCACCTCGCTGGCTAGCCATGCACAAAACGATCAATCTGGACAAATCAACATCAAGGTTGACCTCGTATCCCTCGGCAGTGACCTCAAGGGACTGACCCTCGGGCGAGATAAAAAACCCATCGTTGCTCTAGCATTTCGCTATGATCAAACACGGCGCTACCGTGGCTCCCGTGTGATTGAGATTTCTCAACCCTCAAGTGCTCGGCAGCCTGATCCCGTTGATCTTGAGAAACACCCAGACGCCATCATACCGCTGCCCCAGCAAATGATCCCTAACAACGGAACTGGCACT
>JBMYYO010000225.1:0-248 GCA_049609505.1 Akkermansiaceae bacterium | reverse complement strand
GAGGCCAAGCAAAAGGACAACATCGCCAAGGCCATCGCCAAACGCCGTGAACGCAACCCTGATCTCGTTGCCCTCGCCGTGACCCCCATCGGCGCACGCCACGTCACCATCCTACTTACGCCAGCAGCGGATGACACCTACCGCACCCACGTCATTAACGATAACCCCACCCAATTCCCGTTCGGGCGCATGAGGGTTCATAATTTTTGCCGTCACCCGATATCGATGAGATTCAACAACGCCAAAGA
>JBMYYO010000224.1:0-3903 GCA_049609505.1 Akkermansiaceae bacterium | reverse complement strand
ACCAACTGAGCTAAGGAGGCTTTTGTATTACAAAATACCATCACAACAATCAAAAAAAGTGAGCCTCCTATTGGAGTCGAACCAACGACCTACTGATTACAAATCAGTTGCTCTACCAATTGAGCTAAACCGGCTTTTCTGGTGGTGTTTCTGCCGCTTGAGTCGGCTGGAACGGGGCGGAGTATCTTCGTTTTTTGCGATTTGGCAAGTTTTTTTGACGTAGAGCGTTGATTTTTTTACCGCCGGAATCCACCTTCAAGGGTGAAGTATTGAGGGCTTAGCTCAGCGAGGGGCTGTTTGAGTTTTTCCAGTTCCTCGGCGGGGCCGTGGATTTCAAGCCGCACTAGCTCAGAGATAGCAAGCGCTTGTTCTAGGAATGGACCTACGTGCTCAATGTGAGTGAGCACTCCCTCGGCATTCTGATATCCCTCGCGGCAGTGGGCGGTGTTTCCGTTGAAACAAAAACCGTAAAAGAGGCAGAGGGGCTCTTCCTCTGTGGAGGCGATCATTTGTGGAACGATGGCTTTGAAGGCGTCTAACTTGCCTTCTTGAACTTCAAAATAGGGCACGATGGTGCAGCAGGTATCAGTCATGGAGATGAGTATGTAGCGTGTAGGTAGCGAGGGCAAACAGAAAGATGGGGGGAGGTGTGGTTAGTTTCTTAAAACGGTTAGAGCTATTCATTCAACTGCCATTTCCTAGGTTGATGGTCTGTTTGCTACCAGTCCACAATGGCCGATGAAGACTTGCTATTTGAGCTAGGATTGGCTACCTCAAGCCCATGCCAAAGAGCTATATTGCTACTCTTGAATTAGGGCAAAAGACAGTGACGGAACTCGCCGCTGAGCTATCCTTGCCAGTAAAGGGACGGTTGAAACCACGTTTGATGATTGGTCGGCGTGAGTGGTTGGTATTGCCTGATCTTGGAGTGGATATTGTTACAGCGAAAGTGGACACGGGTGCTTACACATCAAGTTTACACGCAGCGGAGATTCAGCCATTCGTGCGCGATGGCGTTGCGTGGGTGAAGTTTTTAACACACAATCATCATGGCGATGAAATTCACTGTGAGGCAAAAGTACAGCAGCAGAAAAAAATCAAAAGTTCCACTGGCAAGGGACGGATGCGCTATGTGATCCGAACCACGGCGGAAACGATTGGAGGTTTTCGCTGGGAAGTACTTTTCAGCCTTGCGGATCGCTCCGTTATGAAGTGTCCTCTTCTGCTCGGGAGGCGAGCACTGTCCGGCTACTTCGTTGTCGATCCCCAAGCATCACGCCTCTTTGGAAATATCAAAACTCTCACTGGCCACAGCCACCATCGAATCTAATGAAAATTGCCATTTTATCAAGGGACGCAAGCCTTTACTCCACGAACAGCCTTAAAGTAGCCGCTGAGGCTGCGGGGCATGAAGTGGATGTGATTGATTATCTCAAGTGCCACATGAACATTGCATCCATGCGCCCGAGCATCTTCCTCGGTGATCGTGAACTGAAGGGGTATGATGCGATTATTCCTCGCATTGGTGCCTCACGCACATTCTTTGGCACCGCGGTGGTTCGGCAGTTTGAAATCATGGGCGTTTACTCGGTGAACGAATCCGTGGCGATTTCTCGTTCCCGAGATAAGCTGCGTTCCCTTCAATTGCTGGCCCGGAAGGGGATTGGCCTGCCTGTGACGACATTTGCGCACGATACGAAGGCGACGGGGCACATGATTAAACTTTGTGGTGGTGCGCCGATTGTTATTAAGTTGTTAGAGGGAACCCAGGGCGTAGGTGTAGTGCTTGCAGAGACGCCCAAGGCTGCGGAGTCCGTCATCGAGGCGTTCCGTGGATTGGATGCAAACATCCTAGCGCAAGAATTTATTAAAGAAGCCGGTGGTGCAGACATCCGCTGTCTTGTGGTCGGTGGTAAAGTGGTGGCTGCCATGAAGCGCCAAGGCAAGGAGGGGGAGTTCCGCTCTAACCTTCACCGTGGTGGTAATGCTAGCATTGTTAGGATCACCCCTGAGGAGCGCTCTACCGCAGTGCGCGCCGCAAAGATCATGGGGCTGAGCCTCGCCGGGGTGGATCTCCTCCGCTCGAACCACGGCCCTGTGGTAATGGAAGTAAACTCCTCGCCAGGCTTGGAAGGAATAGAAAAGGCCACTAACAAAGATGTGGCAGGTCAGGTGATCAAGTTCATTGAAAAAAGCGTAGGCAAGGTGAGCAGCCGCACCCGTGGCAAGGGGTAATGTGGGCTAGTTAAACCTCCAAACTCCCACCGCAAGATGAGCCGTGCCCCGCGGTGCAGCCAAAGCAATGGCTACCAGTGCGGATTGGTATTTGCTGGAACGTAGCGGGGGCGATCTCCCAAACTTTGAGTGGTTTGTGCGTTGTTGGGTGATTGGTTTCCAGATCTAACATCTGATTGAAATCACAGTCATAAACGTCACCAGTCCATGAGGTGTTAATAGTGTTCCGGCACATTAGTTGGCTAACGGTGGCAGGGTTAAAGGCATTGCGCAGTAGCTCGTTGTATTCATCTAGTTGATTGTTGCGCTTGAGGTAGCTGGCAAATCTAGCGATAGGCATGTTAGTGATGCAGTAGAGGTCGTTGAACTCGATGCCAAAGTGCTGTTTCATTTCGCGCTTGTAGTCAGCCTGCAGTGTGGACTGCTCGGGTGGAAGGAAGGCGCCGTTTGGGTTGTAAACAAAGTGGAGCGGCAGTGCTGGGTCTGTGCCGTAGCCGAGCGCGTTGAGCTTTTGGAATGCTTCAATGGAGGAGTCAAACACACCATCACCACGCTGCGCATTCACGTTGTCAGGGCTGTAGCAGGGCATGGAGGCGATCACCGTAATCTGGTGCTTGGCGTGAAATTCAGGAATCCACTCGTAGCCGGACTCATTGATGATGGTGGCATTGAGCCGCGTCAGAACGGTGCGTGGGGTGTCGAACTTCCTAACGGTTTCCACTAGCCGACGAAAACCAGGAACCATCTCGGGCGTGCCGCCAGTAAGATCCAGTGTGGGGATGGAGGTTTGCTCGAACCATGGCAGAATACGATCGATGGTTTCCTCCGTCATGATTTCCTTGCGAGCCGGTCCCGCGTTTACATGGCAGTGCACGCAGGTGAGGTTGCAGAGTTTCCCGGTGTTTAGCTGAAGGATTTCTGGTGTGGAGCGTGTGAGCGGGGTAGCGCTTTCTGCGAGTGCGGAGTGGAAAGTTTTTTTGTTCAAAGCAGACATGAATGAGAAATGTTCTGAATATTTGTAATGGCAATGGTTTCAAGATTGTTTAGTATGACAGCATGCTTGTGGATGATTATTTCCGTAGGCGAAAAACAAACTTAAAAAACGATGACAATATTTTTGATAATTCTGGGTGTGGTTGTGCTAGTGGGCGTGATTGCAATCTTCTGGGTGATGGGAACCTATAACGGCTTAGTGAAGCTGCGCAACAGGTATCGTAATGCGTTTTCCCAGATCGATGTGCAGCTCAAGCGTAGGCATGACTTGATCCCGAACCTTGTGGAAACAGCCAAGGGGTTCATGAAACACGAGCGAGAAACGCTAGAGGCCGTGATCCAAGCGCGGAACATGGCCAGTGATGCACGCCAGAATGCAAGTGCGGATGATGCTGCATCAATGGGTGCCCTCGCTGCTGCTGAAGGTGGACTAGGTAATGTGCTGGGTAGATTGTTTGCCCTCTCGGAGGCATATCCAGATCTGAAAAGTAATGCCAATATGATGCAGCTATCAGAGGAGCTAACATCCACAGAAAACAAAGTGGCATTCTCTCGCCAAGCTTACAATGATTCAGTGACGGAGTATAACACGCAGACGGAAGTTTTCCCCGCAAGCATGATTGCTGGTATGTTTAACTTCGGGCAAGCAACGCTCTTCGAAGTGGCTGATGAAAG
>JBMYYO010000223.1:0-3923 GCA_049609505.1 Akkermansiaceae bacterium | reverse complement strand
GCCTTGCATGATGGGGTATTGGAGCTCGTGCAGGCGGACCTCTTTGGCTTCTGCCACACGCTCCTTGAAGTCTTCACGCTGGAGCATTTGTTGGAGAGTGACCTGGGCGTTGAGCTTGAGGATCTGTTCGTAGTTCATCTTGCGGAACCAATCGCCGTTAAAAATGATTTCCGTTTTTGATCGATCAAGCACCTTGAATGCCTGATCGGTGTAAGTTTCCGCATTGGCAAGCACCTCATCGCGGGTGAGTGGGGGGCGGGCAGTGCTGCGGCCTGTGGGATCACCCACGGTGGCGGTGAAGTCTCCGATGAGTAAGATGGCTTGGTGGCCAAGCTCTTGGAACTGGCGCAGCTTCTCTAATGGCACGGTGTGTCCCATGTGAATATCGGGTGCCGTGGGGTCCACCCCAAACTTAATCCGCAGCGGGCGGCCAAGTTCAAGTTTCTCTTTGAGTTCTTTTTCGCTCAACACCTTAGCAGTGCCAGAGGTGAGTATCTTTAACGCGTTTTCGACATCATTGCTCATCGCGCGCGGAGGTTGTATGGATTGTGCGCCTGTGTCGAGCCGGAAACAATGGAGCTTTACGATGTATGCGAGAGAAGGTAGAAAAAGGTCATGGACTCGACAATGTCACCTTATCAGCCGCCCGTGCATCAAGACCCTCGTCAGGAACCCGCCTATGCGCACCGTAGTGTGCTGCCTAAGGTGTTTGGTATTTTGCACATTGTGTTTGGCTCGATTGGAGTCATTTGGGGAGCGATCAGTATGGTGATGTATCTGGTGGCGTCTGCTGCCCTGAATGGACTGCAGTCAGAGCTCGAAACATCGGGGGCTGAGGGGGTAAATGCGATGAATAACCTAACTGGATGGGATTTTGCATCGACGATTTTCTCGTTCATACTTGGTATTCTGCTGATTGTTTCTGGCATAGGGCTTGTGCGATACAAGAAGTCTGGTCTGAAAATCTCAAACATCTACTGCGTGTTATCAATCATACACAAGATCGGAGCAGGGCTGATTTTACTTCTCGTGAAAATGCCGGTGATTAGCTCTGCTGTAAAAGATGCAGGCGGCAATACGCAGGGGATGGAAGATACGGTGATGACTACAGCTATTGTTGTGGGTGGAATCATGGTGCTATTGATGATGATCTACCCAGTTCTTTGCCTGATCTTACTCAATAAAAAACAGAGCCAAGACTCGTTGAGCTAGCGCGAGCATCTTCTACACCTTGCCTAACAGTTGGGTGATCGATGCGGGCTAGAGTTCTTGTATGAGCACTCTGAGAGAAAATACGCAATATTTTTACATTTTTCACTTTGCAAGGCGCGAGGATTAGCTTATCTCCGCGCCGCCCTTACGGTTTGTGAGGTGCAGAAAATGATGGTGACTGTAGCTCAGGGGTAGAGCCCCGGATTGTGATTCCGGTTGTCGCGGGTTCAAATCCCGTCAGTCACCCCATTTTTTCTTCGGTTTGTTAAGTGCTAAAGTTGGAGCACAGGATTTTATGCGCAAGAGGTGAACGTTTTATGAGTTTCCCTAGATGTTTTGCCAAGCTTAACGGGTAAACACGCGCCCTTTTTTCTGAGAGCTGATTTCCAGAAAGAAGCCTCGTGCATCGCTCCCGCTGCGCTGTAAAAACCAACCGTATGTTGCGGAATACCTCATGGTGTAGTGGCGTAGGCAGCTGCCTCGACCGTTCTGATTAGGGCCAATGAATGATACCTTCATGGCGTTGTAATGGGTGAATCCATCCTTTTCCTTGAGTGTTCCAGCGAAGATGTGCAGTACCTTGAATCGTTCTTTGCCGAGTTGTTCGAAGGTTGAAATGATTGCCACTGCCTCCTCGTTGCTGAGTTCCTCCGGTGGCGATTGAGCCATGGAGGTGAGGGGAAGAAGGAGAAACAACAAGCCTGGTAGTAAGTAACGTGTCATAGTGGTGAGACGTTGCTTCTGGGGCAGGTATTCAGTGTTTTATCGCTCGGAAAGCTAATCCATCAGCTCTGGGTAGCTGGCGCGGGCTATTTCCATTGATAGCTCTGCGATGTCAGGGCTGGAGCTACAAGCGAGCGCTTCCTTCATCATTTCTGAGCACTCGCTGTGGGAGAGAGAGCGCACGGCTTTTTTGATCTCGGGAAGAATGTGAGGGCCAACAGAAAGTTCATCAATGCCTAAGCCAACTAGGATCGGAGTGAGCGAGAGATCACCTGCCATTTCTCCGCAAACTCCAGTCCAGATGCCGGCGTCTTTAGCGGCATTGACCGTTGTGTCCATCAAGCGGATCACCGCAGGGTGGGTAGGCTTGTAGAGATGGGAAACGTAAGGGTTTACGCGGTCCGTGGCGACGGTGTATTGGATCAGATCATTGGTGCCGATGGAGAGAAAATCAACTTCCTTGGCGATCTCGCGCGCCATGACGGCGGCTGAGGGGACTTCGATCATTACACCGATCTGGACCCGAGGGTCAAACGGGATGCTCTCCTTGTCTAGCTCATCCATGGCTTGGTAGAGGAGTTCTTTGGCTTCTAGCACCTCACGGAGGCCAGAGATCATGGGGAACATGATGCCAAGTTTTCCTTCCGCACTGGCGCGGAGCACGGCGCGGAGTTGCTCCTTAAATAGAGCCTTACGGGTGAGGGAGACGCGAATGCCGCGCCAGCCAAGAAACGGATTCGGCTCAGGGTGGGAGAGTGGTTCGGCAGGGATTTTATCGCCACCGGCATCTAATGTGCGGATGATGGACAGGTGGGGTGTAGTAGCGCGTGCCACCTCTGAGTAAACTCGCGCTTGCTGAAGCTCATCTGGCATTTCGCCACCTTCTAATAAATAAAACTCAGTGCGGAATAGCCCTACGCCCTCGGCTCCTGACTGGCGCACCATTTCTAGTTCATAAGTGAACTCGATATTGGCGGCGAGCGTGATCCTGTGGCCATCCGTGGTGGTGGTTTCCGCTTCGCGGAGAGTTTCCAACTCCTTGCGGGCTTCTTTTTTACGCTCGGCGCGTGCCTGATAGCGGCGAACGGTTTCCGCCGTCGGGTTAAGGATGAGTTGGCCGTTGTAGCCATCCAGAATGCAGTCTGAAAGCGTCTTGATATCGATCACCGCGCCTTCTAGTCCTACTACGGCGGGGATGCCGATTGAGCGGGCAAGAATGGCGGTGTGTGAGTTCACACTCCCTTGCTCCGTGGCAAATCCAAGCACATGGTGGCGATCAATGGAGGCAGTATCGCTCGGGCTGAGATCGTAGGAAACAAGAATGTGTTGGTGATCAGGGCGGTCTGTATCAGATGACTCTTCGTGGCTGAAATTCCTTAGCACCCTTTGGCAAACATCATCAATGTCTGCAGCACGCTCCTTGAGATAGGGGTCATTGATGCGGCGCATGGCTTCTAGGTAATTCTGCATTACAGCGTAGAAGGCATACTCGGCATTCTGTTTACGCTCTGTAATGGCCTTGGCCACGCGCGTGTTGAGAGTTTTATCCTCCAGCACCATGACGTGAGCATCGAAGATTTTGCCCTCGTCCTCACCTGAGAGTTGCTCAATGTGGGTGCGCAGTTTGTCCAGCTGCTTTTTGGTGATTTGCATCGCTTGCTCGAAGCGTGCTTGCTCAGATGCCACTTGTCCGTCTTTGATCTGATAGACCTCAGGGGCGGAGAATCCACGTGCCACCACATGCACAGGACCGAAGGCAATACCGGGTGAGCCGGCGGTGCCTTGGATGATGGTTTCCTCAGTGGTGGAGAGCATGACGCAGGGAGTTTGTACTGAACGGGTGATATGGTCAAAGAAGAATCGGCAGCTTCCTTGCAGATGTTGGCTGAGAGAGGATACGTTATTTTGGGTGTGTGGACTTTCATCCTTGCGCAGCGGGGCAGGGGGCTGGTAGTTGTAGGCATTGTCGGGCGGGGGTTCCGGCTATT
>JBMYYO010000222.1:0-4046 GCA_049609505.1 Akkermansiaceae bacterium | reverse complement strand
TGGCTGATCGTGCCATCCTCCAATGTCTTTTTGGGCAAGCCGGAGGAGATTTCCGCGATCTTGGCTTTGACGCGTTTGATCACCGCCAATGGATTTTCGCCGTATCGTGTCACGACGACGCCACCGACCGCATCGGCACCTGCTTTATCGAGAGCCCCCCGACGGAGGGCCGGGCCAAATTCGATCTCGGCGATTTGTCCGAGAGTGATTGGCACATTATCACGTGAGGTGATGACGGTCTTGCGCAGGTCGTCGAGGCTTTCAATGAAGCCAAGACCGCGGATAACATATTCGACGGCGTTGATTTCGATCGTGCGGGCACCGACATCGAGATTGCTGTTCCGCACGGCGTTGAAGACTTGGTGTAACGCGATATTGTAGGTGCGCAGAGCATCGGGATCGACGTCGATTTGGTATTCCTTCACGTAACCGCCGATCGAGGCGACTTCGGCTACGCCATCCACGCCTTGGAGGGCGTAGCGCACATACCAATCCTGGGTGCTGCGTAGCTCATCGGGTCCCCAGCCTCCTGCTGGTTTGCCCGCCGAGTCTCGTCCTTCTAGGGTATACCAGAAAATCTGGCCGAGAGCGGTGGCATCGGGCCCGAGTTGTGGCACGGCTCCTTCGGGCAGGACCCCGGCCGGTAGGCTGTTGAGTTTTTCGAGGATGCGGCTGCGCGTCCAATAAAACTCCGCGTCTTCCTTGAAGATGATGTAGATGGAGGAAAACCCGAACATCGAATAGCTGCGGACAGTCTGCACCTGCGGTAACCCGAGCAGCGCGGTCGTGAGCGGATAAGTGATTTGATCTTCAATATCCTGCGGGGAGCGCCCCATCCATTTGGTGAAGACAATCTGTTGGTTTTCACCAATGTCAGGAATGGCATCAACCGGAACGGGATCACGGGGGAGTGATTTGGATTCCCAGTCAAAGGGCGCGACGGTCACTCCCCAAAGGATGAGCAGTCCGGTGAAGAGGATGACGACCAGCTTGTTCTCCAGGCAGAACCGGATAAGCCCGTTGATTAGATTGGAAGGTTTCTCAGTGGGCATGGCTGGTAGGTGTTATCTCGGTGGTGGTGAGGTTTTCTTTGATTTCACCGCATTTGAGCATGGGGGCTCCGAAGTAAGGGTTTTGCAGAGGTTCCGTGGCCTGTAACCAATCGGCCCCACGATCTTCGTAAACCATGGGGCAATGCATGACTTTCAGTTCGCCAGTGAGCGCAGTGGGTGCGACTTTAGCCGCGGCGATAAGGTATTGGGACAACTGATCGAAGTGAGGCTTGCGCAGCGCATCGAGAGAATCGGCCCCCAGCATGGTGTGGAGCAATTTGGGGATATCCCCAGCATGCCCGGTTTGCTCCATCATGGAGCGGATGGCGGTTTTTGAGGCATCAAGATCATCGCTGGCGAGAGCGGCCTGCATGTCGAGATAGGGTGGGATGAGTTTCGCCAGCAAGTCGTCAGATATCGTGACCATTGTTTGGGCTTGATGTCCTGCGTGAGGATCGTCGGGTGTGCTTTGAGGGCTAGTGCCACCATGGTTATGTCCCGGGACAGGTCCGCCGCCTTTCGGATTCATCATGCTGGGCTTAGCCTGGATCTGCAGCGCGCTATCGATTTTGAAAGCGCCTTGGGTGACCACGTGCTCGCCGGCGGAGAGGCCTGATATGACCAGGAAATAATCGCCAGCTTTAGCCCCAAGAACGATTTCGCGTCCTTCAAAGCTGGGGCGCTCCGAACGAGGGTTTTCCACGTAAACGACAGCGCGTTTTCCCGTGCGCAGGACGGCCGAGGAGGGGACGATGACCGGAGCTTCGTCGGAGGAGCTTCCCCCATACCCCAATTGCTCGGCGGGCACGAGCGCCATCCCGCATACGTCGCAGGTCCCTGGAGCATCTTTGACGATTTCGGGGTGCATCGGGCTGATCCACTTGCCGGCAAATTCCGGTGTATATACCGTGCCTCCACTCCCCATGCGCACTTGCACCTCGCCGCGGGCAAACATGCCGGGCTTCAAGCGATTTTCGGTATTCATCACATTAACCCGGACCGGCACAGTTCGGGTTTTTCGGTTTACTTCTGGAGCGATGAAAGCGATGCGACCCTTGAATGTTTCGCCGGGTAGTGATTCGACGGTGAAGGAGACTTCCTGACCGTAGCGTAACCAAGCCAAGTCGGATTCATAGGCATCCAGATGGAGCCAGAGTCTGCTCAGATCCACGATTTTAAATAGCGGTTCGCCCGTCTTCACGTAGTCGCCTTCTTTGACGTTCTTGGCGACGACAACTCCTCCGAGCGGAGCGCGTAGTTCGAAATCATCGACGGGTTGGCTGCCATTGAGAATGGCGTCGATTTGTTCGGGAAGCAGGTTCCAGAGACGGAGCTTCTCTTTGGCAATGCGAGTGATGGTGCTGTCGGGATTGTTGGCGTGCGCGGTGAGGAGCTCGCGTTGCGCGGTCAATAGCTCCGGACTATAGATGCGCGCGAGATGCTCTCCAGTTTGCACGGCTACTCCGGTGTAGTTGACGAAAAGCTCGTCGATTCGGGCGGGAAACCTAGCGGTCAGCGATTTTATGCGGGTTTCATCGTAATCGAGTTTGCCGACGAGAGAGATGGAGGCGGTGGGAAACTCCCGCCGCACTTCGGTGGTTTCAATCGCCGCTAAGGCACGTGAACTCTCGCTCATGGAGAGTGTTCGCGGTCCATCATCACTGGCACTGTTGTTGACGAGGGGAATCAGATCCATGCCGCAGATCGGACATTGCCCGGACTCGGATTGCTGGATCTGGGGGTGCATAGAGCACGTCCAAATCGTGGCTTGGCTGTTGGCCTCTGCACCGGCGGTTTCGTGAGCGTCTCCTTCGTGTGATTCCTCGCTGCTACCTGCGGTGAATCGACCAAAGATCAGACCGATGATGAGGGCGAGAAGGAGGCCGCCGATGAAGAGTAATTTACGTGGCATAGTGATAAGGGGGAAGGATTAGAGAGGGCGGTTTGCGATCGTTTGGAGGACGATGCGCTGCTGGGCAGCGTCGGCGTGGGCGCGCCAAAGTTGGAGTTCGAGATCGAGCAATGAGCGTTCGCTATCGATTATTTCCAAAAGACTGGCGCGACCGCCTTCGTAGCTGGATCGCGAAATTTCGAGGGCCTGCTGGGCAAGTGGGAGTAGCTCGTCGTGGTAAAGAGCGACCCGTCGCTGGGCATCGCGCAGGGAGGAGACGGAACTATGCACGGCGGCGGATAATTGACGTTGCCGGTTGGCCAACTCGCTTTCCGCAGCACGTTGGTTTGAGTGGGCTTCGCGACGTGCGGCGGACGTGCGGCTGTTCCAGATCGGTAGGTTGATCGCGAACGTCAGCGCCCAAGGGTCTTTACCTGCATCGGGAGTGGATGGGTTTACAGTGGGATCGTCCACCTGGATGTAGTTGAGACCCACGGTGAAGTTGGGACGGCGCTCCAGACGAGCGAGCTCTGAGCGAACTTTGGAGCTGTTAATCTTCCTTTCCAGCATCAGCAATTCCGGATTGTTCGTTTCGACCGAAGCAAGCAGTGAGCGGGTATCCGGACTATCAGAAGTAAGTGCCTCGGATGTCGGTTTCCAGACCGGCCAAGGTAGCAAGGTATCGCCGGGGAGGGCGAGAAGTGCGGCGATTTGAGCACTTTGGCGGGGACGTTGCTGTTTGAAGGTGGCCAGACGATCGCGGAGTTTACCTATCTCCACTTGGAGACGAAGGAGGGAGTTGAGATTGTCCCCGGTGCGGACGCGTTCTTCGACCAGAGGGCTCAGTTCCTCTAAGAGGGCCAAGTTCTGCGTGGTTAGCTCGATCGCTTTTCCGGTGTAGGCATAATCGTAAAAGCTGAGCCCGATCATGCGGGCTAAGAGTAGCTGGCGGGCTTGAAAGGCGTAATGCACGGCCTCGGCTTCGGCATCGGCGGCTCGCTCGCGTCCGTCCAATTGACCAAACCACGGTAGCCTTTGGCTCAGCATGAGAATGTTTTTTTGCGGTCCGGTGCGGGTCTGCACGGATTCGACGAAGTGCGACA
>JBMYYO010000221.1:0-4075 GCA_049609505.1 Akkermansiaceae bacterium | reverse complement strand
TCATCACCTTTATTGGCCGCATCTTCCTATATTTTGGCTCGTTGTTCTTGGGTGTGCATGCATGTTGTCTTTATTGGCTGGTAAGATAAAGTGGTGTCGAGCATGGTTATTCCTATTTGTTGGGGTGATTCTTCATTTGGCTTTAGATACTCCAGTTGGAGGAATAGCTTGGTTCTATCCTATTCAGGAGCGGTTAATATATTTTGTTGATGTGCCTGCTATTCGTTCATGGTGGGTTTGGAATTTTATTCTACATTGGACATTCCTTGCTGAGATCGTAATATGCATAGCTGCCGTTGTCGTTTGGCTTCGGAAAAGAAAAAAGTGGTCCAACAAGGGACTTTATCCAACAATTAACCGTGCGTGGTCGGGGAGAGGTTTTAGAGAGTGCTTTGTTGTTGGATTGGCGGTTGACTGGGCGACGATTGGGCTATACGTTTGACTATAATTATGAAGAATTTCATACATATTGTAGCTATTTTTATCGGAGTATCGCTGTCTGCTTTAGCTAAGGAACAGTGGGTGTTAAAGATGAATTCAGATGGAGCACCATCTTTTGTATATGAGCAAGCTAATGGTAAGAGTCTTAGTTTTAGGAAGTATTATTTTGAGTCTAATAAAATTTCAGATGAGATAGCGTTACAATTTCAGAAAGATTACCCAGTATTGTGGAAGAAGGCGAATGACTCTTCTGGGAATATGCATAACCCCAGGATTTTGCCGTTAAGGGCTAGGTTTACAGAAGTTTTGTTAAAAACACCTACTCTTAAAAAGTTGGATAAGTTAGCACGAAAGTCGGGTTATACGGTTTTTGGTGCACAGCACGAAAAGTTCCATTTTATGAAGAGAGACGGTAGAATGAAAGTTTACGCTGTCATATGGTTGAAGCTCAAGAAGGTGGCTGGACAAGGTGCTGCGGCCGATCACTAGCCGTGCGTAAGGTCAAGGCTGTAGAGTGCGGAAAACTTAGATCCTTTGTCTTTTGGCTGCCGCTTCGGCGGTGGTGGCTGAGTTCTAAATAGAGCTAATGAGGCGAGCTTTTGTGGAAACAAGGGTTGGGTGTGAGCAGGTGGAGCGAGTTACTTCACGAGTCTGGAGATGATGCCGGGGAGGACGGCGTGCCAGGCCCATGCTCGGGTGGCGGCAGTGACTGCTTCCTCATCGCTGAGGCGGGGGATGAGGCGGGATTTTTCTAGCAAGACTGTGGCCAGCTCTGCTGCTTGGAGTTTTGCAATTACGGAGAGGATTTGTGCGAGTGTTGCAAGAGCCAGAGAGGCGGCAATCACTCCGATGCCCATGAGGGGAGGGAGTTTGGCGACGGCGATGGCGAAGATGGCAACGATGGTTGTGAAGATGGGAAAAACATGGCCAAATCTGGTTGCCCAGCGGAGTTTGGCGAGAGTGGATGGATTGTGTTTATCGAGTAAAAGAAGCCCAACGTGTAGGGCGGCGTAGCCGAGGGCGCTGCCATTTTTTTCCGCAGCCACAACGGGTGTTAGAGTGAGTCTGTTTTTGCCTGTGGGAAGATTGCCAATCCATGATGGGCGAGCTACTTGCACCTTGGCGTTATGTTCTTTGGCTGCGTCTAACATGTCCTCTGCAAGTTGGGCAGCATTGCGAGAGAGTTGGGAGGTGCTTGTTTCTTTGAGGATGCGATCGGCATTGATTTTCCGCAAGATCACCGCCAAGAGTAGTGGGGGGAGGGATAGCAGGAAAAGAAGACGGTGCACGTGATCGGTTAGGAAGGGGGTTACTTCGGAAGCTCTTCTTTTTCAAAGCGCTGCAGCTGGCCGAGGAGCGATTGGTAACTTGCGATGTTGTTAGCATCAGACCGGAGGAAACCTTGACGTTTTGTGAGGGCTGCATCGACGGCGATCTTGGACCACTCGATGGATTTTGCTCGGTCGCCTTTGGCAAACCAAACTTCTGCCATGGTATCGATGTAGGCGGCTTGTGCTGGGCGAAGTGCGAGGGCTTGTTTGGCGTGCTCGAGTGCTTTATCTAGGTTTCTCACTGAGCGTGAGGCTAGCCAGGCTGCGGTGTTATGGGTGTTGTGACATTTGGGGTATCTTTTGGAGGCTTTCTCTGCGGTTTGGTACATTGTCTGAAACCACCGATTATAGTGTTTCTCCATGTTTTTTGTGCGTAAGGTTGGGAAAAAAGTATCGGCGAAATCATCGCCTAGTGGGACGGTGTCCACGCAGGTTTGAAATTTCTTGATGGCCGCTGAGCGGTCTCCTTTTTCTAGTAAAGCCATGCCTCGTGAGAATTCTCCCAGGAAGAAATTATCGAGTTGGTTTTTGATGGTGGAGGAGCCTTGTCCGCCTGCGTAGATGAGGGTTTTTACTTCGGCTAGGGCGCTGGCGAGTTTCCATTGTTTTGCTGCATAAAGCTGCTGGTCATGCTGGGTTAGGGAGTCGATAACAAAGGGGTGAAAGCGGTCGTTGGGTTCGATGAGGGTAGCTACTTGGATCCAAACTTTTGCGGCTTTTGTGTTTAGGCCGGCTGCGTCGAGAGCGCGGGCTAGAGCTATTAAGGTGCGGGGGCCACCGAGGCTGAGCTTCATGATGTGGTTGTAGGTGGCTTCTGCGGCTTCCGTATCGCCGGTTTGTAGTTGGCAGATGTACCATTGAATCATGTTTGTGATGGATGAGTCCTTTTTGGATCCAGCTTCTTGGACTAGGTGTTTGATGGCTTTCCAGTTTCCAATTGCGCCGTTGAAGAAAATGGGTTCGTTGTTTTTCTCTGGATCGTTGTTTGCCACTAGGATTGAGAGCCTTGCTGTTTCTCGGAGGTTGCAACGGAGCCTGGCGAAAAAGTAGAGGGACTCGAGGCGCCTTGTTTTATTTACGGCGAGGTTATTTTTTATTTCTAGGAGGAGTGCTTGGTGGAGTGGTTCACAGGTTTTTTCTGTGTCGGGAAGAAGGCCGCCTAGGAGTGAGATTTGGTGGAGTGCGGCGTTGATGTCGGTTTTGTTGCGCTGCTTGAGGGCGTCCCAAAGGTGGATGGTGGCATTGGAGTCGCCAAAGAGGCTTTTGATGGCGTGATCCATTTCCTGATTTTTGTTACCAAGTTGTTTGATGAACTCGATAGCTGGGAGATTGAGGTCGTAGGCGGCGATTAGACGGATTTGATCATGCCAGAGGTCGAGATCCTTTTTTCTGAGCTCCTGCATGTAGTGGGTGATGATGGTGTTGGCGTGGTCGGTTTCTCCGTGTTGCTGCAGGAAGCTAGCAAGCGAAATGATGCGTGAGTGGAGTGTTTTGTCCTCGTTTTTGATGGCGAGTGCGGTGTTTTTCTCCACCCAAGAGGTGTAAGGGGCCGCTGCGTCTGATGGGATGCCGAGGGCTTCTAGCGCTAGTGTGGGTCTTTCGATGGAATCATAGTAATCAGAGAGTTGATCTTGATTGTGATCTTTGAGGAGTGCGATGGCTTCCTTACAGAAACCATTGGCTGCTATGGCGTAGATGGCACGCTCTGTGGTATCTCTGTTACGGCGCATTCCGGCTAGTTCTCGGGTGAGTAGGGCTGCCTTTTTATTTTCTCCATTGAGGCGAGCGAGCTGGAGCTTGATGGCGGTTTGGTAGAGGACGTCTAAGTGCTTTTTATCTGCCGAGTGTTTGATCCATGGGATTGGATCGCCTTGCAGGATGGCTAGGGAGGCTGCGGTGTCAGCCATGCCTGCGCGCTTTGCCTCGCGGATGGCGCCTGTTAGGTTTCCTGATGCGCGGTGTAGTGCCATGCGCCATTGTGCGGCTTCTTTTCCGGGGAGGTTTTTGGCTTTGGCGAGTGCTTCATCAGTGGTGCCTTGGCAGTGATGGAGCCAAGCGCGGATGCTGAGGATGTAGGTGTCATTTTCGCAGAGCTCGAGGAGGTTATTCGCTTCGTTGAGTTTACCCTCGCGCACTGCGGAGCGCACGGCACCGAGGGTGGCTGCGCGGAGATCGTTTGCGTAGAGTTTTTTGGTGCTGGGGTCTTTTTCAGAGTTTGCTAGATGGAGGACTTGTTTCCATTGTTCTAGCTCGATGAGTTTTTTGATAACGGAGATTTTGACCGTGCGGTCTCCTTGGGTGTA
>JBMYYO010000220.1:0-4076 GCA_049609505.1 Akkermansiaceae bacterium | reverse complement strand
TTCTTTGCCTTGTTGAAGGCGGTTTTCAGCACGCGGTTGTTGGTGATTTCTCCGTCTTCGATGGATTTATTGATCCGTGTGAGGTCTTGATAAACGATGCGGCCTGCGCCGAGATTCAGGTGCCCAACCTCTGAGTTCCCCATCTGTCCATCGGGTAAACCAACATCCAAACCCGAAGCACTAACCATGCCCTTGGGGTAAGTTTTCAGCAGTTGATCGTGAAAGGGAGTCTTAGCAAGCAGGGTGGAATTCCCGTCTTTTTTTGCGGTTCTTTTTCCACCTGGGTTCACGCCCCAGCCGTCGCGAATGATGAGCACTGTCGGTTTTTTATCAGCCATGTCGCGGCGGGTGTATGCTATGACTGGGAAAATTCCAATGACGAATCCTTGAAAATACTGCCATGATCTGTTGATAGTGCGTGCGTGCCCTCTGATCCGCTTGTATGGTTTCTTGCTGCGCTTGCAGCGTTTTGCATCGGTGTGTCCAAGGCGGGGTTCTCAGGCATTTCGTTGATCTCGGTTTTTCTCCTCGCGGATATCTTTGGAGCGAAGGAATCCTTGGGGGTGGCGTTGCCGATGTTGATCATTGCGGATCTGATTGTTTACCCAGCGTTCCGCAAATATTCCTCTTGGAAACGTGTCTGGGTCCTGACCTGGCCAGCGCTGATTGGTATGGCTGCGGGGATTTTTGTATTAGGCACAGTTGATAACGGCACCATGCGGAAAGTTATCGGTGGAATTATCCTCTTGATGGCTCTGATTCAGGTGACTGGCAAGCTCAGCCCTAGGCTGTTAGACCGGGTAGCGGAGACTTCACAGTTTGGAGTTTTTGCGGGAACCGCTGGTGGAGTAGCTACGGTGCTAGCAAATGCAGCGGGACCGATCATGCAGCTCTATATGTTGTCGCGCAAAATGGATAAGATGGAACTCATCGGCGTAGGCGCTAGGTTTTTCTTGGTGATCAATTTGATGAAACTCCCCCTCAATGCGGGATTAGACCTGATGAACAAGGATACGCTTCTGCTGAATTTGATTCTCGCACCAGCGATTGCGCTGGGTGTTTTTGGCGGAAAAAAAGTGCTCCATCTCATCCCGCAGAGGGCATTCGAGGCTACCGTTGTTGTGTTTGCATTCTTAGCAGGTGTGAGGTTGGTGTTTTTCTAATTTTTACACCACTTTTACACAAAAACACCTCGCCATGAGCTATACAGGTGGCATGTTATTGGTTGATCCCACTAACAAATCTTCTGAGGTCCTGCCTCACTCACAACCTTGCTAACCACCTACTAGCACCATGATCATTGCCCACCTGCGTACGTTTTTAATTTCCGCCTTTTTTGTCAGCTCCATCACATCGTTAGCCGCCCAAGATGCTCCCAGCCAAGCAGAGAAATCAGCAAGTCTGATCCGAGCCAAGCAATACCCTGCCGCCATCCAATCTCTCAGCGGCAATCTCACCAAGATGGCTGCTGATGATCCAGCTTTCACGGAGGATCAACTGATGCTACTCAAGGCGCGCGCACTCCATCTGCATAAACAACATGCCGATTCCGCCAAGGTGTGTAAGGAGCTGTTGCAAAAGTTCCCAGCAAGCAAGTGGCAACATAAAACCCGATTCCTCATGGCACACACCCACGCCGCACGTGGGGATTACCAAACGGCTCTAAGTATTTACGAAAAGGAATCCACCCGACTTTTCTCCGCCAAACGCAAGGATGAGGTTGCACGTTCGTTGATCGAATTTGCGGATTTGTTTGCCAAAGTCCCCTCGCCCGAAGACTTGGATGCGCCTAAGCCTGACTTCAAAAAAGCCTACAACCTCTACAAGGAAGTTCTCGATCTCAACTGCTCACCCGCGCTGAAGGAGCAGGCTCACTTTCTGATGGTGCGCATGTCAGGCCTGCTTGGTGATTGGGCTACTGCTAGTAAAGATGCCACCACCTACCTCAGCCAGTATGACCCGAGCTGGCGGGGTGTTTTGCTAAGTAAACAACGTCTCACTTTCCAGAAAAACACCACCGCTAAGCTCACGGGTAAACATCGCAGTGAGGTGCGGTATCGAATGGCCGAGGCTCTGCACCGTAGCAACTCCCGCCCGCAAGCCGTGCGCTATCTTGACGAGCTTATGGCGATGTTAGCTGACGGCTCACACAAAGCACCCGATGGATTAGCGGCTGATGCTGCTTGGTTAAAACTTATGGCAATGCGGCAGCAAGGAGGCCGGAGTCAGGATGTTAATCACTGGGTAACTGCTGCCAAAGCCTATCTAAAAACCTACCCCACTCACATTCACGCCAGCCGCACGGCATTGTTAATTCCAGAAATGTTAGCAAGCCACAACGAACCGCAAAAGGCCATCGCCGCTTATCAAGAGTATCTAAAAACGCCCATCAAGCCGCAGGAGAAACCACTCACCTTAGAAACGGAAACCCGCAGCCAGTTTCTCACCCGTCAGGAGCGTGCTGCCCGCCAGATGGAGGAGGCTAGCTACCAGATTGGAACGCTCTATCTAAGGCTCAAGCAGTTCGCCAACGCGCGCACCGCATGGAACCAAACCGCAAAAGACCACCCGAACGGTGCACGCTGGGCGGATAGTCAGAAGGGTATTATTGATGTCGATTTTGAAGAAGCCATGGAAGCCATCCGCAGCATCCATGCGGGTCCAGAGAACAACAAATCACAAGCCGCCAAGCGAGCATCAGAATTGCTCAAGAAGTTTAACCAAGCGCACCCGCTCTCGGATCAGGCGCCCAATATTTTATTTTTGTTAGGTCGCATCCCCCACCAGTTAGCCTTGGATATGGATGCTTCTGAGAAGCTCACCGAGGCGCAATCTGCCGAGCAGAAAACCTTATTCAAACAAGCCATCACGGTGTGGGATGATCTACTTTCTAAGTATCCAAAATCCACCCATAGCACACTCGCCAAAGAGCACATCGGCATTATCTATGAGCAACGCCTCGGCGATCTCGAAAAGGCTCTATCAGTTTACAAACAAACCAAGAGTGCCACCGCAAGTGCTCGGTATTCCGTCCTCACTGCCAAGCGACTCATTGCCTCCAGCCCGAAGGTTTTCCGCACTGATGAAAAGCCCGTTATCAGCCTCAGCTTACGTAATATTGAGAAGGTGACAGTGCGCCAATACTGGCTCGATCTTGAGTCCTACTTCCGCAAGGCACGCAAGTTAGGAAATATCAGCGAGCTCGACGTCGATCTCGTGGAGCCTGACAAACAATGGGATGTCACCATTGATGGTTACAAAAAATATCTTCCGTTAGAAAAAGAAATCCCCGCCCCCTTTGACGGAAACAAACCCGGCGTCTGCGTGGTGAAGGTTGAGGGTGGAGGCTTCGTTTCCACCACCGTGCTTGTGCGTAGTGATATCGATATCGCCGTCCGCTCCAGCAAAGACGAATTACTTGCCCTCGCCACCAACTGGCGTGACGGCTCCAAACCCAGCGCAGGCACCAAGCTCCTCATCGCCGATGGCGGTAAGGTCATCGCTTCAGGCAAGACTGGAAACGATGGCGTGCTGCACATCAAAACAGACCAATTAAAAAACATTGAGGATCTCCGCGTGCTCGCCTTGTCCGATGCGGGAGCAGCCACATGTGATCTCAACCTCAGCAGCCTTGTCGCCCCGCCTATGTTGATCGAGCAAGCATGGTTCAACACCCCCCAAGCGTGGTATCGCCCAGGGGAAACGGTGCAGCTATCAGGAATCATCCGCATCCCTAACAACGGAATCTATCAACTCCCAACAAAAGATTACAAACAATGGAAGCTACGCTGCTTGGACATGAACGGTGGGAAACTCATTCACGAGGCAGACATCACCTTGAATGATCATGGCAGCTTCAGCATTCAGTTTGCCGTTCCACAAGGCATGAGCAGCGGTAAGATCAACGCCACACTCATCTCCACCAACAAGGATAAGCCCATCGAGTTTGACACCAGCATCGCGGTCAAAAACCAGCAACGCAATCGTGTGATTCTGACAATGGATTTCCCAAAAACCTGGACTTCGCCCGGAGAAAAAATCAACGGCAAAGTCACCGCTAAGTATCACTGGGGCGC
>JBMYYO010000219.1:0-4123 GCA_049609505.1 Akkermansiaceae bacterium | reverse complement strand
ATCCGCGATGCAATCATCACAGGCTGTTGTTTTTTGTCATCAGGCAGAGGTTTTACACCATCAAAGCGCACATAAGTGACGCCCCGATTATCGGTTGTTAGATTTGTCCCAGCAATTTTTGTCGGGGTGATGGCCTCACCCATTGGGTTGGGTCTGTTGATGTAATTTTTCTCGTATGGTTTCGCCCAAGCAAGGTCGGCTTTATCCTCGGCAATGATTTTGATTTGAAGTGGGTGCTTGGGCGTTGCCCCAGTCGAGCGGAGTAAACAATGAAGGGTCGCTTGCAGGACCTGCTCTTTGGAGTAAGGCGAGTAGGCTGGTTTTTTCCACGCCTTGATGCGGATGTTTACCGGAGCAAATGGGACATTGGTTCCATCCGTCGGCTCCACCAAAATTCCAAATACATTGGCAAGATTTTGATTTAACTCGGTGCCACCGCTCCATTCCATCGAGCCGTGCCGACACGG
Organism: Akkermansiaceae bacterium; assembly: GCA_049609505.1. GTDB lineage: Bacteria > Verrucomicrobiota > Verrucomicrobiia > Verrucomicrobiales > Akkermansiaceae > Oceaniferula. The sequence continues at coordinate 3,656 of JBMYYO010000219.1, read as the reverse complement.
GCGAGGCGCTGTGATGAGCTGGTGAATTCCATAGTTGTAGTTCGCCTCATGGATCACCGAGCCAAGTGGAATCGCAGAAGGATCAGAGTGCGCTACCAAATTGATAGGCTGCTCAATCGTGCCAAGGCTAACATTGGACGCGGAGAGATGGGCGGCAGAGGTTAGCAACGAGAGACCAGCAAGAATTAAAAATTTCACATGCATCAGTAAAGATACTGCCACAACCCAGAAATACTTACAGCGTTCTTACAAACGCTACCTCATTTTATAGCTGCCTTCATTTGTAAAACAGTTAGGATTCTAACCATGGACCCTATTTTAGTAATTAACGACGACAGCAAACTCCTCGGAGAAATCACCAGCATCCTCAAAGAAGGCGGCTACTTCCACATCGCAGCATCCAGTGGAGAGCAGGCGCTGACACAGGCATCGGGCTATGATTTTCCACTCGTGATTCTCGATCTCAAGCTGCCCGATATGGATGGCGATGAGCTTTACGGAAAACTTCTCGCCTCTGAGTCCCACTACACACTTCCGGTGGTAGCACTGGTCGATTCGTTAGACGGCGACGAGGTAGCGGTAGTGAATCGGCTGCTTCCACAAGGCCAAGTCACGCTACTCTCCAAGCCGCTCAAACGTGAGTGGCTTGAAGATCTCTTTGCCCGCTACGGACAGAAGAAAAGTTAGCGGTTTTTACGATCGTGATTCTACAGCGCAGCGATGCGGCGGCAGACTTCCTCGACGTTTTCGCGGGAGTTGAAGGATGAGATGCGGAAGTATCCTTCGCCCGCCGCGCCGAATCCAGCGCCAGGGGTGACGACGACTTGGGCTTCTTCTAACATTTTATCAAACATCCCCCATGAGTCCGTGCCTTCGGGGCATTGCACCCAGACGTAAGGGGCGTTCTCACCACCGAATACGGTGAGCCCGGCATCGATGCAGGTTTTTCTCAGCAATGCGGCATTGCCCATGTAGTGCTCGATGAGGGCGGAAACTTGTGCCTTTCCTTCGTCGGAAAAAATAGCGGCGGCACCACGCTGGACGGGGTAGGAGGCTCCGTTGAACTTGGTGGCATGACGGCGGTTCCAGAGTGAGTGGAGGGAAACGTCTTCGCCCGTGGAAGTTTGGTAAACGAGGCTCTTGGGGATGACGGTGTAGGCGCAGCGCACGCCTGTGAACCCTCCGTTTTTGGAGAATGAGCGGAACTCGATGGCACACTCATGCGCGCCTTCGATCTCGAAGATAGAACGCGGCACGGACTTATCCTGCACAAATGCCTCGTAGGCGGCATCGAAGAGGATAAGTGAATTGTTAGCGCGGGCGTAGGCTACCCATGCCTCTAACTGCTCCCGAGTAGCGGTGGTGCCAGTTGGGTTGTTAGGGTAGCAAAGGTAGATGAGATCAACCTTCTCATCTGGGATGGCGGGGCAGAAATTGTTTTCAGCCGTGCAGGGGAGATAAACAAGGCCCTCGTAGGCACCGTTTTCATCCGCCTCGCCCGTGTTGCCAGCCATGACGTTGGTATCAACGTAAACGGGGTAAACAGGATCGGTGATGGCGATCTTGTTGCCGCTGCCAAAGATATCGAGGATGTTTCCGGTGTCGCACTTGGAGCCGTCTGAGATGAAGACCTCGTTGGCGGAAATGTTGAGGCCGCTGAATTGGTTTTCAACAATCGCATCGCGCAGAAATGCATAACCCTGCTCCGGGCCATAGCCGTGGAAGGTATCACTACACCCTTGCTCATCAATGGCAGCGTGCATGGCGGTTCTAACAGCTTCTGGAAGCGGCTCAGTGACATCACCGATACCGCAGCGGATGAGTCGATCTGTTTTATCAGGATTAGCATCGGTCCAGGCGTTGACGCGACGCGCGATTTCAGGGAACAGGTAGCCGGCTTTGAGTTTGAGGAAGTTCTCGTTAATGTTCATGGTTGTGTAATAGTTATTTGTTAATTGTTATTAGGAAATAGGATAGTGTGATCCGCTGGGGCGGATGGGTTAAGATTGTTTTGCCTTGCGGCGGGCTAGGAAGATGATGACGGAGATGAGGGCGAGGAAAAGCACGGCAACGATGGCGAAGCCTTTCATGAAGCGCTCTATGAATGGAGTGGCGTCTTTCGGCGCGGTGGACTCGGTGGTTTCTACTGCGGGGTCGGTCTGCAGTAGTAGTGTGTTGCCTTTGATTTCCACGCCAGAAAGTTTGCTGAAAATAGGACCTAGTTCTTTGTCATTATGCAGCGGATGGAGGAGGGTTTCTGAAAGCTGCTGGCGCAGTTCATCAGGAATATCACTCTCTTTGCCAACAGTGGGCGTGATTTTTTCGATGCGGGGAAACGCAGCGCCGTCCACAAGTTCAGGCTTGATGGCAAGAGTGCCATTCATGTAGCGGAGCTCCTTGGTGAAGATGCTCTTGATGCCGGCATTGATCGGGTAGGCAACCTCAGTGGTGATCAGCCCATCGGCAATCTTGGTGACATGTAAACTTTTTCGTTGAGGTTTCAAAATGTCAAAGGTGGCAATCGCCAGATTCATCTCCTCGGCGGTGAGTGTGATGCTGGCTTTGTTTCCTGCCTCAATATCGTGGCGGAATCCATCGAGCTTGTTTTTCAGCGCCACTTGGGCGGACTCCTTACCTTCTGCATCGACAACCTCAATGGTGGCAGGTTTTTCCTCGGTGAATCCCTTGATGGTGGCTTCCATTTGCAACCCCACCCAGATGGCAAAGCCGATCAGTGCTGCGGCGATGCCGATGTAGATAAAAAAGATCGAGCAGCCTGCAAAAGGGGAATACTTGCCGGGCTGCTTGCCCCGTGATTTCGGAGAAGCGTGATCGGCTGCTGGTGATGGCTCGGACATGGAGGGGTTCTTAGACCCAAAAACGAAAACTCTAAATACCAAAAATAGGAAAATTGCCGCTTATGGCAGGTGGATTGGGTTGCTGTGGGGTAAATTGGTATTTGGAATTTCAGAATTTGAGATTATGGAAAAGGCGTGTCCAGAATTCTTGTAGGATTATCAGGCGGTGTGGATTCCGCCGTGGCGGCAGCCCTGCTCATCGAGCAAGGCCACGAGGTGGTGGGCGGCTACATGAAAAACTGGATCAACGAGGACGGCGTGGCGGGGGATTGTCCCTGGGAACAGGATGTGGAAGACGCCCATGCGGTGGCAGAAAAACTCGGTATTGAGTTTCGCGTAGTGGATTTGATCGATCAATATCGCGGGCGGATCGTGGACTATTTGTTAGAGGGATACCGTAGCGGCATCACGCCGAACCCGGATGTTTACTGTAACCGTGAAATGAAGTTCGGGGTCTTCCTCGATTATGCTCTTGAACAAGGTTTTGAAGCCGTGGGCACGGGACACTACGCACGCAGGCGTGAGCGGGCGGATGGCTCGGCTGATATTCTACGTGGAGCCGATCCGAACAAAGATCAAAGCTACTTCCTCGCCCTGATGGAACAACGGCAGGCGTTGCACGCGCGTTTTCCCTGCGGAGAAATGCTCAAGCCGCAGGTGCGCGAGCAGGCAAAACGTTTCGACCTCCCCGTCGCGGGGAAAAAAGACAGCCAAGGGATTTGTTTTATCGGCAACGTCAAGATGTCTGATTTCCTCAGCCACTACGTGCCGGATAGCCCGGGCGACATCGTCGATACC
>JBMYYO010000218.1:0-4149 GCA_049609505.1 Akkermansiaceae bacterium | reverse complement strand
CACAGCTGTGGATACTAGGTCTAGATAGATCAAACGATGTTAGAGAATGGGTGGCTAACTAATCAAATCTGGCCAGTCTTCGGTATGGAACCATTCGCCTTCTGGTTTATCGAGCCGTTCATAAGTGTGAGCGCCAAAGAAATCGCGCTGCGCTTGTAGGAGGTTGGCAGGAAGTCTTTCCGCTCGGTAGGCATCATAGTAAGCGAGTGAACCACCAAAGGATGGCACGGGGATACCATTGGTTGCGGCAAGTGCTACCACCTCTCTCCAGTCGCTTTGCCCTGAATTTAGAATTTCCGTAAAGAACGGAGCGAGCATGAGGTTTGTAGGAGGAGTCTCCGCCGTGTAGGCTTCCGTAATACGGTTGAGGAAACGTGCACGAATAATGCAACCTCCACGCCATATTTTAGCAATCTCACCAAGGTTTAGATCCCAGCCTTTGTCCTCGCCTACCTTTGAAATGAGATCAAGACCTTGCGCATAAGAAACGATTTTTGACGCATAGAGTGCATTGCGAACTTTTTTGACAAGCTCTTCCTTGCTCATTTCAAGATTGAAGTCCCAGTTGCTTGGCCCTTGTAGAATGCTTGAGGCAACCTTGCGTTGATCGCGCATGGATGAGAGAATGCGCGCTTCCACGGAGCCTGCGATGGTGGAGAAAGGGACGGCTTGCTCGACAGAGCCCATTACGGTCCAGCGGCCTGTTCCTTTCTGACCTGCTTTGTCCACGATGATATCGACGATGTCGTTGCCTGTTTCTGGGTCTTTTTGTTTGAAAATATTTGCTGTGATTTCGATCAGGAAGCTTTCGAGATCACCATTGTTCCAATCGGCAAAAATATCAGCCAGCTCTTCGTTAGAGAAGCCGGCGGCTTTGAAGATGTTGTATGCTTCACAGATGAGCTGCATATCTCCGTATTCGATGCCGTTGTGCACCATCTTTACAAAGTGACCTGCACCGCCCTCGCCGATGTGTACCACGCAGGGCTCGCCATCGACCTTAGCTGAGATGCTCTCGAAGATTGGCTTCATCACTTCCCAGGTGCTTTCTGGTCCACCGGGCATGATGGAGGGGCCTTTGAGGGCACCTTCTTCACCGCCGGAAACTCCAGCACCGATGAAGCGCATGCCGGCTTCCGCACAATACTTATCACGGCGCTCGGTGTCTGTGTAGAGGGAGTTTCCTCCATCAATGATAATGTCGCCTTCGTCGAGGAGTGGGATGAGGGACTCGATCACGGCATCGACTGGACCTCCCGCTTTCACCATGATCTGGATCTTGCGAGGGGAGGCTAGGCTATCGACAAATTCTTCAAGAGTTTCGCAGCCGACGAGTTTTTTATCGGGGTTCTCCGAGATAAATTCCTCCATTGTAGAGGTCGTGCGGTTGTAAACAGAAACTTGAAAGCCGCGGCTTTCAACGTTGAGGACAAGGTTCTGGCCCATAACGGCAAGACCGATGAGACCGAAATCAGATTTTTCCATAATGATACAAAGTAATTGATGAACGCAAAACTAGCGCGTGCGCATTATTCACGGGATGTGCATTCAAGCAATGGAAACTTGTGTCAGAAAACAACCGCCGCACTTCTACGTTGACTGGGTGTTAGGTTTGGATAGGCTCCTCGCACTATGAAAAGTATCGGAGGCACAATGTTCTTTTTCGGAATCGGCTCAGCGGTTCTTCACTTTATCAACATGGAGTTTATCCTTCTCGCGTGGATCGATATGTGGGGACCAACCGTTGGTTGGATCATCCGGGGTGCGCTCGCCATCGTGGGCGGTATCATGTGGCTTACTGGGGTGGACTCCGAGAAAGAGGTGTTTACCCCAGCCTTGGTTCGGCCTGCTTTTTAGTGGCAGGGTAGGGCAGCTAGATCATGCCGAGCTGCATTTTGCCTTCCTCAGAAATCATGTCCTGATTCCATGGTGGGTCCCAAACGAGATCGACTTGGGCGTCATCAATGCCATCGATGGTCATGATGCGTGCTTGGGCGTCAGCTGCGATCACTGGTCCCATGCCACAGCCTGGGGCGGTGAGGGTCATTTTTACTTTGGCAACCATTTTGCCTTCTTCCTCCTCGAGTGCACAGTCGTAAACGAGGCCGAGGTTGACGATATCGACGGGGATTTCTGGATCGAACACCTGCTTGAGCTGGTGCCAGATGCGGTCTTCTTGGCTGGCATCATCAGGGAGATCTTCGCCACCACTACCGCTGCCTCCAGCGGTTTCATTAGGATCAATTCCGAGCGCGTCCGCATCATCGGATGAGATGCGGGCGAGGCCAGACTGGGTGGCTACGGTGTAGGAGCCTCCGAGAGTTTGAGTGATGATGACGGCGGTGCCAGCGGGCAGAGTGAAGGGATCTCCACTTGGGATCTGCACCGCATTCACCTCGCGGTTGGTGATGATTTCCGTTTGCATTGGGATGATGGGTAAAAAAACTTACGGCAAGTTCGGTAGCTCGATGAAGCCTTCCAGCTTACGGATACGCGTAGGGTGGCGCATCTTACGAAGTGCCTTGGCCTCGATCTGGCGAATGCGCTCACGGGTGACTTGGAACTGTTTGCCAACTTCTTCGAGGGTGCGGGAGTAGCCGTCTTTGAGCCCGAAGCGCTGCTCTAGGACCTCTCGCTCACGCTCGGTGAGGGTGTCTAGCACATCGCCGATCTTCTCCTTGAGCATAGCGAAGCCAGCTTCCTCCATGGGGTTCTCAGCGGCTTTGTCTTCGATGAAGTCACCGAATGATGTATCGTCTGAATCACCGACGGGTGCTTGGAGGGAGATGGGCTGTTGCGCCATCTTGAGCACGGCGCGGACACGCTCAACTGGGAGGTGGATTTCCTCTGCAATCTCATCTGGGCTTGGCTCGCGGCCGTATTCTTGCACAAGCTGTTTCTGCACACGCATGAGTTTATTGATCGTCTCGATCATGTGGACCGGGATACGGATGGTGCGCGCTTGGTCCGCAATGGAGCGGGTGATTGCTTGGCGAATCCACCACGTTGCGTAAGTGGAGAACTTGTATCCACGGCGATACTCAAATTTCTCCACCGCTTTCATCAGTCCCATGTTTCCTTCTTGAATGAGATCAAGGAATGAGAGACCACGGTTGGTGTATTTCTTGGCGATGGAGATTACGAGGCGGAGGTTTGCCTCCACCATCTCGGTTTTCGCCTGATAGGCTTCACGAGTGCGCTGGCGTAGTCCCTTGCGGGAAACGAGGAAGTCCTCAGCCTTGTGCCATGCGAGCTGTTGGATCTCGCGCACTTTGGTTTCAAACTCATTGTCACCGGGCTTGGACTTGAGTTTGCGCTCGTAGCGCCAGAGTTTTTTCTGGTTGTCTTCCACCTGCACGTTGAAGTCTTCAACGACTTTTTGTTTGTAGTAAAAGCGGTTGTAAAGACGTGCTACGGAGGTGAGGTTTTTATCAAAACTCTCGATAAGTTTCTTTTTGCCGCGTGGGTTTTTCGCCTGAAGCTTGCGGAAGATTTGATCGTTTTCCTCGTGGAGATTACGGACTTGTTCGCAGAGTTTTGGTAGGGCGCGCATGTAGCGCTCCCGGCTCTCAATTTTTTTGTCCTGAATGACGCGGTCAAAGCGCTCTTTGCCGCGGCCTAAGCGATCGGCAAGATCGAGATAAGCGGTGGCGATGAATCCGAATTTGTGGAGCTCCGCATTGGCGGCGATTTCGGCGTCTTCGATACGCTTGGAAATTTCCACCTCTTGCTCACGAGTAAGCAGGGGAACTTGGCCCATCTGCTTGAGATACATGCGCACTGGATCATCGAGGATATCGAGCTTTTGGTCAGACTTGGCAGTAGCTCCATCGTCGGTATCCTTTTTGCGGTCGCGGTAGGAGTCCACCTCTGAAGCATCAATGATATCGAACTCCATCTTGCGCAAGCGGTCAAGAATGGCTTCTACATCGGCAGGCTCAACGAGGTCTTTGGGCAGGATGTCATTGACGTCATCGTAGGTGAGATATTCCTGTTCCTTGGCAAGCTTGATGAGATCACGGATTTTTTCTTGGATCTCGGGGGTATCGATGCGGCTTTTAGGCGCTTTTTTCTTAGGTGCTTTTTTGACGGCTGCTTTTTTAGTGGCGGCCTTCTTGGCAGGAGCGGCTTTTTTAGCTGGGGCTGCTT
>JBMYYO010000217.1:0-4150 GCA_049609505.1 Akkermansiaceae bacterium | reverse complement strand
ACCAAACCTTCAACCAAGCTATCAGCCACTTTTACAGAAAAAATATTGCGCGGCCGAAACTTCCGTAACCTAATGCACGGGTAGTATGGACAGTCGTCCCTAAGGTGAACCAAGTCTCACCTCGGTCAAAGTAAATCGCACCACGAAAAGTGCCGTTGTCCTGAAGAATACCACAAGAAACCGCGCCGGGGAATCCATTCACGGTTCCGATGTATGATCGTTCGGCAACCGCTGTGGCAGCAACATACGCACCACTAGAGTTCTGTGTTAGTAGCTCGAAGTTAGCACCTCGGAGGTCTTGCCTCTTCAACTGCATGGTGATTGTATTACCATTGCGAACGACCGATTGAGTCAGCGTGGCTGGCGCGGCGGAGACGGTGTGTGCCAAGCTAAGAGCTATGCACAGGGTGCTGAGAATGATGTGAATATTTTTCATGGGTGGCATTAAGGCTCGTATTGAGTCTATGTAAAACAGAGGCGTTTGCTAAAATAGCGACCTTGTTTCTACCGTTGCCTTTTTTTTGACTGGTCCTTTATTAAAACCAGACTATCGCGAGCTTTTTCCTACGGCTACACGAGCCTCTGGCGCCATCGATGCAGAGGGACTTGATTTAAAAAAATTGGAACTCCGTCAGTGCGCGGTGGTGATGGGTGACTTGTGCTTTGTGAGGTCTCAGTTGTGATGGCATCATTGGTTATGGGGTTGCACCGACCGCGATGCGGTTTAGACGGCACCGATATGTTTTCATCCCCTCGGCGCCGGCACCGGGGAGCCGCACTCGCCCGGAGTTCCTGGAGTAGCGAGCTACTCCAAATCTGTCTTCCAGTTGGTTTCCTGGATCATGAGATTGAGCTCTCGGATTTTCTTCGATAAATCATCCGATTGCTTCTGAAGTTTTTTTACATCGATGCAGGCCACCCATTTAATCTCGCTCATACTGTATCGATCCGGCTCTTTTCCTGAGCTGGAAATAGTGTGCTGAATCAGAGAATGCTGCTGGGTGAGTTCGTCACGTTGTGCGATCGCATCCGTGAGTGTGCGACCGTCTGGCAAGGTGTTGTTGGCATTCGCGGTATTGATTTTCCCCACCAGATTACGAAGTTCGTCCAAGACACCAAAAGCTTCTTTCATCAACTTGTTAGGGTCTTCGTGTGGTTCGCTGCCCTCTTGGACGATGGCATTTTTTCCAATCCGCTCGCGGAGAGAAGCAAAACGTTTCTGAATGTCTGCTCTTAAAACAAGGGCTTCGGCTAGTTTCATGATGATGTTGAGAGTGTTAGAGTTCTTGTAAATGGGACGTGGATGTCTGTCAGTTTCACACCCGCTTGTTGTCATTTGATACTTGGATAGAAGCGAGGAGGAAGTCTAGTTTTAAATTCCAAGATGCGGCGTTGACTATTGTTACACAAACAATAACAGCCGACGTCATCTGGTTTGACATTAATACCTGTAGACTTCATTTGCCTAAAACATCACACGCAATGTAGAAGTTCAGAAGCGAAGCGAGAAGATTATTATTAACTCAGTTCGGCTTAATTGGAAATCCAGTTAGGCTGGTTTCTTGCAAGACTAATAAACCAAATAATAACCCAATAAAACAACTATGAGAATAAAACACACAATCGCAGCTCTGGCTGTTACAACACTGGCGGCGAATGCGGCCCAGGTGATTACGTCATACAGTACCGTTGATCCGGCTTCTGGGAATGACAACAACCAAGCTGGACCGATGTTCGGCCAAAGTATCACTGTCAACGTTGGCGCTGATACGGCTGATGCCTCGATCCCTCCTACTGTCTACATTGAAGAACTGTCATTCCAGTACTCCAGCTCTGCTTCCGGTGGTGCCCCTGATGGCGTTTACATTCACGTATATGACGCCTTTGCCGTTGATGGTAGCGCTAACCCTACTACCATCGGTAGTCTGGTAGCTGTTTCAACCAACACAGTGGACATGTCCGCTCTGAGTGGTAACGAGCAGCTCACATGGACCTTTACCGGTGCTGACGCCATTGCCAAGGGAACAAGCTACGCTTACATCTTTGCCAGTGATACCACGGCAGCCACTGTAGGCAACGACGGAAACCTCCTCGGCATTGGTGCGGAGCTCGATGTAGGAGAACCATATACAGGAGGCCAAGCTTTCCGCGCCAATGGAACTCAAAGCGACTGGGATATGGCATTCGAGTTGAAGACCAATACCGTTGCCGTTCCTGAGCCATCCTCCGCAGCCCTTCTGGGTCTCGGTGGACTTGCTCTGATTATGCGTCGTCGCAAGTAATTGCTTAAAGCAACACTTTTCAAACCCGCCCCCTTTCAAAGGAGGCGGGTTTTTACTTTCGAGAGTTTGCTTGCTATGAGATTTTGAGAGATGTTTTCTTTTACTACCTGACGTCTTGACATAAATTTTTGCCATGGAAAACGTGAGATTTATTTTGTTCTCATATACTGGAACTATGGGACGTGCTTCCTTCGTTTGTTTACTTGGGTTTTTGTTTCTGTTAGGTTCCCAATGTCGGAACAAAGATAATGCAGCCAAGGACGGACAAAAGAAGGCCATTCGCGAATTAGTGCGGGATGAGGAGTCCGTGTTGGAGGTGACGACTCTTGCCAGGCGCATCGCCGATGCTATTAAAAACAAAAATGTGATCGGGCCTGAGAGTCAAGAGCTGTTCGCCGATGATATTTCCTTAACCGACCTAACAGCCACGGAGCCTAAGGGGGAATTGGTGGATGCGGCAAATGGAATCACCAAGAGAAAGTGGCGAGTGGCTGAAAGTGAAAGTTTATCCGTCGAAGATGCAGGAAAAAGAAAAATTTGGGGCCCGTTGTTAGCTTCATTTCAAGAGGTGACACATGCCTCATTTGGCTTTATCTCCGCGGAATCGAATGACGGCGAGCTGCTGCACTCCGTGATGAAATTTGCCGCCAAAGGAGTGGATAAAAACAGCAGCCAAGTCAGCCTTAAGGGGAAAGTGGCCGTAGACTGGATCAAATCCGGTGACAGCTGGAAAATCAAAAGCTGGCACACTAAGGAAATGACTGCGATGCGAAGCAAGCAGCTGATGTTTAAGAATCGTATGGCGGATCTCTTCAGCTCAAAGGACCTCCAGCTCGCGACTCGCAGTTTTCATGAGGAGAAGCTGACTGAATTCATCAAAACAAACGAAACGATTCTTCCGAAATTGGAATACGGTCCATTTTTTAAAGCAGAAGTCGATTACCAGCACCCGTCTGTGTCCGTGGTCGATATCAATCAGGACGGATGGGACGATCTTTTTGTCACCTCACTGTGGGCACCTTGCCAGCTCTGGGTGAACGAGGGAGGTAAAAAATTCACTGAGCAGGCGAGTAAGTATGGCTTGAATGTAAGGGCCTGTTGTACCTCGGCGATTTTTGCGGACTTTGATAATGATGGTGATGCGGATCTGATCCTCGGGCGCAGCCTTGAGCGCAGCCAACTTTTCTGGAACGAGGCTGGTTACTACGTTGCTTCATCGGAGGAGCTTCCTTATCTTGTGACATCCGTCTCTGTGGCGGACTCTAATAATGACGGCTTGCTTGATATCTACCTATGCACTTATGGGCCCAGTGGGACTGCAGCTCAGAAGAACTCCGCCTGGATTAATAAATTTCTCCCTGCTGATACACATTCGTCCCTGCATGCCGCACTAGCTGCCGGACACCGTTACTATGATCAGGCGGGGCCTCGCAATTATCTTTTGCTAAACCGTGGCAAACGTAAGTTCGAGACTGTTTCACCGGATCCGGCAATTGATCAATACCATAACTCCTACCAAGGATCATGGGCTGATTACGATAAGGATGGGGACATGGATCTTTATGTCTGTAACGACTTCGCGCCCGACTCCTTGCTGCGCAATGATGGATGGGGGAAAGATGGGGTGCCGAGTTTCACTGATGTCTCAAAGGAGCTATCAGGGGATACGATGAAAGGCTTTGGCATGGGTGCCTCGTGGGGGGATTACAATAATGACCTGAAGCCGGATCTTTTTGTTACCAACATGTATTCCAAGGCGGGCCATCGGGTGCTCTCCCGCTTCGATAATGTGGATGACCGCCTGCACTTCGCGGCACGCGGCAATCTGCTCTTCAATCAGAGCGATGGAACATTCCGCCAACTCGCCG
>JBMYYO010000216.1:0-4176 GCA_049609505.1 Akkermansiaceae bacterium | reverse complement strand
ATTCGATGCCTTTGACGGCTTCGAATTCACTATCGCGAAAGCGTCTTCTGAATGTGTCGAAATCTTCTCCTTCTTGATCGAAGAAGGCCACAGTTCCGATGGTTTCTGTCGCCAACGCATAATCGAAAGCGCACTGGCGAAGGGCTTTCGTAGCTTTGGCTCCGGACGCCACAAAGAGAACGAATGGAGCCCCGGCGTAAACCTCGAAGCAAAGTGCGTTGTCGCGGATGCCTCCATGGTCTTCGCCAATCGTGAGAATCTTCGTGCGCCCATCGAAGTCAGCCGCCTTGTAGAAGAATTTGTCTTCTAGCGTCTGACGCAGGGTTTGGAGCGCTGGATTTGCGAGCTTCTTCATTGTGACGTTTGTCATACATCACGCGACGGCCGTCGTCAAGCAGAATTTGCTCATCATTTGAACACTCCCCACGGGAACAACCAATGCCCAACAAGGCGCTGGAGAGCAACCTGCGCCCCGCCCCGAGTTGACGCGCTCAGGCGGATCGTGCAGCTTTCGTGTTGGCCGATTGCGCTCTCGGGCGCAGGTGCCTCAGCTTTGACGTTCTGCTAAATATGTTTCGCTCTAAATTAAATTGGAATTCTAACGATTATGGGTGGGTTTCAGATGGTCTCCCAGAAGTAAATTTTAGAGGTGTTCCTGTTACTATAGAGTGTCACACACGAAGTATTCCATCAGATGAGGAAGTTCTCGCCATCGACGAGCGTGAAGAGAGTCTTATAGATATAATTTGTTCTAATCTTTCTATGTTGGTTGAGGTAGCTCAACGTGAAGTTACGAACTATTACGCTCAACACCTAGAAGGGGAAGATTTGGAGGCTGTGCTATCGAGGTTTGTTAATCCCCATTTTTGGATTGATCGAACTACTTTAGATGAGGAAGGCGAGGATCAAGAGTCGCTTCCGTGGTCATTCGTAGTTGGTTTCGCAGGAGACGAAGACCATGGCACTCATGTTGAGTTTGCGGGGTTAACACATGTAGATACATGGGGTGGCGGATAGCGTTTTCATCTGGGTGTCATTCTTTCTGGCGCATCGACCTCATTCAGCCTTTTTCTTGGCTCAGCTTCGGTGTCATTCTATTTGGCGCAATGCGCAAGATGTCTTCTAATGAAAGGCTTGAGACAATGGAGCTTTTATGGGATGCTATTTGTCATGAATCTAGTGAACCCAGATCACCTACTTGGCATAAAGATGTTTTAAGCCAAAGACGTAAGAGAATTGAATCTGGAGAAGCCAAGTTTTATTCATTGGATGAGGTTAAATCTTATTTTTCATAGTACATGTCTCGTGAGGTTTTTGTTTCTGACTAAGCTAGAGATGATATAGCGAATGGACGAGATTTTTATAATTTGTGTGAGCATGGTGTTGGTGATTACTTTACTGACTGCATTTTAACAGACATCGCATCATTAAAGGTTTATTTTGGACTCCATCGCAAGCACTATGGCTATCATCGGTTACTATCGAAGAGATTTCCTTACTCTATTTATTATGATGTAGCTGACAACGTGGTCATGATTATAGCCGTGCTCGATATGCGCATGGAACCATCAAGCTTATATGACATCGTTTCGAGACGACAAACAAACCAAGGATAACAAGCGGCTGCATCCACTCACGCAGATGAAAAAAGCGACCCTAATCAGGCCTATCTGATGGCGATCCCAAAAAATTAGAACATCTCCATTTGTGGATCTTCTTTTTCATCTGCTAAGCGCACACCGATACCGAATAGCCTAACAGGTTTCCCTTTGCCGCGTGACCAAGCTTCTTTGAGTAACTCATGGTAAATGCTCTCACTAGGAGCTGAATGGGCGCGCTCTGCGGTGGTGCTTGTGAAATCGGCAAACTTGAGCTTGATTACAAGTGATCTAACAGATCGGTGGTTGTATTTAAAACTCAGCGTCTCCTGCACTGCGGTCATCATCTCTTGAAGGTTCGGGGTGAGGGCATCCATGCTGGTGATGTTCTCTGAGAAGGTGCGCTCCTTGCTGATGGATTTTCGGCTTCGGTTAGGCTTCACTTGACGCCCATCAATCCCACGGCAGAGATCGTAGAGCTCCACGCCCCATTTGCCGAATTTTTGTGATAGGGAAATTTTATCAATCTGTTGGAGATCTCCACAGGTCTCTACCTGAATTGCGCTGAGTTTCTCCTGCATCCGCTTGCCTACGCCCCATAGTTTTTTCACAGGCAAGGTGAGCATAAAATCGGCAATCTCATCAGGCTTTACTTCAAATTGACCGTTTGGTTTGTGCCAGTCACTAGCGATCTTTGCGATCATTTTGTTAGGTGCTATTCCAGCCGATGCCGTGAGGCCTGTTTCTTCATAAATCTGAGCCCGTATCTCACGTGCAATCGCAGAGGTGCTGCTGCGCCAATGGCTCACGTCTAGATATGCTTCATCTAACGAAAGAGGCTCAATGGTCTCTGTGAACCTACCGAATATCGCTTTGATCCTAGCTGATTCTGAGCGATACAAATCAAAGCGCACTGGCAGCATAATCAGCTGCGGGCAAAGCTGGGTGGCTTTGAACCCTGGCATAGCGGAAAAAACACCATACTTCCGTGCCTCATAGTTGGCAGCACAGATCACTCCCCGCCTGCTGGCACCACCAACCGCTACGGGTTTACCGCGTAGAGATGGATTCTCCCGCTCTTCAATGGCTGCGTAAAAGCAGTCCATATCGATGTGGATGATTTTTATTAGCTGGAAGTATTCAGTTTGCGGAATTGTTAGATAGAGCTCTCACGCAGGTCGCCACCGAAGTTGGTTTGCCAGTAGTTTCCGGTTTCTACATGTAGGCAGGTAAGCCAGCCGCCCCGTCCAGGGTCTGTATCGATACAAACGGCGTGGCCAAGATTTGCTGGGATGTGTGACTTCTGGGCAGTGTGTCCGCAGATCATCGTCTTGCCAGACATGTGTGGCTTTGGTTCACCAAACTTCTTATGCACCAGTGTGAACGGAAGCTGCTGGTCAAGCGGCACGTCATGCTCAAGATTCGCGTGGACAAAAATATGGGTGTCTGTTTCCAAGTATGGTCGGCACTTGCGGAGAAACTCCCAGTGGCTCTCTGGTATATCATCAAAGCCACGAACTCCGTAGGACTCCAATGTTTCCGGCCCACCCCAATCTTTCATCCAGTGTGCGCGATCTGTTAGATCAATGTCTGAGAGAAAAAATTTCTCTTCGTGGTTGCCTGATAGAAAAGTGATGTTGAAGTCCTGCTGCTTCAGGCTGATCAGAAAATCGATCACACCCTTGCAATCGGGGCCACGATCAATGTAATCACCCATAAAAATAATCTGGTCCTCTGGCTGTGGATTGATCGCCGTCCAGAGTTCTTTCAGTGGTGCTAAGCAGCCGTGTATATCGCCGATGGCAAGTGTTCTCATGTCTCATTCATACTCTGAGCACTTAGCGCGGTCAACTTATGGCATGTAAATTTTTGGAAAGCACCAGCCTTACTCTCAGTCTAGCTTGATCTTTAGTTTGTAAGTTTTATTTAGCCTCCATGCAAGATGTGGGTTGGCGTTTTCTAGAAGATTTTTCAAATGAGCACCGCGCGTTCCTTTCTCGATGGCTGGGTGAGTTTGCAGGAAACGGACTGCGGCATCGGGGTCTTGGTAGGCTAAACCTTGTGCCACAGCAAAGGTGATATCGACATCATACTCTCCGTTACCGTTTGGATCGAATTTTCTTTTCCCGAACCACTCTATGGCTGCATCAGGGTCTAGCTGCGGCCACCCTTGCGCTAGATCATTATAAACATCGAATTGATAATTATCCGCAATGTTGTTTTTGAAGTGCTTTATTAGCGTATCCAGCTCTCCTTTTTCAATGATTGCACGAACCACTCCTTGCCCTTCATTCCCACCAATAGCATGAGGGTATCCCCACTTTTTCCCTCCCGCTTTGAGCGCGAGTTTGCTATCGGCTTTTGCCAGCTCGTAGCAAAACGTGTAGCCCACATCAACGGCGTAATTTCCGCGCAAGCCACCAGACGTGATAGGCAATGGCTCGCGGAGCAGCTTGGAGAAACCTCGCGCCGCTGCCAGCGGTTGCTTTTTCGCTAATTGCGCATAGGCGATACCTAACAGATAGCTCTGCGAGGTAATCCACTGATCACTCATGTCCTGCTTGATGAGTATCTCCAA
>JBMYYO010000215.1:0-4195 GCA_049609505.1 Akkermansiaceae bacterium | reverse complement strand
ATCTCTCATGGCGGAGGCATACCAAGTGGCCATTCGCAGTGAGACACCGTGGAAACATCTCATCCCAATCGCAAAGGAATATTCCCGAAGAGGGGATAAAACCAGCGCACGTGAACTGCTAATTATCGCTGAGAAAATGGCAGCAGATCCCGATGATGATAGGGACTCATCCGTCGCTATCCGTGAAGTAGTGAAGGCAATGTTGAGCTTGCGGCAGACAGAGGATGCTATGGAGGCATTGCAAAACATCAGAGTGGCACGTGAGCGCGAGCGTGCCGTAGCCGAGGTATCCGCATGGTCTGCTAGGCAAGGGGAGTTAGACATCGCACGTAAGCTTCTTGCTCAGGTTCAGAACGGTGGCGATCGCGATGTGGCACTCGTTGCCATCGCAGAAGGGGAAGCTATGTTTGAGGGAGCGAGCGCTGCATTGCAGACGGTTTCCATGATTGTGAACCAGCGGAAAAAAGATGATGCCTACCGCCGCATATCTCTCAAGCGCGCCAGCCAAGGTGATTTCAAAGAAGCGGATCAAACGGTGCAAATGATCACAAATGATCGATTGCGTGATAGTGCGCTTAGTTCTCTGGCTCGGCAGCGCGCACGGATGGGCACTGTTTCATCCAGCTTAGGTACGCTACTTCATATCTCAGACCCCACGGAGAAGGATGCGGCACTTAGGAAACTTTCCGAGGACTTTGCACGGCGGCAGGATTTTGTTTCTAGCGCTAACGTTGCTTTTTACATCCGTGGAGACCAAGAGAAATCCTACGCCTTGGAGCGGCTATCCGTCGAGCAAGCTAAAGTGGGTGATCTCTCGGGTGCTCTTGTTAGGTCCAATGGGATTCCGCTAGAAAACATCCGCGAGCGCACTTTGCGCACCGTTTCTGGTGTCACAGCCGATGAGGGAAGCACCGCGCAGGCACGCAATGTAGCTATCACCATTCAGTCTGACAAAGAACGCGCAAGAGCCTATCGCGCGATTGCCCAAGCAGCAGCCGCAGATGGTGATCATCACACGGCTTATAACACCCTCAGTGAGATTGATCTCGTGGACGAAAAGGCAATGGCTCTCATCTCCATGGCGCGTAGCCGCCAACGCCAAGGCGCACAGGGGCCAGCTCTAGCTCTGTTAGAAGATGCCAGCAGGACTTCAGAGCAGCTGACATCGAATAGTAAAATCGACCGCGTCCGCGCGGACATGGCGGTAGTCTATGCGGAGCGTCACGAGTCAGACACCTCGTTGACTCTTGCCGATAACATCACTGACAAACGCCGCCGGGATAATACCTACCGCAGCCTAGCAGGCACCCTGGCTCGGTCTGATCTCCAAGCTGCGCAGGAATCAGTCAGTAGTATCAGCGACTCTAAAATCCGCCTTGCCGCCGAGGAGAACGTGGCACGCACTCTAGCCCGTGTTGTCACACCAGACCAAGCACTACGCACAGCACGGCTCCTGAATCCCGGGCACCAGCGGGTGGTGTTTCTGCTAGAGGTCTCAAAACGAACCTAGAGAATAGCCGAGCTACTCGATCACTTGATAGATGTTTCCCCCGTGGGAAATGAGGAGAAGATTACCTGCGTGGTCCTCGCCGAAGGATGCGATGGCAGAGATTTTTTTACCGTTGCATTTGAATCTCTCAGTCCAGTCTTCGTGGTTGTGAGCTTTGCCATTTTTCATTTCGAACGACCAGATCCGAGGGTTTGCGTAGTCGGCATAGAAGTACTTGCCCTGCAAACTTTTAATCGGACCGCGATAAACATAGCCGCCCGTGATAGAGAGTCCCTCGTTGTCTTTGCGCCCGTGATAATAAACATGCACGGGGTCAACGGCGCGGGATGGTTTGTCCCCTCCGATAGATTTGCTGGGTGTGGCAATGAGCCCCTCCCGGAGCCTCCATCCGTAGTTGGCA
This sequence comes from Akkermansiaceae bacterium, assembly GCA_049609505.1. GTDB lineage: Bacteria > Verrucomicrobiota > Verrucomicrobiia > Verrucomicrobiales > Akkermansiaceae > Oceaniferula. The sequence continues at coordinate 2,285 of JBMYYO010000215.1, read as the reverse complement.
CCTTTACCCTTGCCGGCTGGCATAAAGTTGACTTCCTCCCATTTGTTTTGCCCAACATCTGCAATGTATAAATCGCCAGTTTTGCTATCCCATGAACAGCGCCACGGATTGCGCAGACCGTAAGCAAAAATCTCAGCCTTGGCACTTGAGCGGTTCTTAAACGGATTATCGCGTGGGATTTTGTATCCTTTTGCAGGGGACACATCTAGCCGTAAGAGTTTGCCAAGATACTGAGATAGATCTTGAGCACGCTGCTTGGGATCATTGCCTGCACCGCCATCGCCAGTGCCAATGTAAAGATACCCATCAGGGCCAAATCCGATCCAGCCGCCGTTGTGGTTCTTGTAGTCCTGCTTGAAGGTTAGCAACAGCTCTCTGCTGCTGGCATCACACGTATCCTTAGCATCGCCTTGAGCGGTGAATCGGCAGATTTCGGTATCACCATTGGTGTTGGTGTAGTAAACGTAGAAGCGCCCATTTTTTAAGTAACTCTTATCAAAGGCAAAACCTAACAAACCCTGCTCATTCATGCGGATTTTGATTTTATCAGTGATATCCAGGAAGTCTTTTTTCTCGCCGCTTTTGGTATTGAGAATGCGAATAGTGCCAGCCTTTTCCACCACCCAGAGGCGGTCGGTTTCTCCCTTGGGAGACTCTGCCCAAACAGGCTTGCTGAACCCACCGGCAAGAAGCTTCGTGCTAGGTTCAGCAGCGGAAAGAAGTGAGGTGCTAAGGGAACAAAGTAGAACTATGAGTAATCGCATGGAACAAAAACTACCCTCAAACTTCGCAGGGGCAAAGCCAGAAATTCAATCATTGAGATAAACCTCCAACGCCTCGCGCAGGTTAGTTCGTGCGCGGAAGAGCTGGCTTTTGACCGCTGAAACGGAGAGTTCTAACACTTGGCCAATCTCCTCGTAGGGCATGTGCTCATAGCGGCGTAGCACCACAGCGAGACGTTGCTTCTCCGGTAAGCTGGCGATCGCCTGATCCACAGCCGCTTGCAGCTCACCGTGGAGTAGATTGGCGGCTGGGGTAGTGGTGTTTTCATCGGGAGTTTGCAGGTGGAAATCATCCTCGCGCTCGTCCATGGAGTATTCCTGCTTTTTACTGCGGCGGCGGCTTTCATTAAACACAAGATTGCGCGCGATGGTGAACAAGAAGGTGGTGAATTTAGCCCTTGGCTCGTAGCGTGGGGCACTCTTCCATAGCCGAATAAATACCTGCTGCGCGATGTCTTCCGCGTCAGAAGTATTACCAAGCATCTTAGCCACTGTGCCAATCACCGCGCGCTGGTGCCGCTCTATCAATTGGCCAAATGCCTCCTCGTCACCCTTGCCTACGCGCATCATCAACGCCACATCCACCTCGTTGTCCGTGGCGTCTGGCTGGGAGAGAGGAGTGCTGGAATCGGACATGTGGGTGGCTGATCTTAGCTGCAATGTGGCTGCGCTTGTCATAATGATACTACAGTTAAAACCACCGCACCACGATAGAGTTGCAGATATTTTTCAGGCATTGGTTTTTTGTGTAGATTTGTAGATTCGTCCTCTCGTGGATATCATACATTTTTCTCTCTTCGACGAGCATAGACATGGCTAATAAAACTATTCGTAATTACAGCGCCACTACGGCAATGCCAACCGCAATTTCCTGACCAAGATCAGCTACAGCAATGCCGAGCCAGACCACATCTACAGCGGCCACAACGCCGCTGGACAGCTCAGTAGTATCGCCAACCAACATGCCACCATTACCTACGCCTATGATACCGCCGGAAGAATAACCAGAGAAACCCAAACCATCACCGGGCTTGCAGGTAGCCACCCATTCGACTATAATTACAACATGGACGGTCAACTTAGCAGCCACACCCGCCCAGACAGCAGTCTGGTCGGATACGGTTACAATGGCCGACAGCTTCTCAAGTCACTCACCGCAGACGGCCCGCCACCTGTGGCAGACTACACCTACAATGGTCGTAACCAGCTTGATACCACCATTATCGAAAACGGCCTCCTCACCCGTGAGCGTGACTACGATGACGGCGGTCGCCTCACCGCCATCGTGCAGAAAGACAACGCTGCCACCATCATCGAGAGCACAAGCTACACCCACGATGACGCAGGCCAACGCCTCACCGCCAACCGCAACGGCAGCACCACAACTACCACCTACTACCTCTACAATGGCTGGAACGTGGAGCTTGAGCACAACGGCACTCACATCACCAACCGCCGCAGTTGGGGGCTTGATCTATCAGGCAGCATACAAGGCGCAGGAGG
>JBMYYO010000214.1:0-4221 GCA_049609505.1 Akkermansiaceae bacterium | reverse complement strand
ATTATGATATTTAATGTTTCCTAACTATCTTTGCCAAATCTATCTATTTTACAGCATATTTGCATGGCAAATGTGCGTGAATTGAGGTTTAACGCGCGTGTGGACACTCATTCTTCAGTGGCGATCATAGGGGCTGGCGTATCAGGCCTTGCAGTCGCCACACGGCTTGTGGAAAGAGGGCAACCCATCACAGTGATTGACTCAGGCTCACGAGCTGGAGGAGCTATCCAAACTACCCTCAAGGACGGCTACCTTGCCGAGCATGGACCAAACAGCCTTCTCGTGCGTGATCAGCGATTGCTCAACCTGATGGAAACCATTGGGGCGCACTCGGTTCTTGCCTGTGATGAAGCGAAGAAACGTTACATCGTGCAAAATGGCAAACCACATGCCATGCCAAGTTCACCTTTGGGAATGCTGACGACTCCCCTGTTTTCAATGCGTGGGAAGCTTCGATTCTGTATCGAGCCACTGATTGGCCGATATGGTGGTAATGGTGAGGAGTGCTTTGCGGACTTCGTCACGCGGAGGCTTGGCAAAGAGATGTTAGAGAGTGCAGCGGGACCATTTGTCAGTGGGATCTATGCAGGTGATCCAGCCAAGCTAGCCGTGCGTCATGCGTTTCCTAGGCTATGGAATTTAGAAAAAAACCACCGCTCATTTATCCTCGGCGCACTGGCACTTCAGTTTTCAGGAAACAAAGATCCTAACCGACTCTCTCCCGCCCGCATGGTTTCGTTTGAAAAAGGCATGGGCGAGCTACCACAAGCCATGGCAAACCACTTACCTTCTGGCGCACTACAGCTAAACTCTCAGGTAAGTGCCATCACTAGCACCAACGGCAGGTGGGACGTCTCTTGGACAGACGAAAACGGGAAGTCAGAGACTAAGAGCTTTGGCAAACTAGTGCTCGCCGTTCCCCACCACAAGCTACTTGAACTCCCCCTCCCTGACGCAATACGGGACAAACTCACCGTCGTTTCTAAGATAGATAGCCCTGCCGTGACTAGCCTTGTGTTAGGTTTCAAACGGAAACAAGTAGCGCATCCGTTAGATGGCTTTGGCATGCTGATCAAGGCCGCAGAGAAAAGCCCACTGCTTGGGGTTTTGTTCTCGTCCAGCATGTTTAATGGGCGCGCACCAGAAGACCGCGTCACTCTGACATGCATGATGGGCGGGGTAGCGCACCCAGAATTCGCAAAAAACAGTGATGAGATTGTGCTGGCTGAACTTCGCAAACTACTAGGAGTTTCTGGCGAGCCCACCTTTAGCCACCGGACAAGCTGGCAGAAAGCCATTCCGCAATACGGCCTTGATTATCAACAAGTCATCAATGCCATCAACGCCACAGAAAAAGAGCACAAAGGGCTGCATTTGGCAGGTAACTACCGGGGAGGAATTTCGGTTTCAGACTGCTTACTCAATGGCCTTAACCTCGGTGAACAACTTGCCAAATAAAAACTGCCAGCTTTTACCGTTGTCTTGTTCTTCATCCTTCTCTAGTTTCCCCCAATCAATCCCAACACACCATCTATGTTTAACATCCTCGCAGAAATGAAACTTGCCAGTGTCGACTGGGCAATCTTGATCGCCTTCTTTGTTGTCGCCCTTGGTATCGGCGTAGCTGTGTCCCGTCAGGCGGGCAAATCATCCGGTGAGTTTTTTCTATCTGGACGTGGCATGCCATGGTGGCTGCTCGGTTTCTCAATGGTAGCAACCACGTTCTCAACCGACACCCCAAACTTTGTCACCAACTTGGTGCGTGAAACAGGTGTATGGGCAAACTGGATGTGGTGGGCCTTCATCATCACAGGCATGCTCACAGTATTTATTTACGCAAAGCTCTGGAGACGCTCTGAGGTGCTCACCGATGTTGAGTTTTATGAATTGAGATACAGCGGGAAATCTGCCGCATTTTTGCGAGGCTTCCGGGCCATTTATCTCGGTGTTTTATTTAATATCATTATTATGGCTACCGTATCGCTAGCCGCCATCAAGATTGGAGAAACCATGCTCGGATGGGGGCCTGTGGAGTCCGTTGTCATTGCGATGCTAGTCACTGTGGTATTTTCCTCTATGGGAGGATTCAAGGGAGTCATACTGACAGACTTCCTGCTATTCATTATCGCCATGGTAGGAGCGTTTGCCGCTGCATATTACGCTGTTACGCACCCTGCCGTGGGAGGCCTCGAAGGACTCTTCGCCAATGAAGCTGTGCAGACAAAAATGTCACTTCTGCCGTCCGCTGAAGAATGGAACGGTGAAGACACCAAAAACGCCGTGATAATGCTCTTCGTCCTGCCTCTCGCTGTGCAGTGGTGGTCCGTCTGGTATCCTGGTGCTGAGCCCGGCGGCGGCGGCTACCTTGCCCAGCGTATGCTTGCCGCTAAAAACGAAAAACATGCTGTAGGAGCGACACTCTTTTTCCAGGTTGCCCACTATGCAATTCGTCCTTGGCCATGGATTATTGTAGCACTTGCTTCCATGGTTGTTTTTCCCGAAGTAGCAGACATTCAAAAGGCATTCCCACACGCTGAGAAAGTGGCTCACGATAGTGGTTATCCAGCCATGCTCACCTTCCTGCCTGCTGGATGGCTTGGGTTGGTGTTGACATCTTTGGTAGCGGCCTACATGTCCACCATCTCTACTCACCTCAATTGGGGTTCTTCTTACGTGGTCAACGATTTCTGGAAACGCTTTATCCAACCTGACGCATCCGAAAAGCAATTAGTGCTTATCGGGCGTATTTCTACGGTTGTTATGATGGGGCTTACCGCGCTCTTGGCACTTCAAATGGAAAGTGCCCTCGATAACTTTGTCTTGATCACCCAGATCGGTGCTGGCACAGGTTTGATCTTCATCCTCCGCTGGTTCTGGTGGAGAATTAATGCTGCTTCTGAAATTACCGCTATGGTTGTTTCCTTCATTGTTGCTATGGTTCTTCGCTTTGCTGTAGATAGTGAAACTTTTGCGGCATGGCAAGAAATGCTCATCATTGTTGGAATCACGACAGTTACTTGGATCATCGCTGCATTTGTAGGTAAACCAACAGACGAAGAAACACTGCGCAGCTTTGTCGAGCGAACCAACCCTGGTGGGGCTGGATGGAAAAAGGTCATCGCCAAAGCAGAGGCCGAAGGCACGCCTATTAAGCCTCTGCACGATTCTGTTAACCTGCCACTTGGCATTATGAACACGGTGTTAGGTTGTGTTTTAGTTTACGGAATTCTTCTCGGATCAGGAATGATTATGTATGGAGACACATCTGTCGGAATCGGCTGTGTTGTTGCCGCACTTGCTTCTGGTGCTGGCATTTTTGCAACATGGAAGAAAACTGTTAAATAACCTACTCTAGGCAATCCACCATATGTCCACCCGCTCTCCACTTTGTGAGACTCGTTCTGAAGAACTTGCTTCTGCCATTACCCATGGCATTGGCGCGGCGTTGAGTGTGGTTGGTCTTGTGTGGATGGTGGTTGTTTCTAACAGCGATCCATGGAAAATCACGGCGGGGGCGATTTTTGGCTCCACGCTGATTCTGTTGTATCTCTCCTCCACCCTCTATCATTCGTTCAGCGGACCGCGGGTGAAGTCGTTTTTCCAAATCCTCGACCACTCGGCAATCTACCTTCTTATTGCAGGCTCCTACACTCCTCTCACCCTCGTGACCTTGCGTGGCCCGTGGGGTTGGAGTTTGTTAGGCGTGGTATGGTTTATGGCCATCGGTGGCGTGATCGTGAAGTCCGTGATGAAGAACAACCGTGAACACTGGCTTTCTACTGCTCTCTATCTCGTGATGGGCTGGCTCGCTGTGATTGCGGCGGCACCCTTGGTTAGATCCCTGCCTGCGGGGGGGCTCGCACTGCTCGTTGCAGGGGGGCTTTGCTACTCAGGCGGCGTGGTGTTTTTTGTCCGGCAAAAACTAAGATACAACCACGCCATCTGGCATTTGTTTGTGCTGGCGGGTAGTGCCTGCCACGCCCTTGCGGTGATCCTCTACGTGCTCCCTTAGCAGGATTTCATAAACGGATAATCTGTGTAACCCTCTGGGCCGTCTCCGTAGAATGTATCTGCATTTGGCTCATTGAGTTCGGTATCAGCGGCGAAGCGCTCTACTAAATCTGGGTTGGCGATGTAGAGCTTGCCCCAAGAAATCGCATCAGCCTCCTCGGCTTCGATAATCTGTTCTCCATCTTCTTTGCTAAGTGCTTGATTAGCGAT
>JBMYYO010000213.1:0-4241 GCA_049609505.1 Akkermansiaceae bacterium | reverse complement strand
GGCTAAAGAATACTGGTTGGTTTGCATCGCGGTGAACGCAGCAACTAGAAGATCCTGCTCTTCTAATTTTTTCAAAGGTGTTGCCATAATTTCGATGTGGTTATGCTAGTTCTGTTTGCTCTCTAGCTAAGCCGATTTGGTTTCGTAATCGAGAGATGTGTAACCATTTCAGTTTAGGGATACAAGATGGAACTCAGAATGGTGTTGCTCAAATAGAGGGCGAGTTGTCCTACTGCGAAGAGGGAAGATGCTCTTAATCTAGCTTTCGGCTTCTTAACGCGAATGCGATAGGTTAAATTTGTTTTCATGATGACGATCCGATTCCTGATGCTTTCCTGCGTGTCTCTTACGGTTTTATGCTCAAGTAGTCTGGCAGAGGAAAATCCCTCCATTGCTCAGCGAGAAAGATTTTCAGACCCAAGGTGACAAACAGCTCGAATGGTCAAAGGTTTCCACCTTCAGCATCTCACTCACAGACGCCAATACCAAACAGAGAATCAAACTCACCGACGTCCTCACTGAGATGAAGGCAAGCTACCCCTACCTCAACCCGAACTTCGCACGCCCTCTTCCTCACAAAGCAAAAGTCCCCACCGTGATTGCCCACACACTCAAAGGCAATGTTGCCACCTTCACCTACAAAAACAACGGTGCCAAAGTCGTGCGCGCCAACCTGCTCTATACAGACAACGGGGGACACCGCTACGAGGAATGGTATCCTATTCCGGCCAAACTTCTGGTCGATGGAAAAGTCACCGCTACTTTGCCCAAAGGAACCACTCACTACCTCATCAATCTCATCGATGAAAACAACTACCTCATCAGCTATCCAGGTGGGTTTAAGAAAGACGCGCGTGACAAAAAATACTCTGAGTATGCCCTTAAGGTGAAGCCTACACAAAAAGCACGACCCGCAAAAAAAGCAGCCGCCAAGAAGGGCACCTTCGATACCCAATGGACTTACAAAACAGTCAATGGCAAGCAGCTCAAACTCGATGTTTTCCTTCCCGAAGGATACAAGGAATCAAAGAAACCCCACCCCGTCTTTGCCGTCTATCACGGCGGCAGTTGGCGCTCCGGTGAGCCAAATTGGCATTATCCAGACTGTGAATACTGGCGCAGTCGGGGCATGGTGGCTGTCTCTGTGGCCTACCGCCTCAAAGACCGGGACAATGTTCAGGTTCCGTTAGAATGCGTCAAGGATGCCAAGACGGCTATTCGCTTTCTTCGTAAAAATGCCCAGAAACTCAAAATAGATCTTAACAAAATTGTTGCTGCCGGCGGCTCAGCGGGTGGTCAGCTCGCTGCCGCCCTCGGCACCATCACCTCTCGAAATACGAATGACACAAGTTATGACCTTGCCATTTCCTGTAAACCCAATGCCGTCGTCCTCTACAATCCTTATTTCAAGTGTGCGGCCCCACTTTCACCTCCTCAACACGTTATCAAAAACCTCCCCCCAACCATCACTTTTCTTGGTGGCAAAGATCATGCTATTCCAGTAGCTGACCTCTTAAAGTTTCACAATTCCCTCAAAGCTCATGGCAATGCTTCCGAGTATTATGTAGGCATTGAAGGAAAACATGGCTTCTGCAATGGACGTAACCCTCGAAACCCCTACTTCTACTGGTCGATCAACCTCACGGATCAATTTCTCGTCAAACACGGCATGCTCACAGGTTCCTCAAAGGTAGTTATTTCAAATGGTGTTAAGAGGCTGAGTAAAGGAAAAGACTTCCAAGCCCATCGCTAAGGTCTAAGTTATGACTCATGTTCAGATGTTTCATCATATCCATTTGCTTAACTGCGTCAGTCTTTTCAAAAACTACCCCGCCAAACTTCGTCATCATCTTCCTCGATGATTCTGGCTGGGGTGATTTCAAACCCTTCGGGAAACCCGCTTATGAAACGCCTAACGTTGAACGACTCGCTAAGGAGGGTTGCCGGTATGATCGGTTCTATGTTCCCCAAGCCATTTGCTCCGCATCGCGTGCTGCTTTGATGACAGGTTGCTACCCCGGACGCACCAAGGTTTTCAATGCACATCCTCCCCGAGCTAAGGGACTCGACCCGAAGTTTCCTATTCTCTCCGAGGTGCTCAAGAAGAAGGGCTACCGCACGGGGTGCTTTGGTAAATGGCATCTCGGCGACCAGCCGCATACACGACCTCACGCACGTGGTTTCGATGAATCTTGTGGACTCATGTATTCTAACGACATGTGGAAACACCACCCTGGCACCCGCCACTTTGACAAATGGCCGCTACAATACTGGAGCAATGGCAAGGTCACCATTGACGATGTTTCTCCAGAGGATCAGAAAAGCCTGACCAAGTGGTCCACCGAGCGAGCTACGGATTTTATTACATGTCACAAAGACAAACCCTTCCTGCTCTACGTGCCACATTCCATGCCGCATGTGCCGCTGTATTGTAGCGATGAATTTAAAGGCAAATCAGGTGCTGGGCTCTATGGCGATGTGATGATGGAACTCGATTGGTCGGTTGGCCAAATTCTCGATAGTCTTAAAAAGAATGGCGTTGAAAAAAAATACGTTGGTGATTTTCACCTCCGACAACGGGCCGTGGATCGCTTACGGGAACCACGCCGGAACCACCCCCTTCCGCGAGGCGAAGGCGACCAGTTTCGATGGGGGGAAACGGGTTGCCTGCATTATGAAATACCCCGGGCATATTGCCGCGAACACTCAATCTAACAAAACTCTTTGCGCCATTGACATTATGCCAACATTGGCTCGTCTCGCTGGAGCTGATCTGCCCGAAGCACCGATTGATGGTAAAAATGTGATCGACCTCATCACGGGCAAAAAAGATGCCCGACAACCGCACAAATACTACGCCCTTTCCATCGGGAAGCAGCTTCAAGCCGTTATCAGCTCGGATGGTCGGTGGAAACTGCATCTTCCGCATCAATACCGCACTCTCGATCAACCTGGTGCGGATGGAAAACCGGGGCCTACACGACTCAAAAAAATCGACCTCTCCCTATTTGATCTCAATGCCGACCCGAAGGAGTCTGTAAACGTTATCAAAAACCACCCAGAAGTTGCCAAAAAATTGCAATCCTTTGCCAAAGAACATCAGCAAAAATTCTATCCCCAAAAATAGGGATGAGATATTCAGTTTCGTCACGTATAAACAACCATGACTCATCCAGTAGCTTCACTTTTTCTCGCAGCAACACTTTGCAGTTTTCCTCTATCCGCAAAAGATAGCCTGACTCCATACACCCAAGCCGACCAGATTCCAAAAACTGCCACCACGCTCTGGGCTGGTTACGATTCCACCGCCGAGCCGCTTGAAATCAAAGTTCACCATGAGTGGAAAAAAGACGGTGTTGTTTCGCGCTTAGTGAGCTTCAAAGTAGGCACGTTCAAAGGCGCAGACAGCCGCATCGCCGCCTACTACTGCTTCCCGGTAAACGGAAAAAAGAACCCCGCTTTTGTCTGGAGCCATGGTGGCGGACAGTGTGCTGATCGACAACGCGGCCACTACTTCGCCAAGCAAGGATTTGCCAGCATCGACATCAACTGGTTAGGCCGTCCGTTAGAAACCGACCTCGATCCTGATAACAAATGGGGAACCGACTGGGGGAAAATCGACCCCACCCAAGGCCCGCGGCTTTACAAAAAAGCACATCGCAAAGGGTGGAAAAATTCCTTTCACCCCGACGCATATACCATCGACCCCATCATCAGCCCGCGAAATTCTAACTGGTTCATGCTCGCACTAGCGGGGCGGCGTGCGCTCACATTTCTCGAACAACAACCCGAAGTCGATGCCTCCAAACTTGGCTTCTCTGGCTACTCCATGGGCGGCACCATCACGTCCATGGTTGCCATCGACAAGCGACTCAAAGCCGTCGCTCCCTTCGTTGGTGGTAGCGGGTTTCGGCATGAAAGCTATCACGGAATGAACAGCGGAAATGTTATCCGAAACACTGGCAATCTAGAACATTACAAAAACGCCATCGACCCTGCCGCCTACTGGAAGCACGTGAACATTCCCGTCATGTTCATTACTTCCTCGAACGATTTTCACTCGCATTTCCACCGTATCTATCAATCGATGCATCAGCTCCCGCATGACAACTGGCGCGTCACTGGAAACATGCACGCAAATCACGGCCCAGGCCCCGAACAGTGGATTCTTCTCAACCATTGGTTCAAACAACATCTTGCTGGTAAAAAAATAAACGTCCCCGTTACGCCACCATCGACCT
>JBMYYO010000212.1:0-4245 GCA_049609505.1 Akkermansiaceae bacterium | reverse complement strand
AAAGAATAAAGAAGCTCTTAAAGCAGTGCCGTTATCCACAACCTTATAGTTAGGGTCGGTAAATGAAAACTCATCTCGAGACTGTTTTCTAAAAACTGTGGCTGTCACTTCCCCAATCCGGCCTGCAACATCTAACTCCAGGCCGTAGGCCTCTTCTCCTTGCCCAAATCCAAGCCATTTTCTTGTGTAGACAGTATGGTCGGCATAAAGAATGCCGTAGTGCGGGATGTATTTTCCAGCTCGGATTGAAACCGTCTCGTCAGGCTTATATTGGATATAGGCACTTCGCAGCTTCTTTACCCTGTCGCCGCCATATGACCCTAACGTAAAATTGGCGCCAAACTTTTTAAAATCGACGCCAAAGGAAAGGTCTGCTTGCATTAGAAACTGGTAGTCGCGATTATCATCTAAAAGGCGAAGGTATCTAAAATCGCCACCGACTAGTAGCCATGGTGGTAGCGGGCTTTCTTTTTTCGTTTCCCAAGTAGACATCTCGTTTGCTATTTCACGCCCATATGCTGTGAGTACTTGGCCACCAGCAGGAGAAGCATGACAGGATGCACAAGAAGCGTATCCCATCCTGACATTCGATGGGTAAGCGCTTGCCTTAGAGGTAGCGAAAAGAAAGAGTAACATCAACAGTGTCAGCCATGGAAATTCCAAGGTATGACGGGCTGCCGATAGCTGGGTAGTCTTTAAGAGACATCGTGAATTTCGCTTCAACATGATCGCCTTTTAGCTTCATTTTACCTGCGATTGGCTTCTCATCAGTTTTCACTTTAAGAAGGCCTTTGAAATCCACCCACCCAGACCCAGTGGTCGCAACATCTTTGATAGTCATTGTGGCCAAAGGATATTTTTCAACATCGAGGTATTTAAATTTGAGGTGCTCATCACGTAGTTTAATTCCAGTCACGTAGTTCTTCAATTCAACAGTGAATTTGCCGCTGATTTTTCCAGCAGTTAGATCGCCGCCACCTTGGACTTGGCCACCCTCACCATTTATTTTTAAAAACCCCGGAGTCCCTACTGCTTGCCAAGTGACTTTGTTAGACTCATCAAGTATGACAGCCACAGGCTTCGCCATAGCTGTGGTTGCAAGAAACATGGTTGTTACAGCTGACATAAAAACAGTGTTCATCATCGTTTTTTTCCTTTCAAGAAAAAGTAGTCTTAATTTTCGCACTCGTTACACGAACAAAACTCTTCGCACTCCCCTGCAAAATCAAACTCATGGCCATAGCCAAAATGCTTACCAAGTAGAAATTCCTTTAGGGGAATGTAGAGCTGAACGTCTTTGTGATCGGCGGTGTGGTGGCACCATGCAATGGTGATATCGGGAATCCCCTCACCGTCTCTTCCGGCTATGCCTCTCGGGCCTGATGATCCGCGTTTTCCGGCCTCACCCTTTTCGCCGTTTATCCCATCTTTGCCGTCTTTGCCATGTTTTAAAGTAGCGTGCGACAAGATGCCGTTATTTACACAGGTGATCAAAGCTCCGAGGTCGGTTTGCAAAACTGAGCAACCGCTTGGCTGTGAGGCTTTGTCTAGCTCTTCAGCGCTGGCACTTTGATCGCTGGTATTATTTTTCGTACAGGTGGTCGTTAAGAAAAAAAGCCCTAGAATAAGGGAAAAAAAGTTACTCGCAAATTGTTTGCGTGCGCAAATCAACATCGACACCATTCGAGCATTTGCAAACCCGGCGTTTGCTGAGGTTATTGATTTCGATTTCCTTCACAAATGCATATTCTCTCGGATCTGCCGACATTTCGCAAAGAATGTCACACTCTGACATCTCATCAGATGGGATGAGTGTCGTGCAGGATGAGAAAATAAGAGCAAGCGGAATCAAAAATTTCATCTTTCCAAATATCCCAAAAACGTCATTTTCGCCTGTGCTGGCAAGTTTCCAGCCGGTGGCATGTTATTGTCGCGAATTCTTTTTGCAGATCCAGACTGTTTGAAATTAGCCTGAGTGAATGCGCGTTGCTGTCCACCGTTGTGGCACTGAGCACAGTGCCTGTCTAGCAGTGGTTTGACCTGTGCAAATGAGACTTGGCCAGTTTCGCCGCCTGTTTGTGGCATTGGAGCATCTTTGTAGACAATTTCTTTTTCTGTCCTTCCGCAAGATGCTATCAAAACTAAGCTTGCAAAAACTGCACTACCCACTTGCTTCGCGTTCATTAATGCCTCCAAAACATTCAACTTTAAGACCTTGGTTTGCTACCTACGATTGTAGCACCGATCTTGTTTCAGTGTGCTACTCGTCGATAGGATCAAGGCCAAGGCGAAAGTCATCGATAAAGATTGGAAACACCTGAATAAGCTGCTCGAGTGTTATCGTTCCACCTGATAGCAGTTGTGGAACCTGTTTTTTGGCGGCGTTTGATTCGCTCAGTTCTTGTAAAAACTCTTCTACAGGCAAAAATGTAAAGGCTGCAACGTCCTCGACTGAATAATCATCTCTGTGACGGTCTACGAAAAAGTTCATAGGATCGTCTTCTAAGATATCAAATCCCATTTCTTGAATCGCGGTTCTGTGCATGCGGTTGTCCTCGGTAAACGTTGCAGTTATCGAGGAGGCCTTTGGATATAGCTCTTTTACGATATCGACATCACTGTTTTCAAAATCACTAGCATTTGCGAGAACAGAGGCGCGCACTTGATCTTGAGCTGGAATAATGCCGCGTGCGTGACACCTTGCACAGTCGATCCCTGTTTTAATTGCGGCGTCAAACGGCGAGCGGTTATTGACGACGATATCCACCGGCGCTTCTGTCTGTCTAACCCCTACATTGTTATATAGAGCATATCCTAAAAGCCCGTTTGGCAAGCTGTAGATGATCTCGCCGGCATCAAAGTTGAAATTCGCCTGACCGCCCGCTTCAACTAAGAGTGGGAATTGAAAGAGGTTTTTATCAACTAAGAAGTCTTCGTTGGGGTCGTAGGTTTGCCACATGTATCCGCGGTTACGCGGGCCAAATGTGCTTTCATGCCTAGAAAGTAAGCGATTTTTATTAAGACTAATAGGACTACCATTAAAGCCCATGAGCAAAGCATCAAAGTCCAAAAGATCAGCATCAAAATTCACTCCAATCCTTCGATATAAGTCATCAACATTCTCAGGGATATCTGCAAGTGTGTTGTAAACATCGGGGTCTCCTACCGCTGTGAAAATCATGTTATCGGCGTGCAACCAAGGCTGTGCCGTATTTGTTAGTTGTTGGATGAGCTTTCCTTTTGACGTGTTGTCTTGAAAATCGAATGGTTCGACATCAAGAACTAAGTCCCAATCGGATCGAGTGAGGTTGTAGTTTCTAAGATCAAATCGCCAAATGGTTTTTCGCGCATCAATTGCAACCGAGGGATATATCTCTTGGTCTATTGAAAAACCATTCAGGGCTTTTTGGATCGCGTGACCGTAGGACTTCATTTGCTCGCTCGAATCACCACCGTTGTATTTGTGTGAGCAAAGAGCGTAGCGGGTAAAAGGCTGATCCTCCGCGGGAAGTGAATTCAAATCCTGCAAAATTTCGCCGTTAATCGTATTGAGGTCTTGAAACAAAAAGTTGTTTCCCGTCTCGTCCTCGTCGTTACACTCACCATTTTCTGGGTAGCCATCAGCAGCCCACTGTTCAAATAAGTCTTTGTCGCTTTTGCTGACTGCCTTTAAAGGCCGTGGTGGCATGATATCGGCGTTTGCAGCGTCTCGATTTATTCGGTCAATCATCTCTTTTGCTAGCCTAAAACCAGCGCCTTTCACAGACTCATAGTCGTTGAATGGAATAGGTGAGCTGTGACAGCTGATGCACGATCTGTTTATGATCGGCTTGATGTCATCTTCCCAAGTAACCTTGTTTTCAGCATCTTCTTCGCACTTGCTTCTTTTTTTCTTGCAAGTGTTCAGGGCCTCTTCCCATCTGCCGGGAAAGGAGCAAACTTCTAAAATCTCTCCTTCTTGTCCAGCTGAGCACTGGCGTTTTCTTGATCCACCAATCGGTGTTCCGTCTCGACACTCAAGCCTGTCTTGCGGTTGAGGCTGAGGTTGAGGTTCGGGGTTTGGAAACGGTAAAGGTTGAGTTTGGGGTGGGGGTGGTGGTGCCTGCGCCGGTCTCTCGCTACCACAGCTAAAGAGATAGAGGGGCAAGCTTGAAAGGAAAAACCCGAAGAGTATTCCCGCTCTGAATTTTGCGTTATCGCGCATCAAAAAGCCCTCAATTAAGTTTTAAAAATAGAGATGTAGCG
>JBMYYO010000211.1:0-4337 GCA_049609505.1 Akkermansiaceae bacterium | reverse complement strand
TCAGACCAGCTAATTCATCAATAAACCTCTGGCTCCGTTTTGTGGGACCACTTCAAACCAAGAACTATCCCTATCCATAGAAAAATTTTTCGTGGAGCATAGTCCTTTTTGAGTAGTCCATAAATGACCGCAATCATCGCTAAAGCAAGGGCGATAAATCCGTTAGAAAGAATGGCATTGTCTGTAGGAGCAACAGGTGTCGGAATCATTATTTTAGCTGGTGTAGTATTCTGGAAATTTGTTGGCGATGTATTCTCATATGGACAGCTGCTAGGAGATGCCACTCATGGGCGTTCAATGAGCCAAACCAAGGATGCTGATGTGTGGGGCTACTACCCCCTTCGAATTTCAGAAAAGAAAGGTTTACTCTATGCAGGGCACTTCTGTAGAACCCGCACGTCGATGCGAATTTTTCTACCTTCTCTTTGGCAAAAACGGCTGCTTCTTTTTTACAAATTTCATCGTGCTCTTCTACCGCAGGCTTCACCTCCGCTACGCTCACTTCTTGCGCGATAGGTAAATTTTTCGATAATGCTGTTACGATATTGGCAATTGCTCGGTTAACAATGTTTAGATGCTCCAAGGTCATAAACACAGACCAATTTCGAGAACTGTCTTCTATGCCTGTAACCCGACTGATCAGCACGCGTCGGCTTCCGTGGTTAAACTCGACTTCATCTACTAAAACCAGTATTTTATACTGCTCAGCAAGAAACCATGCATCGATTTGTTCTTTCCTTAGTAGAGCTCTCAACACACCAAATACGCTTCTTATCACAACCAATTCCAACCATGGAAGACCTGCACCAGGAGGATCCAGTAATTCACTCCCCTCTATAACAGAATCGTGTTCAGGCAACATGTCTTTGGATACTTGCATTTCGCAAGCAATATCGAATTACTTGTATAACACAAGTAATTTATGTAAATTTGCATTATGTCGTCAAAGAAATGCCACCAAACCAACTCCCCCTGCCCTTTAGCTGGAGCTCTGGATATAGTTGGAGACCACTGGAGTCTTTTAGTGGTTCGTGATATAATGTTCTTCGAAAAACGCGAGTATAAGAACATGCTTTCCAGCTGGGAAGGTATCTCTACTAACATACTTGTGGATCGACTCAAATCCCTAACCGTCAACGGTGTCATCGACGCGATACCACACCCTGAATCAAAGAGGAGGAAGCTCTATTACCTTACTAACAGAGGGAAGCAGCTTATACCTGCAGTTTGCGAATTAACTCGTTGGGGGTATCAGATACAATCCAAAAAGACTAAGGCGCTTCACCTAAGGAAGTTAGCCAATAGTTCAACAAGGAGCATTAACCGAGATTTATTGCTACGCCACGCTAAGTGGGAGCGAAGCATGAATGTGGTAGTTTAAAATACCATCGGGCAGTTTAGGTAAATGGATTTATAGCGTAACCTCTCTTCCCCGCCTTCACGGTTTCGTTGTCTATTGATGAGGGCATAACGATCTGGCTACAAAGCAACAGGAAGCGGATACGACTACTCCAGATAAAAGGTCAGATCCGTATCAGGGTGTCTTATCGGGCGGCTTTTCTGAGGATGTCTGAGAACTCGGTGCGGTGGCCTTTGGGGTCTTTTCCTCGGCCTTGTTCGGCGAGGGTTTTGGCGAGTTTGTAGTCGCCTTGACCGATGTGTGGGCTTTTGCGCTGGAGCATTCCAAAGAGGCTGACGGCGGAGGTAAACTTGAAGTCCTCGCTGGCTTGCTGCCAGGTTTTTTTACTATCTAACACGGGGGTGTTGAAGTAGGTGCTTTCGGTTTCTTTGGTAGCGTCTGGCTGTTTGTAGGCTAGCTTGACGGTCATTAGCTCCGGGCTATCGACGACTTCGCGGTCGGCGGGCTTTGGCGCGGGTTTGCGTTTTTGATACTTGAGATCATCAATCACAGGAGCGTCTTCGGCGGCGTTGCCTGGTACGATCTCGTAGAGGGCTGTGACGGTGTGGCCTGCGCCGATTTCTCCGGCATCGATCCGTTTATTTTTGAAGTCCTCTGCCTTGAGCATTCTGTTAGCATAGCCAATGAGGCGGTAGCTTTTGACTTTTGCGGGGTTGAATTCGACTTGGATTTTTACATCCTTCGCGATGGGAACGAGGTTGCCCATCATGTCATCGAGGAAAACTTTCCGCCCTTCCTTCAAGCTGTCAATGTAGGCGTAATTGCCGTTTCCTTTGTTAGTGATGGCTTCTAACATAGAGTCGTTGAGATTCCCCTGGCCAAAGCCTAACACAGTGAGGAACACCCCAGCCTTAGCCTCGCGCTCGACCATGGAGACGAGTGATTGATTATCGGTTACGCCAACGTTGAAGTCTCCGTCCGTGCCTAAGATCACGCGGTTGATGCCACCTTTGACAAAGTGTTTCTTGGCCATGTTATAAGCGAGCTTGATTCCTGCACCGCCGTTGGTTGAGCCGCCGGAGTGGAAGTTTTCCAACTTGGCGAGAATGGTTTTGCGGCCATCGGCATCGACGTTGGTAGGCGGGAGAGCCAACCCTTGTGCTCCTGCGTAAACGACGATGCTTACGGTGTCATCGGCGTTGAGTTCTTTGAGGAGGATTTTCATCGAGTCCACAAGTAGCGGGAGTTTATCCTGATTATTCATTGAGCCAGAGACATCGAGGAGGAACACAAGGTTCGCAGATGGACGCTTGGCGCGGATGATTTCTTTTCCTTTCAGGCCGACTTTGACGAGGCGGTGCTGAGCATTCCACGGGCAGGAGGCTGTTTCCACGTTGACGCTGAACGGATGTTTCCCCCCTGGCTGCGGGTAAGCGTAGTTGAAGTAATTGATCATTTCTTCGATCCTAACAGCATCGGCTGGCACGGCTTGACCGCGCTGGATGAGGCTGCGGACATTGGTGTAGGAAGCGGTGTCCACATCCACGGAGAAGGTGGAAAGTGGTGCCTTCCAAGGGGAAAGAAATTTATTATCAACGAGAGAGCCGTAGCGGTTTCCTGAAGGTTTCTGAACAGGATGTGGTCTTGGCTCCATGGGAGGCCTTCCAGGCATCGGGGGTCTGTGGCGTTTTGAGGTATCTTTGTCAGATAAACTTTCGCCTGCAATACCCCTACCAAATCCTTTTCCTTTTTTGCGCCTAGACTCATTGGCTTCTCGCGAATTTGACGCCCGTCCTGTTGGCTGGGCAGGCTTAGCCGGCATGGGCATTTTTTTAGGTGTTGGTGTTAGCTGAGGCTGGGGAATTGACTTGTCTAACTCAGCTAAGTCGTCGGCTTTGGGGATGTCGAATGGCCGTGGCACTTCACTAGCAAGCGCGCTTCCAGATCGCGCATCCTTAGTATTCTCAGCCTTTTTCCCAGCCTTTTTCATTTCGCTTACCTCGATCAGAGCAGAGGGTGCGTTCATGTTTTCAAGTTGTTCTCGTGCGGCTGATGAGTCGTTACTGGCGATGGCTGTGCCAAAACCGTCTTCCTTGGTTGCGTAATGTACACCGACAGCACCGATGGCGATAGCAGCAGCAATGCCTAGGCCAATACCGTAACGGGAGTTCTTAGATTTCCCGCTAATTGTTTGAGCTGGGCTTGCCTCTTCTTGATCAAGGCGCTGCTCGAGTTCGGTTAGAAAATCAGCATCGGCATTATTTCCGAGACGGGCGTGCTCTTCGAGGAGAGCATCGATCATTTTGTCTTCTGGTTTCATGGTAAAATTATGGATTGGTAATTGAGTGGTTAGAAAAATTCAGGGCTATTAAGAGCTGGCGTTTTGCAGGCAAAGGCGGAGTGATTGGCGGGCGCGTTGGAGGCGTTTGCGCAAGGCAGAACTCTCCATGGAGAGTGCGGCGGCGGCCTCTTCGCCACTATGTCCCTCGTAGTAGAATGCCTGCACGGCTGAGGAGAGATTTTGGGGGAGTTTCTTGAGGCAGGACTCTAACTGAGAGAACACTCCCCCTTCTGTTTTGAGCTGATCCCACTCTCGGGCATCGGCTTCTAAAAACTCTAAGGTTTCGTCATCGAGTGGGGTTTGGCGTGCGTTTTTGCGTAAGGTTTCTCGCCATTTATTGCGGACGATGCCACGCATCCAGGAGCTAAAATCCCGGGTGACATCGAAGGTTTCCATATTGCGCCAAGCGACTACAAAAGCATCCTGCACGATATCGTGTGACGTGTGATCTTCCTTGGTCAATGCTCTGGCGTAGGTGAGCAGTTGGCGGTGATGTTCGCGGGCGAGTATGGAAAACGCTGAGCGGTTCATTTTGGTGTCGGTCTCTGGATCGGACATAGGTATTTTTTCTAGAGCTTGCATGATCTTCACAAGCAGTTGGCGTGAGGGCGAGAGAATGTGACATTTTTCTTTGAG
>JBMYYO010000210.1:0-4383 GCA_049609505.1 Akkermansiaceae bacterium | reverse complement strand
TGCAGAATTGCTCACGGAACCACGCAAAGCAAAAGTAGAGTGTGAGAGTGAGGAATGCGATCACTCCGAAGGAAACCATGTGGTCGCTCGGCGCTGTGAAGAGGTTCTGATAGAGCTGATCGACTGAGACGAAGTAGGAAACAAAGATATGAGCAATTAGCGTGGAGCAGAGCAGAAAGAGTGCTTGTTTGCAGCCGCGCTTTAGGATTTTCTCCTTATTCCAAGGTGCTGCATCCAGCTTCTTGCGAGCAGGGGAATCGCCTTCGATAAGGCGCTCGATCCTGCGGAAAACATGATCAAGAAAAACTGTGTATGGACACGTCCAGCCACACCAAATCCTGCCTAACAGAGAGGTGACAAAAAACAGAGCGAAACCTAAGCCTGAGATCAGGAAGAAGAGAACCCAGAGATCGTGCACCGCGAAGTTGAAGCCCATGAGGTGGAACTTCCGATTCGCTGTGTCTAGAAAAACAGCTGGGTGCCCACCGATCTTGATCCACGGCAACATCGCGTAGATGATGATGAGCAATGCTCCCACCACGCGCCGCCAGAAAGTGAACTTTCCGGAGACGTCCGCTGGGTGTAGCGAGTAGTGGGAGCCGTCACGATTGATGCTTGTGACAGAATCTAGATTTGGTTTTTTGCTTGGCACGGAAGGCTAATTTATTTTTCAACATGGGGGCTTTTGCTGATAATGTAGGCGGTGACTTTTGCGGACTTTTCAGGGCCGAGAGCATCTTTCCACGGTGCCATTTTCTGGCCGTTGAAGCCTTTGGCATCTGCTGGGCTGCCATCGAGTACGATGTTGAGCAGTTGCATAGGTTTCCCTCCGTAAGCCCACTCGGCATCCATGAGGGACCTGCCAATTCCACCATTGAGATCTGCGCCGTGGCAGGCGATGCAGAACTGCTTGTAGATGCTCTCACCCTCACTGACGATGCCGGGTTGATCACTCCACTGGAGCAGCACATCGTCATCGAGCTTGGAGACCATGGCTTCGAGTTCCTTTTTCTTTGCGGCATCGATTACGCTCATCTTGGCATTGATGCTTTCTGCCTCAGTAGGGAGTGTTCCCGTGCTGTAGTAGAAGAACCAGTAGCCCACAAAAAAGATGATGGCGATGTAGAAGGAGAATAACCACCAGTTCGGGAGCTTCTGATCGAACTCCTGAATTCCATCGAACACATGCTCGCGTAAAACAGGGCCGTCGTCGGTTGGTTTTTTAGTTTTGTTAGGTGGAGAATCAGTGCTCATGGCTGGATGTTGGGTGTGTGTTTTCAAACTCTAAGGGAAGGGAGGCGAGGCGATCTGCTTCACTGCTCTTCATCTTCCATGCACGCATCATAACGCCCGCGAAGATGGTGATGGTTAGAATAAAGGAAGCGATGGGTGCCCAGCCTTCCCAGGTATCGACGATGATCGTTTTAAACATAATAGGTCGGTTCGGTTAGGTTTTGTTAGCTGGCTTACTCGGCAGCGGGTTGGTTGCTTGTTTCTGGCTCTGGGTGCTTGTGGTCAGGGTTAAGCAGGCGTGGGGCTTCCTTGCTGTTCTCGACTACATCGTAGGCACCTAGCTTCTGAAGGTAGGCGATCATGGCGATGATCTGTCGCTCGGAGAGACGGCGGGCCATTTCATCACCGATGGCGTTGACTGCTTCTTGATCATTGAGTTTGCCAGCGGATTCTAGCTTCTTGAGTTCATCGCTGAGATAAGCCTCAATGTCCGCTGGGTAGCTGGTTTCATCATTGAGCTTGCCGTCTTTGAAAACGAGGCCACGGGCAATTTCCAGTGCCTGCACGTAGGCTTTGTCACGGATGACGTGTTTGTCCATGGGCTCGTATGGAACATCAAGCTTGCGTAGGGCAGTGATTTTCCCTGGCAGGGCATCAATGTCAGTTTTTTTATCCCACATGAAGTGGTAGGATGGCATCACGGAGCCAGTGGACGTGGCGCGTGGATCAACGAGGTGATCGTAGTGCCATTTGTCTGGGCGGAGTCCACCTTCACGAGCGAGATCTGGGCCGGTGCGTTTTGACCCCCACTGGTGCGGGGTGTTGTAGATGGATTCACCAAGGCGTGAGTAATCGCCATAGCGCATGATGTCGCCTTCCAGCATCCGGATCATCTGGGAGTGACAGGTATTGCAGCCCTCGGCAACGTAGATGTCCCGGCCAGCTAGCTCAAGTGGTGTGTAGAGCTTCTGAATGCGCTCATTCACGTATTCACCTTTCTGGGCAATCACGGTCGGGATGATCTGCACGGCACCACCGACGGCGGCAACAATGATGACTAACAAGGTGAATGGCACCCAGTTCTTCTCTAAGCTCTCGTAGAAATCAACCCACTTGGGGGTGTGTTTATGGAATAGCCAGATGGCTTGTGCGCCTACTGCCGCAGCGAGGATGAGTGCGCCAAAGTCCATTCCTTTGGGTAGGAAAATCCAGAGAATAAGAAATGTGAGCGAGAGGAATACATAGATGATGGGATCTCCGAGTAGGATTTTTTTCCAATCGCGGCGGTTATCGGCAGCGGGATCGTTGAGGCGGGCTACCTCCACGGTTTCCACCACGGCTTTACCCATGCGGGCGGTCTTGTAGATATTAATCACACACATGATGAAGCCTATCAGGTAGAAGGTGCCTCCGATCGAGCGGAAGAGCATGAGGAGCTTGATCGACTGGAGGGTCTCTAGGAACTCAGCATACTTGAGCTGGGTGCCAGCCTCATTGGTAGCACTGAGCATGAGACCCTGCATAATGCCGGATGCCCACATGGAGGCCACGTAGAGGAGGATGCCCACAATACCTATCCAGAAGTGCATGTTTGCCCATGATTCACGCCAGAGGACGCTCTCTCCATTGGCTCCTTTGTTGTTTTTCCAGAGGCGAGGTGCCATCCAGTAGAACATACCAGCGGCCATGAAGCCATTCCAGCCGAGAGTTCCTGCGTGCACGTGACCGATGGTCCAGTCCGTGTAGTGGGAAAGCTCATTGACGGTGCGGATAGAGAGCAGGGGGCCTTCAAAGGTTGCCATCCCGTAGAAGGTCAGACCCGCTACAAAAAACTTAATGACTGGATCGGTGCGGAGTTTATCCCACGCCCCACGAAGTGTGAGGAGTCCGTTGATCATACCGCCCCATGAAGGCGCCCAGAGCATGAGGGAGAAGAGCATACCTAACATCTGGAGCCATGATGGGAGGGAGGTGTTCAGCAAGTGGTGCGGGCCAGCCCAGATGTAGATAAACACCAAGGCCCAGAAGTGGATGATGGAGAGCCGGTAGGAATAAACGGGACGGTTCGCCGCCTTGGGCAGGTAGTAATACATGATGCCGAGAATTGGCGTGGTCAGGAAGAAGGCGACGGCGTTGTGCCCATACCACCATTGCACCAGTGCGTCCTGCACACCCGTAAAGATTGGATACGAGTGAGCGAGACTGGTTGGTATGGAGAGGTGGTTGACGATGTAGAGCATCGCAACGGTAATAATGGTGGCGATGTAAAACCAGAGCGCTACGTAGAGGCTAGATTCATTTCGTTTTGCCAAGGTCCAGAAGAAGTTGATGGCGAATACAACCCAGATGAACGCAACGGCGATATTGATAGGCCAGATCAGCTCAGCGTATTCCTTGCCGCGTGTCATGCCTGCGGGGAGGGTGATAGCAGCTGCTACGATAATGCTTTGCCACCCCCAGAAGTGTAGGCCAGATAGGAAATCAGACGCCGTTCTAGCTTTACATAACCGCTGAGTAGAGTGGTAGATTCCTGCAAACATCATGTTTCCTACGAAGGCAAAAATCACCGCATTGGTGTGCAGGGGACGGAGCCTGCCGAAGGTCAAGAAGTCCACCCCCTCGGTCTTAAATGCACCAAAGGTGATGACTTCAAGGAAGTGCCCATTCATTTTCCAAAAGTTCAGCTGGAAGGCGCAAAGCACGCCTACTCCCATGCCAACCAAGGCAAAAACAAGAGATGCGATGAGGAAACGGCGCACCGTTTTGTCATCATAGGTGACGGAGACGGTGGGTGTGACTGATGGACTATTCATTGTGTATGGTGGATAGAGTTGTCGCAATCAAGGTCGATTAATCATCATCCAGAGGCATAAGCGCCTGCTGCTCAAGTCCTCTGCGCGATGGCTTTCTCATCACTGCTACGAGCAGGACGATGAAAAATGATGCCAAGCAGACACTGATAAGAATGGTTAATGCGAGCACGTTCATTGCGAAGTGCTAGCACCATAAACAGGGGGACGATATTGTGCGCGGCAGATTTTACTAATCAGTGTGCGTATGCTTGCATCACGTCGAGCAAGATGAGCGGATCGATGTCATCAAGGAGGGCTGAAAACTGCTTGTTCTCGAGCAAACTATCCACGTAGGGGG
>JBMYYO010000209.1:0-4535 GCA_049609505.1 Akkermansiaceae bacterium | reverse complement strand
AGCAAAGCATCAATAAAACTCACTTTTTACTGGCTACAAAAACGAGACCACCTCAGAAGGTCCTGCGTAAATGCTAGATTGCATGATGATTGTTAAGATACTTACAATCAGTTGTTTTATTATTTTATTCATTTCTCTTTTTCATGTTTATCTCTAACATTATATCTTCTCATTATTTTCGATTATAATAAGTTCATCTCTTTATTGAGCATTAGTGGGAGAATATTTTTTGCCAAACTGAGCTACTTGGTTTTCTCGGTAACGTCCCGAAAGCTTCGCAGGAAACCAACCACGAAGTTTGAAGTGGGGTTTGGTGGAGAAGCGGTAGGTGGCTACTACGGTGGCGCTGTTGTCGAGGAGGCTTCCTACGCCTCTGGCTCCTTGCGCGCTGCCACTTAGATCCATGCCCCAAGTGTAGGTCTTTTTGAGGGTTGTGCCAGTGAATTCTGCACAAGGCGTGCGCGCCCTTTCCCCCTGGCTCTACAACGGAAGAAATCGGCTAATGTTTTTGAATGCAAACTATGAACGGTAGAGAGCACGGATCATGTCTAGACTCTTTGGTCCTGGAAATGGGCTGAGTTCCATTTGGTTCATTGTGTAGGCGAATGAAATTCCCTCGTCGGGATCACAGAATGCATGGCTTCCGCCAGCGCCGGGGTGCCCAAATGCCCGCCGTGAGTGGCCGTAGTGATGGCGGATTTTTCTGCCAGAGGCATCGAGTGGATCTAACTGAAACCCACAGGAAAATGCCGTGGGAGCACACAGGATTTTATCCTGACCGGAAACCAGAGCCGTCTGCATCCACGCTCTCACGTGCTCGGAAAAGAACGGGATCGCACCGCAGGCTATTTGATAAAACTGCGCCACCGCCCGCGCCGTGCCCACGCCACCCATCGCAGGAAGCCCCGCTTGCCATGCCCGTGGTTCATTCATCTCACGTATAGAATGAAGCCCGGCCGGAGAGGAAAACGCGCGCTTCACTAAGGACTCTGGCGTGTGTAGCTCTTTATAAAAGCCCGATTGCAGGTCGCTTTTATCCTGTTTACCCGGGTAGAGGGTTGCCACGCGGTGGAATTCTTGCTCGGGAAGCCCAATCCATGCATCCAGCTTCATCGGGTCTGCAATGCGCTCACGCCAGACCGAGCCAAGAGGTTTCCCTGTGAGGCATCTAACGAGTTTTTCTAACAAAAACCCAAACGTGCGTGGATGGTAGCCATGTCCACTTGCCATTGGCCAGTTTGGCGACTGCTGCTCAATCGCATCAATCACCTCTTCATAATTCCAGACGTCTGCCCGTTTATCTAGGGCTGCAAACCCCAGCTGATGAGAGAGTAGTTGCCCGATATTTCCCTCGGCAGGAAACTTCTCCCAAAGCTCGCGAACCGGCGTGGCAGGCGAGTATCCCGCCTCCTCGAGAACTAGCAGCAAGGTCGCTGATGCGAGGCCTTTTGTCATCGAGTAAAACGGCACTAATGTATCTTGTGTCCATGCACATTCCTGCCCCCTATCCCGCCAGCCATCGTGGAGAGAAACCACTTCCTCACCGTGTTTCCAAATACTCACGGAGGCACCTAGCTCTCCCTTTGAGATGAAATTATTCCGAAAGCATGCTTCTATTCCTGCTACATTCACACCCGTTCCATGCACTGAACGCTTGTAAGTTGAAACCCGAAACTTCAAACTTTCTCCATGCCCACCTCTTCTGAATCATCTTCCTCCGCTAGCTGCTCCCGCAAACCATCCGCTGGTGAGTTTATGCCCGGTGACTACTTCAAGCGCATTCACCCATCGGAGATCTTTGGAAACTCTCATCCTGTGGAGATCGATCTCGGCTGTGGCGACGGCACGTTTCTCATTGAAATGGCCAAAAAATACCCAGAGAGAAACTTTCTCGGCGTAGAACGCTTACTGGGCAGAGTGCGCGGCGTGTGCAAACAAATTACCGATCTTGGATTAACCAACGCAAAGGTGTTGAGACTGGAGAGCAACTACACCGTCGAGTATTTGTTAGAAAACCACAGCATCTCTCGCCTCCATCTCCTCTGCCCTGATCCATGGCCAAAGGCACGGCACCACAAACGCCGACTCGTCCAGCAGCCCTTCCTTACCAACCTCCACCAACTCCTCAGCAAGGACGGTGAGTTTCTCTTCAAAACTGACCACCCAGAGTACTTTGAGTGGGTGTGTGAAGAAATGGAAACTTTCCAAAAGTTCCGCCAGCTTGATTGGGCGGAGGATGCTTTTTTCTACCCCAAGACAGACTTCCAGCGGCTCTGGGAAAGCGAGGGCAAAAAAATCCACCGGCTGAGGTTTCAACCGGTGGATTAAGAGTTTATTTGTTAGATTGTTCGAAAACCTCTCAGTTACCAGCTCCGGGGGATGTCCTTTGTGCTAGTTTCTGCGTTGATTTGCTTCTCAGCACCTGTGCTGTGAATGAGTGCCTTTTTGCCATTGATAGGATCTGCTCCAGCATCAAACGGATGGTCAATCTCGCCGTCTTGATCGTAATCAATGACGAGGTAATAGAGCTCACCCCATGGATCATAGAGAGCGGCTGTTCCTGCGCCCTTGTCTAGCACAAGGCCATCGCTATAAGTTGCAGCAGTATCGCCCTTGGCAGCAGCCAGCTCGAAGAACTTGATCTCCTTAAAGTTGATTTGATCTTCCACTCCGCAGAGCACGGCGATCACATCGTCATCAGTTCTGACAGAATCATCTGATGTTGGGATGGTGCCACTGCCATAAGGGAGGTAATCATATTCGCTCTCGAAGTTATTGATCGCTGTTTCTACGGAAACGCAAATGGCGCTGACCTTAACAACTTTGGCGCGCTTGAGCGCATTCATAATGGCTGGTGCCGCAAGCCCCGCAAGTACCGCAATGATCGCGATCACTACGAGAAGCTCGACAAGGGTGAAGCCCTTTTTATTTTTTTGGGTAAGTTTCATGGTTCTATTGTGTTGGTTTATGGTTGGGTATGTTGTGCCGAGCACAGTTATTAATGGCTGTTATGTTGAAGGGGGGATGGTAGGATTAATTAATGACACCGCGAGTCAGGCAGATTTATCACACCAACGCAACCACGGAGTTTGCAAAGCAATGCCGCTGGTGAGAAAAACACACCCAATGGAATTACATTGCGCATACATGAATAACATCTCCCCCACCCCTCCGCAAATGAAAAATTTCCGCCACATCGAGAAATAATCATGTTCATCCGCCAAATACCACGCAGTATCAAGCCATGAAGAAAATACGCGACCGCGTCCGTGACATTCTTAAATCCTCCGATTACCAGCCGCTCAACAAGTCTGAGTTCGCTCGCGCCTTAGGTATCCACCCCAGTGAGCGGGCAGCTTTGCGTGCTGAGCTGCTACGTTTGGAGAAAAAAGGAGACCTCGTTCGCGGGAAAAAAGGCAGATTCTCACTGCGCTCCCAATCTGGAAACAACCAGTCTGGCGACCGAAAAAATGCGAGCCGAGCCAGAGGAAAAACCGGCAACCGTGCGCTACTCATCGGAACGCTCCGGTTCCAAGCATCCGGCCATGCATGGTTCTACCCGGATGCCTCAGATGCCGCCAATCAGGAAGCCGGTATGGATCTGCAGAAATTCTCTCGCGTTTTTGTATCATCAAACAAAACATCCACCGCGATGAATGGAGATACCGTGGCTGTGCGCATTGATCGCATCGGCCCACCGGATTTCACCAAAAACCGCAAACACAAAAATTCAGGACAACCCAAACCGCAGGACGAGGCCGCCGGCTATGTAGAGAAAATCATCCAGCGTGGCACGGCGCGTATCATTGGCACATTCTTCCAGCACAGCAAGTTCGCCCATGTGCAGCCAAATGATCTCAAAGTGCCAGACATCAACATTGAGCGAGACTCCCTGCCACGCGACAAAAAGGACGGCCCCAAGCCCGGCCAAGTCGTCGCCGTGGAACTCACCCGTTGGGATAACCCGAACTCCCGGCCACTTGGCCGCATCGTGGAGGTGCTCGGCTGGCCAGATACGCCTGGGATCGATATGTTATCCATCGTGCACAAACACGGCCTACGCGATGAGTTTCCCGACAATGTGTTAGAGCAAGCCAAGAAGTTTGGAGACCGCGTCACGGAGAAGGACCTCGAAGGCCGTGATGATTGGCGGCAGTTAATGGTCGTCACCATTGACCCACACGATGCCAAGGACTTTGACGATGCCATCAGCGTGCGAAAGCTCAAAAATGGTGACTGGCAGCTAGGCGTGCACATTGCCGATGTCTCCCACTACGTCAAACCTGGCACCCCACTTGATAAAGAAGCCCGCTCCCGTGGAAACTCCACCTACATGGCAGACCGCGTGCTACCGATGATCCCCCGTGAGCTATCTAACCACTTATGCTCGCTGATGCCAGAAGTGGATCGCCTCACTCAGTGCTGCTTGATGAAGATCTCACCTGAGGGCAAGGTCAAGTCCGCCAAATTCACCCGCGCTGTTATTCACTCTGCAAAGCGTTTTACGTATGAAGAAGCGCAGAAAATTCTTGAAA
>JBMYYO010000208.1:0-4563 GCA_049609505.1 Akkermansiaceae bacterium | reverse complement strand
TTTCAGGTTGTAGAGTTGGTGGTTGGCAAGCGGTTTGGCATCCTGTGGGGCGATGTGTTTTTCCCATCTCGTTGTGAAGCTATTGGCTCCCTCCTCGTGCTTGAGCATGAGTTTCCAGTCTCCCTTACGCACAGCACGTAAATAGAAGTGCTGATAGTAAAAGTAGGGTCGATCAATTTTCTTCTGCACACCGTGCCAGATGTTAGAGAGATCGATGCCGTCAAGTGTCCTATCATTTGGTAGCTCTGCACCTGCGATGGCTGCCAGCGTCGGCATGAGGTCGATCGTAGCCGTGACGAGAGCGTTAGAAACGCCCGCAGGCACTCGGCCCGGAGCACGCACGATGCACGGAACGCGTAATCCGCCTTCCCAACAACTGGTCTTGCCTGAGCGTAGTGGAGCGGCATGCCCACCGTGCTCCTTGCGCAGAAGCCACGGACCATTATCGCTGGTGAAGATGACGTAGGTGTTGTCATCGAGGCCAAGTTCTTTGATTTTATTAAGAATGCGCCCCGTGTGGTGGTCGATCTCCTCAATGACATCGCCGTAGAGGCCGCCCTTGGATTTGCCTTTGAATTCCTTGGAGGCAGCGAGTCGGGTGTGCGGCATGCTGTGCGCCAGGTAAACGAAGAACGGGCCGCTTTTGTTTTTCTCAATGAATTGGATCGCCTCGTCAGTGTAGCGTCTTGTTAGGGTGGACATCTTGGCTTTTCTCTCGATGACCTCATCATTGCGGAGCAGGTGAACTACGCTATCATTGCTGGAGGGTGTGCCGAAGAAGTAGTCGAACCCTTGGCCGCGTGGCAGGAGTTTGGTAATCCACCTGTTTTGTGAGTGGGTGGCGAGATCCCATTTGCCAAAAGCCGCAGATTTGTAACCGCGCGTCTTGAGTGTCTCAGCAATGGTCACTTCTTTTGAGTGCACGACCGGGTGGATCTCGCAGCGGTTTTTATCTTGGGCAACACGGAGGGGGTAGGAGCCCGTCATCAAGGCTGTCCGCGATGGCCCGCAGATCGTTTGTGCATAGAAACTGGTGAACCTCATACCCTCCTTCGCCATGCGGTCGAGATGAGGAGTGGCAATATCCGGAGAGCCATAACACCCAAGATCCTGATAGCCTTGGTCATCCGTGAAGATGATAACGAAGTTCGGTTTGTTAGATGCCTCCGCATGAATGGGGTGTGTGGGAAGCAAACCAAATGTTAGGAGTAAAATGGTGTGGGTGAGTTTCATTAGATCGACTGGTAATTGACTACCAACTTTATCAACCCTCCTGTGGACTGGGTAGGAGAATTTTTTCAAGGAACGAGTAAAGGGAAACGTTAGGCTTGTTAAGCATTGATTGGCGAAGCTGAAATCTCGACGAAGGGATGATCTGATAACCCCAATGATCGAGTTTTGGAATACTTCACTGAGAAATCAAAACTGATACTGACGTTCAGGTCATCTGTGTGGAGGATATGTTGGACTGTGTCATCCCTTTGCTCGGTGGGCCAAATCCAGCCCTCTGATGCGATTTCCTCCTTGATCCGCTTGTGTGCGCCAAACTTCTGTGGCCAACCAAGCCGCAGGTTGAAGTCGCCTGCCACTAGGGTGTGCTTGTGACTCAAACTCCGAATTGCCTCAATCTGCTGATTCAACCTGTCAGCGTAAGTCAAATCGCTCGTCTTGCTCCACTGATCTTTGATTGTTACCACGTTACCATAGATTAAAAGTGGTTGATCAAGCGTGCCGAGTATAACCTGCAAACTATTTATCGGCTCTGCTGCTTCGTAGCGAGTGAGAGGAAGCCGAGAATAGATTGCGACTTGGTGATAAACGTTCGGCGCACCATAGTAGCGCCGCGAAGACTTGAATGGGCTTTCATTACTTAATTCACAAGAATATCCATCGAGGTTCATGGCCGCATTTGCCTCTGTGATGATATAGGTATCGCAGTCTGCTTGCTCCAGGTAGGAGATGATACTATCAAACCGCTGCTGCTCCCGTTTGCGGCCGGATTCGGTCTCCGGGTGATCAATGTTCCAAAGGCCGATGTTCATTTTTTTCAACGTTTAGGGTTTGGTTCTACATGTTTTGTTGCGGATGCTTGTGAGGTAAGAACTAAGGGGAAGATTTTCACACCGTCATAAACGTTCCAGTGCTCTTTTAGGTGTCTCTCTCGATCTTTGCGAATCAATTGAATGCCATCTGGAGTGTGAATTAAATTCAGAGGAGGAAACTTAATAGGCTTAGATTCTCCCTTGATGGGATCAATGCCGTCAGAAGTAAAAACGCCATCAGAGCGGTCAAATGAAATGATAATATCGCCGTCAACCACCTGGAAAGAACCTTCAAATCTACAGAAGCTATATGCACCGCTTCTAAAATAGACTCTATGGTTTTTCTGGAAACGTAATTCGCAATACACAGCAAATTTGCCTTCTTCTATGCTCATTACTCCTCCTGGCGAAGAATCAATAAACGTTACTTCGTCTTTGCCCTCCAGAAATTTCAACAGGTCTGGCTTCTGTGGTGATTCGCCATTATCGGCCTCTCTGCACCCAGGCACTATGGTCATTAATATTATTATTACTATGAGCTTGGTCATTCTTAGCAAGGTTAAGGGCGATTTTTCTGGTGTAGGGAGGGGTTTACGTGGGGACTCCTACTTCAACCTCGGTGCGCTGGGGACGCCTTGGGTCATGAGTTTTTTGAGTTCGGGGAGGTGGTTGGTGTAAACGTCTTTGGGGAGGCACTGGTGTTTTTTTATGATGCTGTTAGCCATGCCGACGACTTCTCCCATCATGCCAGTGGTGCGCATGACGCGGACGGTGCCGAGGGCTACGTGGGTGACGCTGATGTTTCTGCCCGCCATCATCAGGTTGGGCACATTGCGTGAGTAAGAACAACGGTAGGGGATGGGGTAGGGTTTGATTTTGAGTTGCTCGGCTTTGGATTGGAATGCATCACAGGCGCAGGTGGGTTTTGCTGGGTAATGTAGATCAATCGTCCAGGTGGTGGTGACGGAGGCGTCGGGGAATGGTTTGGCGTTGACGATGTCTTGTTGCTTGAGAATGACGTCGCCCATGATGCGGCGCGATTCACGTTTACCGCCGATGTAGGCCACCCAGCTGAGCTTGCGTCTGCCAAATCGCTTCTGCCAGTTCGGGTGTGGGTTGTTTTTAATCACGCTCCAGTTTCCATAAACGACGCGCAGGGCGTAGTCGCGGATTTCTTCCATTTGGGTTGCGTGGTTCAGTCTGGATCCTGTTTCCCAATTCCAATCGCCGTGGGTGGCTTTGACGCAATTGGTGGTGGTGAAGCCGATGGCCCAGGGGGTTTTGGGGAAACTGGATGGCTGTTTTTCGAGCTTGGTATTCCATTGGACGGAGGTTCCCATTACTAAGTTATCTTCCACCGATGGCGCGAGGTCTTCTTGGGTTTGCGCTTTTGACTCGCGGCCAATTCTGAAGTCTGCCTTGGCGAGAGCGGCGATGTTGCCGTCGCCTGTGCAATCGACTACGATCGCGCCTGTGACTCGGATTTTTTCTCCGGTTTGGATGTTTTGCCCGAGCACTGCGGCGATTTTCCCGTCCTTCATTTCCACTGCGTTGGCACGTGTGCTGAGGAAGAGGGTGATGTTTTTCTCCGCTTGTACGAACTTGAGTTTTTTGTTGTCATCGTAGTTAGAAGCTGGGCCGGCGTTGTGTGTTTTTTTCTCTGGGTGCTTGCGGATGATTTCTTTGACTTGTTTGCTGCGTTCCAAACTGGGGCGTTTGTTGGCATCCCAGAGCGTCCAGTGTCCGATGGGGCCCAGTTGATCGACTAAATTCCCTAGCTCGGTGTAGGGTTTTTGACGGATGAGGCCAGATAGCCCGACTCTAACCTCTGAGCTATTGTTGCCGCCTAAGACGGGTCGGTCCTGGATTAATACCACCTTGCAGCCGTAGCGGGCGGAGGTGATCGCGGTGCAAATGCCCGCCATGCCTCCACCGACGACGATGACATCGTAGTGGCCTTTTTCGTTTACGTTTTTCTGATGGGGGAGGAGTCGATCTCGCAGGGTTTGGATCTCCTTGAGCGAATCGCCGGGGGTGAAGTTGAGTTGGTCTGTTAGGAGGATGACATCGCATCGACCGTTGAATCCTGTTAGATCATGGAGGGTGAGGTGGTGTTCTCCGGTTTTAAGATCGATTGTGCCTCCGTCCTGCCAGTGCCACTCGGCGCCTTCTTTGCCGAAGGTTGTTTTGAGGGGCTGGTTGTTGAACTTGATGTGAAAAACTCCTGGTGATCCAGTGGCTTTCATTGGGCCCTCGAATCCAGGTTTTTTCCATTTGCCTACCCAGTCGCGCGTGCGCACCCAGACGCGATGTTTCCCTCCTTTGGTGATCTTGATTTGTGTGTGGGCATCCTTGACTTTTTCTCCTAATCCGTGAGCCATGAAATAGGGAGAGCCCATTTGATCCATTGATTGTTGATCGATGACCCAGCCGCCGCGCTCGGAGAAACTTTCGGCATCGATCATTAATTCATCAGCAATTGTGGTTAGGTTTGTTAGGGGGAGGAGGGCTTTAGGATTCA
>JBMYYO010000207.1:0-4588 GCA_049609505.1 Akkermansiaceae bacterium | reverse complement strand
CTTCATCATAAAACGCTGTGCTGCCCGTGAAGTCCGCCCTGTTTCTCCCCATCACGATGACATCCGCAGCGATATCCCGCCCGCTATCGACCATTCGTTGCTCGGTCCTGTAGCCCGCATCGCCAGTAAACAAAATCCGCCACCCGTGCCAATGCAGCCTCAGCACCAGCCCGCTATCATCTGCCGGTCCGCGCCCGTCCAGCTCCACCGGTGCATGCAGTACCTCGATCCACACACCGTCCTCAATGCGAAACCTCTCCCCACTGCGCGGCGTGATCAGTTTGGTCCTGCCGCCACCTGCCTCACCAAGAAACTTCCGGTAGCTGGGACTCAATGATTTCACCCCCGGGATCATCGCTTGCTTGGGCTCGAAAACATCCAAGCACTCCACCATCCCACCCGTATGAAGCGTATCAGCATGGCTCAAGATCAGTGAATCGGGAGAAACCTTCATCCCATTGAGCGATGGCAGCACAGAGTGGTAGAATAGATCTGCCCGACCACAATCTAACAGCACTCCACCTCCTGTATCGATCAAGCTAGCACCACCACCAAATGGCAGGTCGAAAACCACCACCCGCCCGCCTTCAGGGCGCGTCGTTTGACGATGCCAATGCCCACACGGCACATCCGCAAAGCTCTCAGCCGTCCACTCCGCCCCCCGTGCGAGTAATCCGTTAGCGCGATTCACCACCTCTCCAGCGGGCTGCCATAAACTCCCAGCCACCACGCCTAACATCGCCAAGGCTAAGATGAAAAACACCATCACCATCAGCGGAATCCCCGCCACGATACCGATCGGAGTGATAATGCCAAAGTGAATCCACATCAGCGGAGATGATCCCATCCACGCCGCCGTAGAAACTGCTAATGATCCCCTCAGCCACTTCCTCCACCCAAGCACCCGTTGCTGCCTCTCGCTCAACAGCACCTCTGGCATAAACGCATCTACCTTCGCCATCGGCCCATACGCCACGGACCACATTCCTGCCATCACCGCAATCGCAAACAAGACACCATAAGAAAGCTGGAACCCCGCAGTAAATAACTGATGACCATCCCACAGAAGCACCAGCACCGCGCTCGCCGCCAAGCAATTGATCAGCACTGCTTTCCTGCGGAACACATATCCTGTTAGAAACACCCCCGCCATGAGCACCGCCCTCACCGCTGGTGGGTTCAGCCCGGTAATGCCCGCATACAAACTCATCCCTAACAACACTCCGCTGGCAAACATCCACCTAGGCGCGCGCAGAAACCATAACAGAAACGCTAAAATAGCACCCACCATGCCCACATGAAGTCCGCTCACCGCAAAGACGTGTAGGGTGCCGCTGTTGCGGAAACTTTCCACCATGCTCGATCTGCGCGGTGGCTTTTCACCAAGCACCACAGCGCGGATCAACTTAGCCTCACGCGAGTCTCTAACAAGGCCTGCCGTCATCTGTGCGCGCAGCTTCACCCTCCATTGTGCAAGCCAGCGTAGCGGCTTATGCCAATCACTCACGCCCCGCAAAATGACATCTCGCTCAGTCACTAGCTGCACATCCACCCCTTGCCGGTGCATCCAAGCACGCTCATCAAAACCATGCGGGTTTCTCGCTTTGCCAATCGTGCGGAACTCACCCATAACCTCGATCACATCACCGTACGCCAGCTCGTGAAAGCGATCCTGAAGCATCTCTAACTTCACTCTTGTGCCGCGTATGTTTTCCGCTCGATTCTCCACCTCCCGCACTTCGATGATAAACGGCCCGCGCTCAGCCTTCCCCGTATCTACCACCACCGCATGGACACGCGCATACCCAGAGCGAGTCATTTCTAACCGATCACTTTGCTGGGAAACTCTCCATCCGTGCAGCAAGAACGCGGCAAGGAACCCCAGCCCGAACAACCGCCAAGCACCACCAAGAATAAGGCCAGCAATGATCGGCAGGCATACCCACAGCAAATAAGTAAAGTCGCCACCTAAAACATCTGTCATCCACACACCCAGCATCACCCCTAGTAATAGAGGCCACAGCGGAAAACACACGCACTTGCGCTGGAGGGCTTGAAACAAAGAAATGAGTTAGAAAATTAGATTCTAACACCATGGTCAAATTTCAAAACATTGAAAGCACCAAAATCCACGCGGCAAACACGCGGTGCGATTATGATCCTCCCCGCGCCTTCATTAATCGAATGTGGCTTTGGAGAAGTGCTTGCTTAAGTGTGGCTTGTGCACGTTTGGCATCTAGCCAGCGGCGCTCGGTGTCTAGTAATTCGATTTGTGAAGTTAATCCGGCATCGAATTGTGCGCGTGCATCACGGCGGGCGATCTCAAGTGATGCCACTTCGCTTTGCGCCGCCGCCAGCTGATGCCGGCGGCTTTGTAGGTTGATGTGTGCGCTGTCCACCTCCTCTAACACCGTGAGCACGGCGGAGGTGTATTGCGCCGCTGCCATCTTGCTTTCGGCGCGTCGGCTGGATAGCTGCGCTAGCCTCTTGGGATCGTAAATAGGAATGTCTAACGATGGGCCAACCTGGTGCTGCCAGGTGCGGTATTTCCCAGTTAATGATTGCCCAGAACCTAATGCTGAAGCACTGAGCCGGAACGATGGTAGCAGGTTGAGTTTGGCGGATTTTTCTAGCTGAAATGCAGCCCGCACTCGGGCCTCAGCGGCGAGAACTCTCGGGTTCGCAGCGAGTAATTCCTCGATGGAGTAGCTGGATTTTGCACCTGCTGCCGGAAGCTTGCTCTGAGATCGGTTAGAAATACGAGCACCACCTGTCAGAGTGCGCAGTTGGACGACAGTGAGATCACGCATGCGTGTGACATCGATGAGTTGGCGCCTGAACTTCTCATGCTCTGCCCGCTGTTTGTTGACTTGGGTGTGCGCAATGATACCAGCACCAGCCTGCTGCTTGAGGGTATCCACCGTCTTTAGACTCGCCGCTGTGGAGTCCCGCAGGAAATTCATCTCCGCATTAAAACGGTAAAGGTTAAATCGCGCGGTGGCGATGCGGCTAGCTAGCTGGAGCCTCGCCGCATGCACATCCCAGAATGCTGCCTCCCGGGCATAGCGCGCGGACCGAGTGGCGGCCCGCAACCTTCCGCTGAGATCGATCTCCCATGAAAGCTGAGCTTCACCCTGCCAAGGCGCGAGGTTGTAGGGGCCGAAGTCCACATTTTGTTTGCGCCCATCGCGGTGGCCAATACCGAGATTTAAGCTTGGTAGGGATGCCGCACGGGCAGATTTCACTGAAGCATCAGCCCGCTCAAGGCGTGCTGCGATGACGGCTAAATCTGGATTGTTAGAAAAGGCGGTGGCAATGTCTTGGTTCAATGAGGCATCACCATACTGCTTCCACCAGCTCTGCTGAAGTCTAGCTTGCGCCCAAGCTGGAGTCTGTTTCCACGCCTTACGATCCACCATCCCCTTGGGCATAGTGGAAACGGAACACGCTGTGATCAAAAATGCGATGAGGCATGAGCTGATGGAGAGTTTTAACATGATGTTAGTTTGCTTGAGGTTTTACAAAAATCCCGGTTGCGTTGATCAGCATGTTATTGGTATTTGAGCCTTCGGCCACGGTGCCTTTGATAACAAGATGGCTCAGCTCTTTTAAGCCTCCTAGTCCTTTGAGGCCTTCCTTGAGAAGTTTACCATCTTTATCCACCACCTGCACGGTGAGGATAGATGCCTTGATAACATCAGGATCATCACAGCAGACATCCCATGGGGTTGGGCAATGGTCATCCCCACTCATATCGCAGGAGGTGATTTTGTTAGGATCGCCAATCGTCATAATAGCCCGGCCCTCAACAAAAGGATCCTTGCTGCCAATAACCTTGCCGCTGATCACCACCTCATCGCCCACTTTGGCAGATTTGCGGATTTCAAATATCGGCTTGGCATCGGCTGGCGCTGCTTTCAAGACAACCGAGCTGAGTGTGCCATCGTTAGTGGCAGGCGAATCGGTGGTGGTGGTTTTTTTCTC
The DNA here is from genome assembly GCA_049609505.1 of Akkermansiaceae bacterium. GTDB lineage: Bacteria > Verrucomicrobiota > Verrucomicrobiia > Verrucomicrobiales > Akkermansiaceae > Oceaniferula. Next base: position 604 of record JBMYYO010000207.1, on the reverse strand, counting down.
TCCACAAGAGGTGAATGCAACGGCGGAGATGGCGGTTAGTAGTAGTGTTGTTAGTTTCATTGTTTTAAATGATAAAGTGAGTTGGTTACTTTAATTTGGACATATATTTTTGAGGGGATTTGTAGAATTTTTTAACGCACATCTTACAGCAGAATTTGATTTCGTGTCCTTGGTAAATAATGTTTGTTTGCTCATCCCAGTCATCGAGGCCTTCGTCGGTGACGAGGCAAACTTTTAATGGGTAAGGTTTAGGCGTGGCTTTGGTTATCGGCGCGTTTGCATTACCCCTGCCTTTGCTCTTATTGGTCGCTGATGTGGGCGGGCTCTGCAGGGAGGCTTGGGTGCCGGGTTCGAGGGATTGGCATCCGCTTAGAGCGAGAGGAGCACAAAAGATGATAGTTAGCAATTTCATGGGATCGTTGGCTTTATAGTTTGGAAAGATATTTTTCTGGGTTGGCTTTGAATTTTTTAACGCAAGGTTTGCAGCAAAATTTAACCTCTTGCCCTTTGTGGATGTAGCTTATGGGGTCTCCCATGGAGCCTAATTTATTATCAGTAACGATGCAGGTGTTTTTGGTATAGGGTTTAACGGAGGAGATACTAC
>JBMYYO010000206.1:0-4595 GCA_049609505.1 Akkermansiaceae bacterium | reverse complement strand
CCGCTAGCTTGGTCCCCCTGTGTTGCGTGCCTACTAGCTACCCCGTTACCTTTCCTCCGCGTTTGTTGTTTCAAATGCCCAGACTTGTGCATCCTTGTTTGCAAAGAAGAGCCTGCAGTGAGCCGCTCCGTCTAACTGAACTTGGTGTTTGCCCGGTTTCACTCCCTTCATAATGCGTTTGTGTTTCCACTTTGCAGGAAACACAAGTCCGTCTTCGTTGCCGTAGTAAATGGTCAGATCACCTGGGCTTTTGGCATTGATTTGAAAGCTCAGTTTACCATCGGCGGTGAGCTTTATGGAGTGCACGCTGGCTGGCAGTTGGTAGAGCACGCTGGTAGCTGCATCGCTCAAAAATGCTGGCAGCTTACTGTCATTGTTAGGCAGCTTGAGTGCTGCTGCTGCTTGTCCCTGGCGCGGGTAGGAATAATGCTCCATACCACCCATGGACATTGAGAACCACCCGTCTGCGGTGATGGCCCATTGTTTGTTGTGGATTCCTTTAGTCCGCATCGGGCCAGCCATGGTATCGAGCACTCTCCAAGAACCGCCCTTGGTTTGCGCCCAGCCCCGGTAATGCACTTCGCGTGAAATATCTCCAGTGCGTTGCCTCTGCGCAGCACCAGGCACCTCCACAAATGCACCCACGCTGAGTCCTCTTTCCCGTTTCCCTTTACTTGGCTGGCGCCCCACCGCGTAGAGTTTCCACTCGTTGGCAGCATCATCATAGAAATAGCCGTAATAAGTGGTCAGCCTGCCTTGCACCTCGCGGCGTAATGCCAGCCGCTGAGTTTTGCGTTCTCCCCCTGCCCATGGGTCCCAACCGCGCACCTTCACACCCGTTCCCTCGTGAGAAAACCCACCGAATTTTGCCTTAGGAGAGCCCACGGCGAGGAGGCGTGATAGCTTATCTAACGGAGGGGACTCCTTGCCACGACCAAACGACCACATTGAAAAGTTCAACCCTCTGATTTTTCCGCCGGGGAGGAAACTGGACCCGTAGTAGCCAAACGGAGTGGTCACTGGAGCATACGCGCTGTGGGTGGTGATCCGTGGTCTGACCTCCATCACGATGAGGTCTGGAGACTCCTTGCTGGCGGAGCTGCTGAAGCTCCCAGCATGCACGGCACCAGGCCGCCAGCGGGAGCGCAGCAAGGCAGCATCCGTCACCGCCTCACCTGTAAGCTGGATGCGGTGTAGCTTACCTATCTCCCCCGCCCCACCAGACTTCCCCTTGAGGGTGAGGGTGTATTTCCCGGGCGACTGAATGTTAAACCCAACCTTCCACGGCTGTGCGGACTTTGCATCGCTTGGCGTTATTGTTTGTGTAATGGCTTTCGAATCCCGCCCCTTGCTGAGTTCAAAAACCATCTCGGCTTTGGAACTACCCTGTGCCGCTTCCAGCCATGTTTGTAGAGAAACCTTCCCTTTGTTAGAGAGCCAAAGATGCCAGCGCATCTCATCCTCGGAGCTGTCCCAACCTGTAACGTGGGTGAAGTTTTTGTTTTGATTGAGCTCGGGCGAGGGCAACGTTCCCTCTCCTTTCCCGGCCGCCGTGAGCGCACCACTGAAGTAAACTGAATTGGCGTCCAGAACTAGAGTGCTGTTCTTTGTCTTCTGCGCCAAGTAAACAACCTCTCCATCCTTAATGCGCTCGACGGGTTGATCGCGCTGATCAGCAATGAGGGGAGCCGATAGAACAAGAAAAAGAATTATACTGCGCATAGCGGAACTGTAATCCCCACAAGTATCCTGCCAACTCAAAAACAACCTTGCCCGTTTCCTAGAGTTCCGCATAGCTTGGCGCGGTGAAGCAGGTTGTTATTTATACAGATGGATCGTCGCGAGGGAACCCAGGCCCAGGCGGCTATGGCACACTCTTAGTCTATCAAGGTCGGAAAAAAGAACTCAGCGCGGGCTTTGCCAAAACAACTAATAACCGCATGGAAATCATGGCGGCTCTCGCGGGTATAGAAGCTCTCAGTGAGCCGTGTGCGGTGACAGTTTTCTCTGACTCCAAGTACCTTGTCGATGCCATGGACAAAGGATGGCTAATGGGCTGGAAAAAAAACGGCTGGAAGCGCGGGAAGAAAAAAGAACACCTTAAAAACACCGATCTCTGGAAGCGGTTAGATGCCGCCACAGCAAAGCATGATGTCACATGGAAGTGGGTCAAAGGCCACGCCGGTCATCCAGAGAACGAACGCTGCGATGAGCTAGCAACCACCGCCGCGGATCTCCCTAACAACCCCGCCGACGAAGGTTTTGAAGAATAGCGATAGGGAGCCTCTAAGAACCTGATTTCCGTCAGATGAGTAGAGAAATTTTCTGAGGGCTAGGCGAACAAATCCCCCCTCGGCGGCTAAGCTTCGTCTTGGCCTACGTTGATGAGAATCTCGCGTGGTTTGGCACCCTCTCCAGGGCCGATGATGCCCCGTTGCTCGAGGATGTCCATCATGCGGGCGGCGCGGGTATAGCCTAGGCGGAGCCTGCGCTGGAGCAGTGAGGTGGATGCTTTTTTCTCTTGGCGGATGACCTCCATGCACTTTTGCACGATCTCTTCATCCGCATCGGAAACCTCTTCCTCTCCATCGTCTGAGCCTCCACTTTCAATGCTTTCTTGCACCGTTTTCTCAAAGACTTGTTCCACTTGGTTCGAGCAGAACTTCACAAGATCTTCCACTTCCTCATCCGAGATGAAGGCACCTTGGGCGCGCTCCAGTTTGGCGGAGCCTGGCGGCAGATAGAGCATGTCACCTTTGCCCACGAGTTTATCCGCGCCAGAGACATCAAGAATCACTCGGCTATCTAGCTTGGAAGAAACTTGGAAGGCAATGCGGCTTGGGATGTTTGCCTTGATGATACCCGTCACCACATCAGCACGCGGGGTCTGGGTGGCAACGATGAGGTGGATGCCAGCGGCACGGGCCTTCTGTGCGATGCGGGCAATGTTCATCTCCATGTCCGCCGGAGCGGTCTGCATGAGATCTGCCAGCTCATCAATAATAACCACGATGTACGGAATGCGGTCTGGAATTTCTTCATCCTCATCACCATCGTCTGAGCCATCAAGAGCGGGTGGGCCCAGCTCTCCATCGGTGAGGGCTTGGGCAATGGAATCGAGGTGTTCAGGATCATAGTTCTCCTCTTCCGCCTCAGCCTCTTGTGCTGCAAGCTCCTCTTCGGTGGGCTCTTCCTTCTCTGGAAGCTCGCGGGAGTTGAAGCTATCAAAGTTTCTCACGCCACACTCAGCAAACATTTTGTAGCGGCGCTCCATTTCATTCACCGTCCAGCGTAGGGCGGCGATGACTTTGTTAGGGTCCGTCACCACAGGCACGGCGAGGTGTGGTAGGGAGTTATACATTTGCATTTCCACTACTTTGGGATCGACCATGATAAAGCGCAGCTCGTTCGGGCTGAACTTAAAGAGGATTGATGAGATGATAGAGTTAATACAAACCGACTTACCAGAGCCAGTAGCACCCGCCACTAACAGGTGAGGCATAGCTGCAAGATCACCAATCACGGTATTGCCATAGACGTCTTTGCCAAGTGCGAGAGGGATCTTTTTCTTTGCGCTCGTAAACGCTGGGTCTTGGAGAAGCTCATGCAGAGGCACTGCTACTTTCTCGTTGTTTGCAATCTCGATGCCCACGGTATCTGATCCTGGCACTGGGGCGAGAATGTTGATACTCTCCGCCTTAGTAGCACGGGCAAGGTCTGCCTCTAACTGCGTGATGCGGCTGACGCGCAAACCAAGGCTCGGATAGACTTCATAGCGGGTAATGGTGGGACCACGGGTAATGTTTCCAGCGGTGACTTCCACGCCAAAGGCATTCAGGGTATCGATGATCGTTTTCTGAGTGGCCACGAGCTCGGACTTATCTGCCTCCTGCTCAGGCTCTTCTTCGTGCTCGGGAATGTTGAGCAGATCGAAGCCGGGAAGCTCGTAGTTTTCATACTCCTCAGTGCTCAGCCCTGCATGATCGAGTTTCTTTTTCTCAAAAGGTTTGGCTCCGACATCGGCGGTGTGTTTCCGGCGTTGGGACGCATCGATAATCTGTGGAGTAGGCACCTCCTTGAGTGGTAGCTCCTGCTGTGGTTCCTCTGGTGTTTCTTCGGCTTTATCAGCGGCAACGGGCTCTGCTTTCTTCTTACGTGTCCGTTTCTTGGCGGGAGCTGGCTTTTCTTCAGGCTCGGCATTGCGGTTATCACGCGCCTCTGCGAGTCTGTTATCACGCTCGATGCGGCGTTGCTCACGGGCAGAGAGTTTCTCCTCAGCAGCCTCCTTCTGCTCGCGGCGGTTATTCTTCCATGCAATGAAGTGCTGGAATGCTACACGGCAGAACTCGATGGGGTGCAGACCTGTTAGAAGAATCAGACTAACCAGATAAACACAAATCAAAATAATAATGGCACCTGGCTTGGCGAGGAACTTTTCTAACAAACTCGTCCCCAGAGCAAAACCAACCCAACCACCTGGGCCCTTGGCCAGTCCATTTGCATCCGCCCAGCCTTGCAGCATGATGTTTTGCACCGCCAGCAATGCCGTGGCACTCAAGATAAACACCAAGCAGCCAGCCCATGTGCGCCATGAT
>JBMYYO010000205.1:0-4627 GCA_049609505.1 Akkermansiaceae bacterium | reverse complement strand
AGCAAAGCATCAATAAAACTCACTTTTTACTGGCTACAAAAACGAGACCACCTCATAGCTCCAACCAGCCAAGTTTGGATATTTTTGAAACAATCAACGGTGTGGCAAACACAACGATTGGTTATGATGTTACCAACTATCAAGGGACATCAACGCCTTATGGGTACTTTGATTATGTAGATATCTCCTATGATACATCAAGTAGTCAGTTCGAGTTCTCTATCAGTGTCACAGAGGCTAATGGAGAGGTTGACGCATTTTGGTTTGTGTTCGGAGAAACGGGAAACCCGCGTAGCAATGAGCATGCGATTTTTTACATTGATGCATATAATGATAAGTCGCCTGTGATTTCCATTGTGCCTTACGACTCAGGCTGGAGTGATGCTAGCTTCGCTGCCACATGGAATGATGGGGGCACGACTCGAGCACGTTCATTAGGGAACTCGATGAACAGCGGAAGTGCAATCAGTAATGTAAGCGCCACATTTGGCAGCACAGAAACCTATAGTTTTACTCTGGATGCATCTGATATTAATGACGCTTCTAACTGGGCGGGCTATGGGTTAAGCGCAGATTGGAAGGGTATTCAATTTGATGGCGATGGCGTAGGTGTGTGGCTTCATGCGTTTGAAACAACAGGTGATATGCCTTATGTGAATGACCCTCAAGTTGGCTGGGCGATCGATCCAGCATCTGAAGGAAATAATACCTTTCCTTGGCCGGGTGTTCTAACTGATTCCACCCCTCTCACAGCCTATTGGGATACCTCATTCTTGGTGCAGACAGAAGCTGTGCCAGAGCCATCGGCGGTGGTGCTTTTGAGCATCGCCTGTGGTGGATTCCTTCTTCGCCGCCGTAGAAGTTAAAGACTATTCCTCGGCTTTGCTTTCTTCTCGCTGACGATTGATGCGTCTTTTGATGACTTGGGCGTAGCGTGAAGGGCGGCTGTCCTCGTTGACGGCGATCACTTGATCCGCCAATTTCTCCGCTGCATCAAAATCCTTACTCATAAAAGTGGCGTGAAGTTTGTAGAGTAGGGCGACTTGAAGAGATTGGTTTTTCGGCTGGTGTGCGCTGATATAGGTATCCACCTGTGCACACGCGTCCTTGTAGCGGCGTTGCTTGAATATTTCGTGGAGCTGTTTACTCAGATCGATGTGAGTTTTTTGTGCCCGATACCGCCCGACAAACCCGCTGGCGTCATCGGGGTCCGCCTTGGCAATCATCTCGATCTCAGGATCGTAGTGAGAGAGGTTCATGCGGGGAACGTTAGAGAGGGCCTTTTCTAGTGTGCGGGCCTTTTCTGTGCCTGTTAGTTCAGCGGCTGCCTTGATGGCTGCATCGCGCTGGGTTTTGTTTTTTTGCAGGAGCTCCAGTTGAGTTAGGAAACTTTTTGGTGTTCCTTCTTCATAGCGCATGCGGGCGAAGGCGCGGCCTTTTTCATCTGCAATGATCAAGCTTGGGAAACGATAAATTCGATAGGAAGCGCGCGCCTTGTCGTTGGCGGTTTCAGGTTTCGAAGGTAGCTCCTTCTTTGGAAAGTTGAGCTTTACCAGTACGTATTTTTTCTGTGCTTCTGTGATGAAATTTTTCTGGAGCAGGACAGTTTGATCAAGCTTCTTGCTCCAGCCGCACCAATCTGAGCCGCTAAAGTAGATGATGATGTCTTTGTTCTGTTTCTTGGCCGTTTTCTGAGCCGCTGCCAGCTCCACACCCCAAGCCGAGGAGGCCGGCTTGGTAGTGGAGTTTTCTTGCGCAAAAACCTGGGATGCCAAGGCTGCTGAACAGAAAGTAAGTGCGACAACGAGTAGTTTCATCACCCTCATAGCGGCTCAGGGAGTTGTTTTTGTGTTTATCTCATTGATCTGAGAATGTGCTAACCTTCAGCGTATGCTTTTTTGACTTCCTCAGCAATGATTTCAATGCCTCCTTTGACAGTGGCTTCATCCATCGTGTAGGTCATGCGGATGCACTCATTGCGGTGTGGCCATGGGGTTTCATCATCGAGACCGAAGAAAAAGTAATGCCCGGAAATGATCAGAACCTTTCGTGCTTTTAGACGCTCGTAAAGTTCTTTTGAGCTAATAGGCAGGTCCTCAAACCAAAGCCAGAGGAAGAGCGCACCCTCAGAGAGGTGCACGCGGTAAGGGAGGGTGCCGTCAAAGGAATCATCCACCCACTGGCGTGCTTGGCGGGATTTTTTCACGTAATATGGGCGCACGGTATCATTGCTCAGGCGGAGAATCTCGCCACTGCGGACAAGGGGCTCCATGAGTGACTGGCCAACATTTCCATTGGCAAGGCCAACGATGGCACTCATTGATGCAACGGCTGCCGCGATGTCTTCCCGTGCGATGACGATACCCGTGCGGGTGCCAGGAAGGCCAATCTTGGAGAGGCTGAGAGTGAGGATGATGTTGTCATTCCAAACGGGAGTGGCCTCGGTGAAGATGATGTTGGGAAACGGAGCGCCGTAAGCGTTATCAATGATGAGGGGGATGTTATGCTCATCAGCTAAGGCGGAAAGACGGGAGATTTCGTTGTCGGTGAGGACGTTTCCGGTTGGGTTCGTGGGGCGGGAAACACAGATCGCTGCGATGTCATCTGTAACCTTAAGGTTATCAAAATCAACGCGGTATTTGAAGTCGTGCTCGCCGATTTTTTCGATGCGTGGGGGGATGGCTTGGAAGATATCCTCACCTACAGATTGGTTTGCGTAGCCGATGTATTCGGGGACGAGTGGGAGGAGAATTTTTTTCCGTGTGCCATCGGAAAACTCCCCGGCGAGGGCGTTGAAGAGGAAGAAAAATGCCGTTTGACCTCCAGCGGTGATGGCAATGTTTTTAGGTGAAATATCCCAGCCGAGTTCTTCTTTGAAAAGCTGCGCAATGGCTTCGATGAAGCGTGGGTTTCCGCGTGGCGGATCGTAGTTTGCGAGCATTTTTTCCAGATCTCCGGTGGTGGCCATGATTTCCTCAAGCCTGCGCCTCCAAAGCGCGTTGACTTCTGGTATGTGTGCAGGCTGCCCGCCGCCAAGCATCTTGGTATCTGGCCCCCCATTGGTGAGTGCCTCGCCGAGGTCTTCCATGAGTTCTTCGATTCCGCTGCCGAGGCAGAGGCGATTGCCTAGTTCTGAAAAGGATGTCGGTTTCATCTTGGGATAGGTTGATCTTGGGTGGTTAGAAAAGAAAAAAGACGGCTCTTACATGAAGAGCCGCCTGGAATAAATTGGTTGAAGTCAATTCGATTACTCAGCGGGCTGGCTCGGATCAACAACTTGTGGTGGCTCGATAGATGGCACCTCTGGCTCAGGAGCTACTTGAGGAACATCAGGCACTTCAGCAGGAGCGATGCCTGGTGTCACAGGAACTTCACCTGCACCGGGAGTTACGGGAACCTCGTTAGGAGCACGTTTCTCACCGAGCATGACGCCGGGGACAAAGCCAACCTCGCCGCTATCAACAATTTCCACTTTGACGTAAGAGCCTTTGGAGGAGATGACTTTAACATCGGTGAAATCGGCCAATGTCTTAGCAGGCTGATCATTGCCCGTAGGATACTTGGCGAAGAATGCCGTGTTAGGTGACACAGTTTGCAGGAATGTTCCTGGGGTAAACATACTGCCGTATGGGTCAGTATCAGCTACTGCGATGCCCTGGCTGCCTGGAGGGTCGAGCGGATTATAGCCGCCACCATCACCGAGGGGTTTGTTGAAATTATCGCAGCTTGCGAAGAGAAAAGGAAATAGGGCTAGAAGAGTTTTGTATTTCATACCGCGGAGATCATGTACTCCGCAACGGCTTGGGTCAACGGATTTTCAAATAATCCTCAGCAGCCGATTTCCAATGGCGAGGAGTGACAATACCTTCACTGATGAGGCGTTGTGGCAGCATGGCGGTGTGTTGGGGGCGAGGATCGCGGAAAAAGTGCGCGTCCGCTAACCGGAGTGAGTCAATCTGCGGAGGGTGTTCTAGCAGCTGAAGTTCCTGCGCGATCTGACAAATGCTCTTACTGTAGCTATGCCAACTCTCAGGCTCACCCGCATTGCAGAGGTGATAGATGCCAGCGGTTTTGTTTGTTAGGAGGGCCTCCACCCAGGCTACGATATCGTGGGTATAAGTAGGGACGGAAAACTTATCCGTGATAAACTTCATGGGTTCTCCACGCCGTGCACGCTCAATGGTGCTATCAAAATGTGATGCTGGCCCAGGGCCAAACAACCAAGAAACCCGGCAGATCAACGCACTGGGGCTGGCAGCTAGAATAGCTTGCTCACCAGCCTCCTTAGTGCGCCCGTAGATGTTTACAGGATGGGTCACAGCTCCTTCATCCAGACGGGTAGAGGTTTCCCCGCCGAACACGTAGTCCGTGCTGAAGTGAACCAGCCTACATCCTTTCTCCTCACAAACGGCAGCCATCACTCCAGGGCTGAGAGCGTTTACGGCGTATGCCTCCTCCGGGTGATCTAAGCATTGCTCAAGCCCAGAAACGGCGGCGGGATTAATGAGGATGTCAAACTCACTAGCCTCTAACACATCCCGCACCTCATCAGGCTGCGCCAAATCTATATCCTTACGTCCCAGACACCTGAGGGTGATGTCTGGTCTGTTTTTCCAGAGCGATAAAA
>JBMYYO010000204.1:0-4717 GCA_049609505.1 Akkermansiaceae bacterium | reverse complement strand
TGTTGGCTGCTCCCTCGGCGGGTTTGGACTGCAGCTGCTTTTGGATGCCGGGATAGCGCAGTTCCAGAGCCCTCATCCCGTAGCGCTGCGCCCGCATGTACATCTTGCGGGCCGGGTTGGTTTCCTGCACATAACCGAACGTACTCCGGCTGTCGCGTGGATGGTAAAGCCAACTGACGGTTTCGCTGATGATCGTGCCCGCACTTGCTTCAATCAACGGCGCGGTGTGAACCCTGCCACCCCAAGATGTTAGGGGGGCGAGCTTGAAGGGGATATTCAGATGGTTTGAATCAACCAAGCCACCAAACGCCTGCGGAGAGTCCGTCCAGTTTGCTGATTTACTCTCGATAACAACACCGCTAGGTGTGTTGGCTCGGAGATCTCGGGTGGCTGGATCCTGAATCAGGCTATGGCCATTGGTATTGGCGTGGAACAGGTTCGCATTGCATTCCATTTTCATTCGTCCTTGGAGAGAGATAGCGCCTTTGATGGTATTGTTATGAGAGAAGGTGCAGCGATCAAACACCAGCGCGGTGCGGACCGAGCCATAGCTGCTGTCTTCAGCGTGGAGAACTGATCCGAAGTTGCGGGCATCATTTCTTACGAATGTGCATTGCTTGAACCGCGAAACCGCTACGCCCCCCGTAACGGGCTCCATTCTAACAGCTCCACCTGACATGTTAGTTTGGCTAGCTGTATTGGCAACGAAGGTGCTGTTCCACACGGTGATGTTTCCCCCTTGATTTCGGATAGCAGCCCCACCTGGCGCGGCATCAGAAACGGTGCGGATCAGGTTATTTCCAGAAAAGGTGCATTCGTTTGCAAAGAGCTTCCCTCCATGGACGTTGACCACGCCCGCAACGGCAGACGTGTTGTCCTCGAACTGGCAATCGTGCAAAGAAACCTTCGCGTCTGACCGCACCATCACACAGCCTCTCGGACCACCCGATGCATCGGCATCAAAGCCAGTGAATTTAATTTTCTGAAACGACACGGAGGTTTCTCCGCCCGTGGCATCACCGCATTGGAAAAGTGCTTCGCTAGCAGTATTCGAAACCAAGGTAACACCAAGAGTCGAGGCATCGATATTGTAGTTTCTTTCGCTATCGATCACATGGGTGCTGGGCACGTTGATCACGCGGGAGCCTATCGGCAAGGTGAAGACAATATGGGCCGTTTCACCCGTAGCCGCCAGCAGGGTGTTGCGCAGGCTGCCAGCACCGGTGATAAAATTGTTTGTCACCACAAGCGTCCCCTCAGGGTTCACTTCAACGGCACCGATGTCGATGATGTTGCTCAGGCCATTGCTCGCAGTTCTACTCTTTCGGTCAAAGCCCCTCACATCCGATGACAGCAACGGGAAGGTTCTGTTAGGAATGCCCCCTTCGATCGCACGGGAGCCAGCCAGAGGAAAACAGCACATCAAACTACCGCCGTAGTCCCCTAAGCGTGAAACACGCACCACTCCTCCCGTTTGATCCTCTGCATGGTTTAAGACAGAAGATACTTCATCGCTGAGGTTGTAGCCGGCAGAAGTCGCACCAGATACTCCATTTACCACAATACTTTCTGGAGTGCCAGTTTGACTGAGGAGGGGGACATTCCGGGCAAATAAATTTCCGATAAGTTGCGTTACCTGCGGGCATTTTAAACCGGGTGAATTGTTATCAACGATACTACAATGAATAAGCTGGTTCCCTGGCCCGTCACCGGAGATATCGATGGTGGGAAAAATACCCGTGTTTTCCGCAAAAGTGCTGTTACGGATTCTCAGCAAACTGGTATTACTAGTCGTAGCGGCCTTCAGTGAAGAATCTCGGTTAAAGCAAAACAATGAACCAAAAATCTCTCCACTCCCAAGTTGACCAGCGCTTATGGCCTTGTTGTTATTATGGAAATAACATCTCCAGATGTGAAACTCACCGCCGTAGTTCATACTGACTGCCACATTTGTAAAATTCCTGACCTCCACCTCATGCAGCTCAATTCTAAAATTGTGCCCCAAGACCCCAGTGCTGAGATTGTCTTCACCATCTAAGACCACATTCTCAACCCGAAAATCGCGCTTCGTAAATTGGAATAGCCGGGAATTTGCCGCCATTCCGCTTCCCGGCACAATGATAGGCGGGGAACCATTAGTCGTGCTGCCATCAATCGTGATTTTTCCTCCCGCCTGAACATCAGAGATCAATGATTCCAAAGCGATGCGCTTCCCAGCCATACTCGGAGCAAAACAAATGGTAGCCGCATTCGTCCCCGCATCCCTGATGGCCTCCCGCAAGGACACTTGAGCACCCGCCGGTGAATCGTTCTGATCCAGCTCCGTGTTCACCACAATGGTATTGGAGAGTGCCTGACCTGTGATCAGTAAAAAAATATATAGTGCGCGTCGTGCTCTAACATTCATTTCCGATCTATAACACTTTTTTTCACCACTGAAAACCTAAAACTGTTGGGCACGACAGGGCACTCAAGCTAGGGAAGGAATACGTTCCCGGTATTGGACGTTCATGAGAGCTTGGAATCTTTTCTTCGGAAGTGTCTTTAGGGTAAGCGGTCGATGAAGAGCCATCACTCGGCACTCTTCTGAGTCAGGAAGATACTATAGGTGTCATAGCTATGGAATCTATCCCAATCACCACCGATGAGCTTGGCCGGATACGTCTCAACCCGAAACACAAGGAAGCCCTGCTCGACGCCTACGAACAGAGTTCAATGAGCGGACTGGTGTTTCTGACTGGATGGTTGGGGGTCCTTTTTCTGGTTGGCCTCGGTGTCCATGAGGGTGACACTGCTGCCGTCAATGGATTTCGGGGTGTGCCCATGCCAGAGTTGTTCACGGCGGATTCCGGCTGTCTTCGCAATCCCAACAATATCTTGACTTGAGGGTGGGATTGTAGAGACTGTGTGGAGTTTTTTACCCCTACTATGATGAGAGGCATTTTTTTATTTTTATTGTGTTCGGTGGCTGTCTCGCAGGCTGCTGTGCGGTATGTTGCTAAGAACAACAATGCTACGCGTGATGGCAATTCCTTTGCCACGGCGTATTGGCATCTTCAGCCGGCAATTGATTCTGCGGTGGCGGGTGATGAGATTTGGGTGAAGTCTGGAACTTATACCAGTGCCTCCGCGGGTTATAAGGCGGTTCAGCTGAAGAGTGGGGTGAAAATTTATGGCGGCTTTTCAGGCACGGAAACGAGTTTGGCGGAGCGGAATCTGAGTGGTGCCCCAAGTATTTTGGCTTGGAGTGGCGCTGGCGAAACGAATTTGATCCGAGCTTACAGTTGTGACGCTAATACTTTGTTAGATGGCTTTGAAATTACCGGAGGATTTTCAGGTTATGACGGCTCACAATATGCGATCGAGTATAAGGCAGGTGGTGGGATTTTTATTTCGGGTGGAGCACCCAAGTTCAAGAATCTGGTGATACGTGATAACCGGGGGACTCTTGGAGCGGCGGTTTATGCCCAAAATGCGGTGGTGAGTTTCACGCAGTGTGAGTTTCGGGACAATGGGGCAACAAACTCCAAGATTGGTGGTGCGATCTATGCTGCTGCCTCGGGGCTGACTCTGACGGATTGCACGTTCACGAACAATCGTGCCGACCTTGCTGCTGGTGCCATTTATCTAGCGACCAATGGAAACATTCACCAGTTCACTCGTTGTGAGTTTTCAGGAAATACGACCCAGTCGCCCAGTGGAGCCGGGGTAATTCAGGATATAGGTTCGCAATCTCTTCAACTGACTCTCAGCCATTGTCGGTTTTTTGACAACAACCGGACAGCGATCTCGGTCAATCCGAATCAGATGTCTAACGTCGCGATGGAGCATTGTAGTTTCCGCCCGTTGGCAACGAGCACGCCGCAGGTCGCCAGCCAGGTGAGTGCCGTCGAGTTCACAACCAATCGAAATAGCGGTAACACGCAGATGCCAGTCCTCAATATCGATGACTGTTCTTTCGAGGGCTTCCGTGGTGGCGCGGCAGGGGCGTGCTCGGTGACAGATGCGCAGGTCAGTGTGTCCAGATCCCGTTTCTACGGCAATCAAGGGCAAACTGGTGGTGCTTTAGTTCTAACAAAATGCCAATCGAGCGTGAGCCATTCGTTATTTGTTGGGAATACCAGCCCTGCGAGCAATGCAACTGGAGCCATCGCCTTGACCGGGTCCACCCCAGGTTCCGGAGGGCTTCTCATCGCTGAACACTTGACCATGGTGGATAATCCCGGAGGTGATATTGGTGTTAATCCTATCTCTGGCAGTTTTGTGCAGGGTAACAGCAGCGCCCTGCTAACTGGTTTTGGTCCGCCGACAGATCCTCGATTCGTCCGCGCACCCAATGCCGGTGATGGGAATTGGCTGACGCTTGGCGATAACGATTACGGCGTTCTGGAGCTCACCTCAGGTTCGACATTGATCGATGCCTCAGGGAGTAGTAGTGCTGCTGAGGATTTGTTAGGAAACCCACGCTCGATTGGTGTGCGCGCAGACCGGGGTGCTTACGAGTATATCGGTGGGGATTTTGCTCCTAACCTTAGTTTCTCGGCGGATGAAGATATGGCGCTTAGTTTTACTCCTACAATCGCTGTTCCATCTGGGGAAGTGCTGGACCCGCAAAGTTTCTCCGTTGAATCAGTCACAGCGCATGGAGCCTTTGTGCTGAATCCAGATGATTCGATTACTTTTACGCCCAGCGCTGATGAGACTTCTCAGGTGAAAA
>JBMYYO010000203.1:0-4758 GCA_049609505.1 Akkermansiaceae bacterium | reverse complement strand
GCAACTGCCCCGCAAGGTGCAGAGACCGTTGTCGATACGATCAAATCCGCAGTAGCCAACTTCTCAGAAGACCTTCCTCAGATGGATGACATCACCCTAGTTGCGATCGAAAAGTGCTAGGCGAAAGCTCGGCTGGATAAACGCTACGGAAAAGATACGTTATAGCGGCAGTTTTTCTGTTTTACCTCTTGCCAGCTTAAACAACGTTTATACACTCAAAGAGTCAGCAGCAGTTTTTGACTTGTCCGCTGATATTGAGAAAGAACTTTATTGTTGGGCTCGTATCGGGTTTCAAGATTGAGTTCGGATCTCAATCAAATGACCCAACCCAAAACTAGACTTATCTAGCTTATTAACAAAACTACTATGAAACTCGTTAAAATTATCGCAATCGCGGCCGCTGCTTGTGGCGTTATGATCAGTGCTTCTTGCTGCAATAAGGCTCCAGAAGCTGCTCCTCAGCCAACTTACGTAGAGCCTACTAAGTAAGCTCTCAGAACACTCTCAATCCGAGAAACTAAACCAAAAAAACTAACAAAATATTATGAAAATCGCACTTATTCTTGCTGCTGCTGTTGGTGTTGCGCTTAGCGCTTCCTGTGGATCAAACCCACCTGCTGAGGTGGCTCCTGCCCAGGACGTTGTAGCTCCTATCAAGTAAGTAGCATAGGCACTATGTCTATCTATTGAATTTGCAGGGTGGATCAGTGATTATCATTGATCCACCCTGTTCAATTTTGACCTTTTTCCTTGTCAGCCGGCTAATTTCTAGCCATACACACACACGATCATCGTGATCATAGTTGGCGATCTAACTTCGCCAGCATCAACCACCTACCAACTTACAACCACCTACAATATTAAAATTATGAAAGCATTCAAAGTTCTTGCCCTCCTCGCCACTGCTATCGGTGGTATTGCCGTTTCTTCCTGTGGCTGCTGCACCGGTGAAGAGCGTCCACCTGAGCTTCGCCCACTTCCCACATTCCGCGATGTGCCTGGTGAAGTAGAATACGCCAAGTAATTGCCCAGCAATTGCGTATTTAGCGTATTTATGGAGCTATGATTCTCCATGCTCCAATTAAGGTGCTATAAAACATCTTTCAACCGCAGGTGATGACACCTGCGGTTTTTTCTTGGCTAGTTTTGGGCTTATTTTCACATGTGAGTGAGTAAAAACTCACGGAAGAGCAGCCTTTAATAGGAGAAAAACAATTTCCCGCTGGAACATCACGCTCCAGCAGTGCATCTCCTGTGCAGCCGAATTTTATCCGCTATCTATGATTAACTCCTCCATCCTCTCTGCCTACTTGGTTGTAAGTGCCAGTGCTGCCGAGACCGATCCCTCAGCGTGGGAAACGGTCTGGAACTTTTTCCGCGCTGGCGGCTGGTTTATGGTGCCGATTTTACTGTGTTCAGTGATCGCCTCAGCCATTGTTGTTTACAAGTTTATGACGCTCAGTCGCTCCATCATTATTCCAACAGATCTTGTGTCAGAAGTGGATGATATTGAAGCCCACTTGGAGAAAGGTAGCCTCAATGGGCTGCAAGACCAGTTCACAGCGGGTGAGTCTGCTCTGGCTCGCCTTTGCGGTGTGGCACTACACAATGCGGGGCGGACTCAAGGAGAGGTGCAGGAGGCTGTACAGTCTGCAGCGCGTGAAGAAATTGTTAAGATGAACTCCGGCATGCCTGCCTTAGAAGTGGTGATTACGATTGCGCCCCTTCTTGGACTGTTAGGCACAGCGAGTGGTTTGGTGCTGGTCTTTACCAATGTAGGCGATGGCGCCGAAAATGCTAAAATAGGGCAGGGTATTTCAATGGCACTTCACACCACCGTAACGGGCCTAGCCGTGGCTGTTCCGACGGTGATTGCGCACTCACATTTCAACCGTAAGATTGAAACCATGGCGGCTCGTCTTGAAGTTCTCATGGGGAAAGTAACCTCCGCCTGCCACCAGCACGTTTTCTTCAAGAATCGCTAAACCTCTTTTTCTAAACCTCTTTTTCCCGTGGAGTTTCACCGTCCCAGCCGAACGATCCCTCAGGTGCCGATCATTCCCTTGATCGATATCTTGGCGATCCTGCTGATCTACTTCGCCGTTGCCTACGATCCTAAGGACAAACGCCCCGTCCTGCACATTGCCTTACCGCTTGCTCAGGATAGCGCGGTGACTCAAGTGGTGGAGCCAGCTGCAGTGCTTGCCATTGCTGAAAACGGCGAAATCACCCTAGATGCCACCCGCATCCATGAGGGTATGTTGGTGAGCTACTTAGAAGTTTTCCGCAAACAATTCCCTAACCGCAAGCTGGAGATAGAAGCAGATAAAAAAATCCCACTCGAGCGGTTTATCCAAATTCAAAACGTGCTCATCAAGGCTGGGTTTGATCCGAGCCAGGTCCCCACTCGGGTAAAATTACCTAACAACACACCAACAGAATAATTAGTCACCATGGTCTTAGAAATTACCCAATACGGGAATCCCATCCTCCGCAAAAAATGCCGCACCGTAACAGAGGTGAATGATGAGATTCTCAAGCTCGCCGATGACATGATCGAAACCATGGAAGACGCCAATGGCGTGGGCCTAGCAGCACCGCAGATTGATCGTGATATCCGCATGGCGGTGGTGGATGTTTCCCACGATCCAGAGTGCGTTAGCTTTATCAAAGTCAACGGCAAGGAAGCCAAGATGGCGGACATCATGCCACTGGTCTTTATCAACCCGGAGTTGGAACTTGAGGGACCTAAGGAGCAAGACATTGAGGGCTGCTTGAGCATTCACGATATCCGCGCCAAGGTGAATCGTCCCACGGTGGTAAAGGCTACTCTTCCGCAGCTTGATGGCAGCACGATGGAATTGGAAACCGATGGCCTGCTAGCGCGCGCCATTCAGCATGAGGTGGATCACTTGAACGGCATTCTTTTTGTCGATCGCATAAGCCCAGCTGCTAAAGTGGGCATCAGGAGAAAGCTTAAACGCCTCGGCTCGTGATGGAAAACCTTGAGCCCATACTCAGTGCCGCACTGCCAGTGGTTGAGAAGGCTGGGGAGTTTCAGATGAAGCACTTCCGCGCTGTGCCGGAAGAGGCCGCCGATATTAAATCACTGCGGGAGACGGTTTCCTTTGTGGATGTTGAGTCTGAAAACATCCTGCGTGATGGACTTCTCCCGCTTGTTGACGGTGCCGGATTCTACGGTGAAGAAAGTGGCAAGACCGGTAGCCAAGAATCCGCCTGGGTGGTGGATCCTCTTGATGGCACCACGAATTACCTCAGCGGGATCGATCACTTCTCCGTGTCCGTAGCGCTGGTATCTAACAATCGTCCAGTGCTTGGGATTATTCATCAGCCCGCAACGGGGAATACCTTTACTAGTGTCCGTGATGGTGGGGTTTTCTATAATGGTGAATTGGTAAAGCCTCGCTGCCTTGATCACGCGGTGGAAGATGCTCTTTTTGTAACAGGCTTTCCCTATCGCTCGCCAGATGTGGCGGAAGGTTTTTTCTCAGCGGCCTCGCGTATCTTGACCTTAGGGCGGGGGATTCGTCGCTCAGGTAGTGCGGCCTTAGACGTGGCAAACCTCGCTGCAGGTTGGTATCAAGGGTTTTGGGAAACGGATCTACAACCCTACGATGTTGCCGCAGGCGTGCTGATGATGGAGGAAAACGGCATCGTCTGCACGAACCAGCGTGGCGAGCCGTATGATCTGTTTCGTGATCGCTTACTGGTTGCAGCCCTACCACAAGTCCACCCGCCATTGCTGGCTGCGGTGGTGGCTGGCTACGGGGAGCTTTGATGCTGGTTATGCCTACACAATTGCCTAATCAGTTGCTTAAACAATAAGCAGTGGGCTCCGTTTGTCTGGTGGGGTGGTATTAATACGCACCGCCGCCACCGATGCTGGACTCGATAGGATGCCAAGTGGTCTTGATCTCTTGATTGGAAAGAATCGGGTAGGGGGATTCGCTTTTTGCGGGGTCATCCTTGCGGATGATGATGCGCTTTAAGTTATGCGTGGCATACTCGCGTAGGCTTTTTTTATGGTCGTCAGAAATGTCAGAAGCCACCACGGCGTTTACATCCATGTGCGTGCCGATGTGTTCTAACAATTCAGCACGATTTCCGGTGAGGATATTAACCACACCGCCAGGGAGATCTGAAGTAGCGAGAGCTTCCGCTAGGGTGATGGAGCAGAGTGGTTTGCTCTCAGAGGCCAAAACGATGCAGCTATTACCACCGCAGATGATCGGGAGTAGCGTGCCTAACAATCCGGCGAGAGATGCCTTCTCGGGTGCAAGTGCCACCACCACACCCATCGGCTGATAGACGGAGAAGTTGAAATGGGAGCTTGCGACGGGGTTCACGGCTGAGAATACCTGCTGGTATTTATCACACCAGCCGGCGTAGTAGATGCAGAGATCGATAGCACTGAGCACCTCCTTGGTGGCTGCGGCAGGGGTGCTTCCTTGCAGGCGTAGCTCATCCTCGAACTGTGCGCGGCGTCCTTCTAACATTTCCGCTAGCCGGTAGATGATCTGGCTGCGGTTAAACGGATCTCGCTTTGCCCAGCCATTAGCCACAGCACGGGCAGCGACCACTGCATTGCGGAAGTCCTTGCGGGAGCTTTGGCAAATGTTGCCAAGTGCTTTTCCATTGCGTCCTTCCGGTTGGTAGTAGCGGCCAGATTCCGTGCGCGGAAACTTACCGCCGATGTAGAGTTTGTATGTTTTCAAAACTTCAATACGTTCCATGGTT
>JBMYYO010000202.1:0-4761 GCA_049609505.1 Akkermansiaceae bacterium | reverse complement strand
GCCTGTAGTTCACACCATTGATCGATCCAAGCACAGCACCGCGCTGGAGGCGAAGCTCTGTTGACTTTGACCGCAGCAACACCTTCCCATCAGCTCCTTGCTCTTTTTCCATTCCATAAAACTTGGCGATTTGTGAAACGGAAACGTAATCCGCCTTACTGATCTTCACAGTTTCCCAGTTGAGTTTCCGCTCAGGCGCGGCTGAAAGAACTGCTGAGCTCAATGGCACAAGGCAAAAAACGGTGGCTAATAGGTGTTTTGCATTCATTTGATCACGAGTGGGTTATCTACTACGGTTAGATAAACTATGCCGCCGTTCCGCCTCCACATCAAGCGGCAATTTCGCCGTCTGAGCAACACGACAACCCCCTAACAACTAACGCCCCTTAATCTGCTCAGCCATCCATTGGCTAAATTTTTCTTTGCCACTTTCTCCAAGGTGGTAGCCGTCTGAGAAGTCTTTTTCCGTCATACCTGAAATCTGCCGTGCATCTAACACCTTCGCGCCATAAGATTTCATTAAGGACTCAGCAGCTGGATTGAAATCCCACACTTCTGGCTGCGGCATAGGCACAAACCACAGCTCCACGCCATGCTCTTGGCACTGCTCGATGAAGCGCGTGAGCCGACGGTAGGTTTCCTTCTTTTCATCGGCATCCTTCTTTTCAGGACTAGCCGATTGGGCAGCCCTAGCAGCTCTGGCTTCAGCCTTCCGCTTGTTCGCGGCAGCCACTAATTTGTTGTTACGGTTCACACCATTCTGGTAATCAGCCACCATCGTGTGGAGGATCCCCAGCTGATGCTCAGGCTGATCTCCCTCTAGCGCACTGATATTACACAGCACTGATTGGCTCATTTGGTGGAGCCCCATTTTCTCAAAGTCCCACAAGTCCATCAGATCTTGCTTCCTCACGAAGTGCCGGGCGAGCCTGCGCAGCTTAATGCCCTCTTGGTCATGGATGTGGTGCGCTACAAACCCCACCACAAGCACATCTGGATGGCTCCCTTCCGTTTCAAAATATCGCTCGTAGAGATACACCCAATCCAACATCGCCGTGCCCACAGGAGTGATTTTTGCGCTCTCGATTTTTGTTTCTCCCAGCTGAGTTTTGACAATTTCCTGATCCAGACCGTGCATCATTAGTGAGTTCCCGAAGAACACGATCCGAGGGCGCCCAGACGATTCAGCCTGCTCCTCCAGATCATGGATCACCTGCGGAAACTCATGGATGTTTTCGCGGTCATAGTCCAGAGTGGGGGCGATGTAGCGGGCGATCCCCTCCAGCACGAGCACGAACAACACCACAGCGATCACCACACGCATCTCTTGCCGAAACGATGGCGCACGGGCATCCGTCGGCAGAGCATCATAGTCATGGTGTTTAGGCATAGTAGCAAATAGTTGTTAGAACTGGAAGTAAATGAACTGACCAAAGACAGGAGGAGGAAAGACAATGAGCATAAAGATGAAGTAGCAGTAAAGCGCTGCCCGCCACCCCCACGCGACCGTTTCCAGCCTGCGCAGCGAGTGCGATTGATCGAGCCAAATCTCATAGCAGATCAGAGGCACGCAGAAGAACGCCAGCATCCCAAAGCCGTAGCTCGCCAGCGGCGTCATGCCATGATCGGTAAAGATCAAGCTCAGCATCTGCCACGCTTGATCAAAGCTATCCGCACGGAAGAATAACCACGTCAGGCAGACAATCTGGAAGAACCAAAAAGTAGCCATCACGCGCCCAGCAAGGCCGTGTAATTTCCACCGATCTCCGATTAAGCGATAGAGGCAGAGGATCAGCCCGTGGATGCCGCCCCAAACGAGAAACGTCCAGCCCGCACCGTGCCACAGCCCGCCTAACAACATTGTCAGCATCAGGTTGCGGTAAATTTTCCACTCACTGCATCGGTTTCCACCGAGTGGGATGTAAAGGTAATCACGCAGCCACGACGATAGAGAAATGTGCCATCGCTGCCAGAAGTCTGATGGATTCCGTGCGAGGTAAGGCATCCGGAAGTTAGTCATCAGATCAATGTTCAGCCACTTAGAGACCCCTCGCGCAATCGAGGAATACCCAGCGAAGTCTCCATAGATTTGAAAGGCAAAACAATACACCCCTACGAGAGCCTCCGTGCCATTGATCTCACCTTCCTCAGCGCCAAATATTCCATCCGCAATGAAGCCTAGATTATCTCCCACCACCACTTTGAGAAAGAGGCCTAACACCACCAAATACAGCCCCTCAGAAAAGTCCCCCACCCGCTTTCTACGCGGATGAGTAATCTGCGGCATTAACGATGATGAGCGCTCAATAGGACCGGCCACCAGCTGCGGGAAGTACGCCACATAAAGAGCAAAGTCAGGAAGGGATCGGGTTGCTTTTATTTTCCCACGATAGACATCAATGGTATATGACATCGTCTGGAACGTGTAGAAAGAGATCCCCACTGGCAGGATGATGTTCAGCATTTTTAAGTCCGCATGGAAACCTAACCACGTCAGCATTTCCGCCGCGCTCTCAGTGAAAAACCCCCAGTATTTGAAAAACGCCAGCAGCCCCAAAGAAACAATCGCTGATGCCGCCATCAGCCAACGGTGCGTCGTGCGCTCCTCACTCCTCTCCATCCCCAACGCCGTAAAATAATTCACCAACGTCGTCGTGACGATCAAGGGCAGAAACCTCCAGTCCCAGCAGCCATAGAAAAAGTAACTCGCCAGCAGCAGCAGTACGTTTTGCCCACGATGCGGCAATAGCCGATACATCACCCAGATCAGGGCGAGAAACATCCAAAAGGCATAGCTATTAAACAGCACGCGATTGATTTAGGTTCTCAGCGGAAAATTCCAAATACCAAAATACAAAATCGCTCATTTAACTCTAGCGCAACACCCGCTGAGAGAGCACAGCTAGTCCTCCAATTTTCTCTTCCGGTACGCCACCACCTCACTCAATAGCGTTTCAGCCTCTTGCTCACTAGCATCAGCACCAAGATAGTTTTTTATGAAATGCATTACTTCCTCAGCTGTAAAATATCGGTTCGCCAGATACTCCCAAGTGGCAATATCTTTCACCTCCCCGTGTTTCTGGCGCATGCCTCCAGTTTTATCAACATACCCACTCGGGCAATCGATCCAGAACGTCTCTGCATTCTCCCCACTGCGGCGCACCAAGATGTTTCTCCATTTCAAGTCATCATGGAAAAAATGTTGGTCGTGGATTTTTTTTAAGTTCACCGCGATCTGCCCGATGATTTGGCGGTGGATTTGTTGTTTCAGCTCGGTCGGCTCATCAGTATCACGCAAGCCCTCGATGTATTGGTCCAGCTGGATGGTATCCGGCACTTCACGGGTCACAATCATACAGTTCTGCAGCAGCCCAAGTGAGGTTCGATACTCACCCCAAAGCATCGGCTCACAAGCAGGAATGCCGAGAGATCTAAAGAAACTCAAGTTACTAAACTCCGCTTTCGCCCTGCCATCTTTAAAGATCCTCGCCAGCCGACGCTTCAGCGCCCGATAACCGTAAAGTTTGAAAAACACAGGCACTTTTTCTCCATCCCCGCCCTCTAACACACGATGCACCACCTGCGATCTCGTGCGCTGCGGCGAGTCCAAGGAAATACCAAAAAACTCCGAGGTGCTCTCAAATGGATGACGTTCATCGACAAACGACATCAGTTTTTTCCAATCCGGCTCTACGTGCAGATGTTCTTTCACTGAGCAAATACTGACCTGATCACCTCACCAATACGAGTAAAATTCATGCCCTCCATTGCTCATTGCTCATTGCTCATTGCTCAGAGCGACCAAGCTAGGAGCCGAAGTTGAATGGATCACTGATGCCCCCCTCTTTTTGCCGAGAGCTTTTATGGAAAGAACCACCAGCCACAGTCAGTATTTCACTACCATGAGTTTCACACCTAAAGTTTACCTGCTTGCATTTCTCGCCACCTCATCGCTCGCCGTTCACTCCTTTGCTGACCACCACGGCAAGCATGAAGAGAAAAAGAAACCCACAGAATCCGCCGGCTGGACCTCCCTCTTTGATGGTAAAACTCTCAACGGCTGGGAACGTAAAAACGGCACCGCAAACTACGTCGTCAAACAAGGAGCCATCGTCGGCACCACTAAAAAAGGCAGCCCGAACTCATTCCTATGCACCAAAAAACACTACGGGAACTTCGAGCTCCAGTTCGATGTCAAGGTGGATGACAAGCTCAACTCCGGAGTGCAAATTCGCTCACTGGCTAAAGGAAACCAAGGTGGCGGGCGCGTTTACGGCCCACAGGTCGAGATCGAGGCATCTGGCAAAAGGGGGGCTGAAGCTGGCTACATCTACGGCGAGGCAACAGGCCGTGGCTGGCTCGTTCCAAAGGATAAACTCATCCCACACAAGCACTTCAAAGACGGCGAGTGGAACAGCTACCGCATTCTGGCCGAGGGTAAACGCATCCGCGTATGGATCAATGGCCAAGCAATCATCGATCTCAGCGACGAAAAAATCTTCGAAACCCACCCAAAAGGCTTCATCGGCCTACAAGTGCATGGCGTGGGACAAAAAGGCCCCTTCTCCGTTGCATGGAAAAACATCCGCATCAAAGAGCTTTAAGTTTGGAAATGGCGAGTAGATAGTAGTTAGCAGAGAGTAGTTAGGGAGGCGCTCTAAACACGCTTGCCAGTGCTATAAAATCTGCTAAATCATCCCTCGTCTCCCGCCATTTCTACAAGCCGCTGTAGCTCAGGGGTAGAGCAATTCACTCGTAATG
>JBMYYO010000201.1:2344-4803 GCA_049609505.1 Akkermansiaceae bacterium | reverse complement strand
TCAAACCAGCGAGTCCCCTTGGTGGAGAAATGATCAATACCCGCTCAGTGGGATGCTGTTTCAAGAGAGCCTGATGGCAAAGTTGAATAATCTAACAGGTGTGCCAGCACCCGAGATGATTCACTTTCATTTCCGCGTGGTAGATGACTCTGATGAGAGTAATCCGAGCGATCAATATGATGGCGATTTCTGGGGGATTTACACCTGCCAACAGCACCCAGATAAAAGTTTCTTTGACCAGAATGATCTGCCGAGTAGCAATTTATATAAGCTCAATAATAGTAACAATTTTTCCAAATGGAACCAAAGCAGCACACAGGTGGAGGATTCATCAGACATCTCAAGTTTTATCTCAGGATATCGCAATACGAGCGATCCTATGTGGTGGGAGACAAACTTTGAGAGGCACTCTTACTACACCTGGAATGCATTTAACTTAGCTCTTAATAACTCGGATCTGCGGCCAGAACAAAATGTGATCTACTGGCATCATGCAGGCACGGGGAAATGGCACCCATGTGTCTGGGATGTTGATCTCCTTTTTGAGGACCGCCAACACCACAATCGTGATCCCTATGGTTTCCCGTGGGAACATCTGCACCGCATTCTAGACCACTCTGCTTACAATATTGAGTATCAAAATCGTGTGAGAGAGCTTCAGGATCTCTTGCTCTGGAATGGGCAGTATGATCGTAGCATTGATGAGATCATTGGTTTACTAACAGGAAACGGCTCTACGACTACTAATACACTGGTAGATGCAAACCAAGCAGTATGGGAGCGTCACCCTAGAAAAAACTACAAAGATGGATGGTATCGGATTGAGGGTAGCAGCTACTGGAGTGGTATGCCAGATCTTGTGAATTACATGAAGGCATTTGCCAAGCCCGGTGGCTTCGGTGGTGATCAGTTAGAGGGGAAATCACAGGCTGATGCAGATAGCGCTGTTCCTGATAAACCAACGATCACATACAATGGTATCGCGGGCTATCAGACAACGGGGCTTGGGTTTAGCACCAGTGCCTTTTCAGATGGAACAGGCTCAGCAACAGCTATCCAGTGGCGTATTGGGGAGATATATGATCCCAACGTTTCTAACTACACCGCTGGGGAGCCATGGAAGTATGAAATCACACCCGTCTGGGAAAGTGGTGAGCTAGCATGGAACGGAACGGTTAGTGATATTGATATACCCGTCACACATGTGAAAGTGGGCCGCACCTATCGTGCACGCGTTCGCCATAAGGATAGCACAGGGCGTTGGAGCCGCTGGTCTGAGCCGCATGAGTTTCTAACAACAGCAGCGGATGTGACCGCATACCGGAATGGGCTCGTCGTCAGCGAGCTTCACTACCACCCGTCCGCGCCCACTGGTGTCGAGCTAGGCGCTTCACTTGATAAGGATGACTTTGAGTTTATTGAGCTTATGAACGTGAGTGGGGCAGCTCTTGATCTAACAGGTGTGCGGATAGCCGATGGTATTAGCTTTGATTTCTCAATGGGCTCAATCACTTCACTTGCACCCGGAGCGCGTGTGTTGGTGGTGGAGAATCTTTCCGCCTTTGAGGCACGTTACGGAAGCAGCCACCCTGTTGCCGGAGAATATTCAGGTTCACTATCTAACGGTGGGGAGAATATCAGGCTATCCTATGGCGATGGGAACACGGCAGGGAATCTTATCCGTGAGTTTAGCTATGATGACGCCGTGCCCTGGCCAGTGGCGGCAGATGGTACAGGACCGAGCATGGTGCTAATAGATCCCTGGAGCGTGCCGGACCACAATGTAGGAAGTAACTGGCGAGCAAGCGACGCCGCAAATGGAGCACCTGGGGAAATCGATGAGTGGAGCTACCCCGTGTGGCTGCTGCACCACGGCCACGGTGGAAACGCGGCAATGGATGATGATGATAACGATGACCTTGGGCTTCTCATCGAATACCTTCTGGGCACAGATCCAAATACAGATTCACGTGAAAGCGCACCGGCCTCTAGCGTGGAATCGATTGATACAGGCGGCGGCGCCGAGGACTACTTGGTGCTGACATTCCAGCGAGACACCAGTGCGGATGACGTAAGTTTCACAGTGCAAGAGTCACGCTCACTGGATGCTGATTGGAACATTCTAGGCACTCCAGTGTTGATTGATAGCACGCCTCAAGGCAGCGGCATGGAAGCTCTCCGCTACCGCACTAGCCAACCTCTATCAGCCTACCCCAATGGAAAAGTATTTATGCGCCTGATGGTGAGTGAATAGACTCACGCTTTTTCATCGCATAGATGACGATCAAGTTCGCTACGAGGATCAAGCTACCGCCGGTAATGAGTTTCATCGTGAGGGATTCATTTGCGTAGGGATGTCCCATCAAGGTGGCGATGATGCCGGGGAGGAACAATGCGTAGCAGGAGGCAAAAACGGGTTCGGTGGTGTAAATGAGACCCGCCTCCGTGGAGCTAACGTG
>JBMYYO010000201.1:0-2334 GCA_049609505.1 Akkermansiaceae bacterium | reverse complement strand
CCCAACGGTGCAGATCGAGGAGAGAACAACAATGAGCAAGGCTACGCTAGCGGATGATCCCATGGATACCACGGTAGTAGGTGATGGTGCTGTGGCGAAGGTGATGGGGAGGAAAACCAGGGAGATGCCAAGGCACATGACCAGGGTGACACTGCGGCCACGGTTGTTAGAGTATTGGGGTTTTTCCAAGGTGAGGATTTGGAAGGTGAAGAACAGCGCGCTGGCGATCGTGGCAAGCTCGCCACGGCCAACTTTGAGGTTGTTCGTGCTGACGCCAGCGAGGATGCCACCACCGATGATCACTAACAAAACAGCGGCGATGGTGGTTTTTGACGGCAGTTTTTTATGAGAAACGGCAACCCAAAGCGGCAGGAAAACGCAGTAGGCTTGGGTCAAAAACGCAGAGGTAGATGCCTCCGTGTAAGCAAGCCCATCAGCTTGCAGCCACATGCCAATACCTCCCCAGAATGCGATGATGAGGCCCTGGCGGATCTCAAGTGCGGTTGGTTTGGATATTTTAATGGTTAGGAAAAACATGATCACTCCAGCAATGAGAAAGCGAGCCATTTGAATCCAACTGGAGAAAAACAACGTGGATGCTTCTTGAGTAGCTGAGCTTTGCTCTCGTAGCTCGATCATCAATGCTTTGAGAACGGGGAAAGAGATACCCCAGAACGCACAGCAAAGGACGAGAGCGATGATGGCTTTTGTGTTCATTGGCGGAGAGGCTAGTTGCTTTTCACCACGAAAGAAGCGAAAGGTGCAAAAAGTTTGCTTGGAAAAAAATCAGCTATCGTGTTTTTAAAGGCCATGGCTAAAACAAAAATCTATCACTACCCGCACTGAGGTTCATCCAAGAATGCCTTGGCGGTCGCTGAGGAATTGGGAGTCGATCACGAGGTGATTCTCTATATCAAGACACCCCCTGGTCGGGAGGAGTTGGAGAGGCTTGTCGCGGCGCTTGAAGATCCAGTTGAGGATCTTGTTAGGAAAGACTCGATGTTCAAGAAAAAGGAACTTAACCCAGATGATTACGTCGGTAACCCGGAGGCGGTGGTAGAGATTTTACTTAAACATAAACAACTACTCCAGCGTCCGGTGTTGCTGCGTGGTAAGAGGGCAATTATTGGTCGTCCCAAGCAGCGGATTGTTGATTTTCTGGGCAGCGAATAGTTTTTCTAACATGTAATGCCCTCGCGTGGTCGCCACCAAAGTTCCTCGAAGGAATGCCTGCGGGCGATTCGAAAAATTGAATCGTTAGAAGGATGTGTTGGCGTGATTATCGGGCGATCTTACGGCGGAAAATCGCTCGGTAAAAATGGCAAAACGGGTGCCGTGCGTGTGCAGCGGGAGGTTTCCGGAGGGTTGAAGGCGGTGACACAGAGCGCGAAGGGGATACAGGAATTGTTTATCCGTACGGAGGATGGTGCGGCAAAAGATATTTGGCGGGAAATTGAAAAAATGTAGCTGCCGCACAATGTGTTAGCTACGGCGCATCGATCCAGCGGTCGTGTTCTTTGATGAGGTCGATGAGGCGTTCTACGGCTTCGGCTTCGGGGATGTTGAATTTGACCGCTTGTTTGCCGACGTAGAGGTTGATTTTGTTAGGGGCACCGCCGACGTATCCGAAGTCGGCGTCCGCCATTTCGCCTGGGCCGTTGACGATGCAGCCCATGACGGCGATCC
Organism: Akkermansiaceae bacterium; assembly: GCA_049609505.1. GTDB lineage: Bacteria > Verrucomicrobiota > Verrucomicrobiia > Verrucomicrobiales > Akkermansiaceae > Oceaniferula. Next base: position 648 of record JBMYYO010000201.1, on the reverse strand, counting down.
GCACGCCTTTGAGGTGACCGGTGGCGGCGCGGATTTTCTGGGTGGTTTCTTGCAGGTTGAAGAGGGTGCGACCGCAGGAGGGGCAGGCTACGTAGTCGGTTTTGAAAATGCGGGAGCCGGCGGCTTGGAGCACGTTGTAGGCGAGGCGGAGGGATTGACCCGGTGCTTGTTCGCCTTGGATGATGATGGCGTCACCAATGCCATCACAGAGGAGTGCGCCGATGTTTCGGGCGGCGGTGATGAGGTTGTCAATGAAGTCCGCCCCAGCATCGGTGGATGGTGTTAGAGTGTCTTTTAATAGGATGGGGTGGTGGGCGGAGAGTTTTGAGGCGAGTAGGCGGAAGGCGTGGATGACGGCAGCATCGTGTGCACCGTCGGCAACGGTGACGAGTCGGGGGTCTTCGATGGCATTGATCTCCATGATGGCCGCGTAGTCCCATGGATCAACGGCGATGACTTCGGAGTCCTCGATGACGGCTTCCGGTGTGAAGTCGCCAAGTTGATCGATTTTGTGAGCGAGCGCGTCCCATTTTTCCCGAGAGGTAAAGACTCGAATGGTGTTGTCGGCGCCGAGTTTGTGGCCGTTGATTTCCATCTCGTGGCTGTGGCGGCGTTCGTAGGAGAAGGGATCGTAGCCGAGCGTTCCTC
>JBMYYO010000200.1:0-4819 GCA_049609505.1 Akkermansiaceae bacterium | reverse complement strand
CGCAGGAAGCCGCAGTCCTCACTACGGTTGATCGATGCGCTAACGATGCCTTGGGAATCTGGAGCAGAGAGTGTAATGTCATCAGTTACCCAATTGAGCATGTCTTTACTGGTCTCCACTCGGTAGCTTATTCCAGTCGCTCCTGTTTTATACTTCAGGCAGAGAGTGCTATTTTGAAGTTCCGCTTTTGGAAGCTGGTTAGTTAGTTGCTCATTGGGATCAAGATCCAGTGCATATGCCATCAATAATGCAACTCCGTCACCATTTAAGTCTTGAGACAAATTAGTATCATGTGAAAGCGAGTTTGTTAAAAGCCATTTTGCAGCAGGATAAAGTGTTTCGTCTATGAGCATGGACGGATATCCGTTCCAAACTGGTTCTGAAAAACCTGCCCCTCCCTGAAAATAGTATACTTTAAAATCAGGATGAGCATTCAAAAAAACACCTGTTCCCACCCCTCCTGTTTCCAATATTGGGGCATTGTCCAAAAAATTAGCTTTTTCCAGTAGTTCACAAAATAGGAACGCGTCTAGACCAATTTTTGAAAGTCCTGTGGGGAAGGTTACTTCTACTAAACCTTCACAGCCACGAAACGCAAAATCTCCTATTTCGGTAATATGTTCAGGGATGAGGATTTGTTTAAGGCCATCACAGCCATTGTATAGCCCACGGCTGATGACAGAAATGCTATTAGGAATAGATATGTTGGTAAGGCTACTGCAGCCTGAAAAAGCAAATTCGCCGAGATGAGTGATACTGTTTGGGGGCTGGATTGATGTGAGGCTTCGGCAATACTGAAATGCATGAGTGCCTATATGGTTAACACCTTCGTGAATCACTACATTATTGAGATCAAAGCAGCTTGAAAAAGCATAATTCCCGATGCTTGAAATAGTTGCGGGGATTTCTATCTGAGAAAGTGAATGGCACTGAGAAAATGTGTAGTCACTGATAGTGTTTATACTATTAGGTAAGGTGATGTTGTCCAAAACACGGCAGTCAAAAAAAGCATAGATACCTATTGAGGTCAGGCTGTTCGGTAAACTGATCTGTGTCAGCTGTCGACATTCTGCGAATGCATAATTCCCGAGGTTTTTGAGGTTTGTCGGGAGCGTAATAGTTTGTAGATTAGAGCAAGACCTGAAGGCGTTGGCTCCAATGGAGATGAGACTGTTTGGAAAATTCACCTGCATTAAATTGTGGCAATGGGAGAATGTAAAATCTCTGAGATGTGAAAACCCTTCACTAAGAGTGACATTTGTCAGTTGAGCACATTGTCCGAATGTGTTGGTCCCCATGGAAACAATGTTCCCTGGCAGTGAGATGCTTTCGAGTTTGGAGCAATTGACAAATGCCCAGTTATCAATCGATTCGAGTTGGTCGGGGAAAAAAAGTGCGTTCAAGCTTGTGCAGTTTTGAAAAGCTTGCCCTCCAATATTTTTGAGTGTGCTGGGAAAGGTGATGGACGAGAGTCCCGAGCAGTTTGTGAAGGCCCAATCTTCGATAGTGGTTACACCTTCTGGCAGAATAATGTTTTCTATGCTGATGCATCGTTCAAAGGCTTGTTTGCCTATGCTTGTGATTCCGGCTGCAAAGGTGACATTGGTAAGAGAGCTGCAGTCCGAAAATATGCCCTCGCTCACGGTAGGGTAGGAGGGCGCGAAAATTGCGCTTGTCATGCTTGAGCATGATTTAAACGTATCTTTTCCTATGTATGTAACAGTCGCAGGAATTGTTACACTGGTGAGGCCTCGGCAGTAACTGAAAGCTTGATCATCAATAAATGTTATGTTGGGAGGGATAGTTACATTTGTCAGACCACTGCACTCCCTGAATACACCTTCTAAGATGCTCGTAATGTTACTGGGAATGGAGATGTTTTGCATTTTTGAGTTTCCCGCAAACGCAAATCTACCAATGTAATTAACGGCATCTGGTATCGAAAATGTAACAAGTTCCCTGCAACCTGAAAAGGCATACTCACCAATTCTAAAAAGATTGCTTGAGGTGGTAATTGTATGGACACTGGTGCAGCTTTGAAAAGCTCTACTCGAAATATGAGTTACACTCTCCGGGATTGTGATGCTTGTCAGATGAAAACAGTCTTTGAATGCTTCAGTGTCGATAGCCGTTACAGGTTTTTCGTCGATTTCAGATGGAATGTTTACGTGACCAGACTCCGCAGTTGGATAGTCAGTGATAACGATTTCATTGCCAGATACGCGGTATGAAAAAAGGCCGAATTGCTCCGCGTGCGCTTTCGTCAGGGAGAAGATTAAGCAGATTAGAGAAATATGAATGAGGGCCAATCGCATTGTAGATGTGTCATTTTTCCAATCTCGTTTTATTTCATGAACTAAGTTAAGCAAGCATTTTTCTGTTAATCACACAAAGGGAAGGTGCCTCATTTATGGTGGGTTCATTGTATAAAGGGACACATTGGAATGGCACGGACTTTTCATAAACGAGATAAGCTTCATTCGCGTCTTTAGGGATAGACTTTTCATAACAGGGAAGCCCGATGGAGGGCTCAGCTAATCGACTCCACACAGAAATTGCTTTTTCCGAGTGGGCTTTTCCTGATTATACCAACTCAAAAGGCTTTCTGGTAGTATTCACTGGTCTTTTTCCGCGATGCCATCGTTGTCAATCAATGGAGATACCCGGTATTAGTCGGCGTGCGGGCCTTCCATTTGCGGGCTAAACAGTAAGCGCATTACTCCTCAGGATCACCCACGTTGATGCGGTTGACCTCGTATCGGATGAACAGTTTATCTTGTGCTTGCAGATCAGGGCGGAAGCGTAGGGTATGGTAAATTCCCACAGCCGTTTCCGAAGATGAAGAAACCATGCCGACAGGGATGATAGCCAGCCCAAGGTTGGAAAGATCGTCGCGGATCTTTGGCCCTCCTCCAACGTAGTCCTTTGATCGGGGATCTTGGAGCACCGTGTAGGTGAGCCAATTTCCCTCAAGCCCCTCAAGCCCGCCATAGCTAGTCTCGACACCAGCGTTCGGGACATCGGCATGGCTCGGGCTCGTTCCACGGAAGAATTCAAGTAAGGCATTTGCCCGGTCATTATCAAGATCACTTGTTGGGGCAAGCCCTGTCCGGCTTCCGCTGTAAGCAAACTCAAATCCATCAGGAAGACCGTCCTTATCGACATCAACTTCCGCATTCGCGAGTGTGAACTCCCGCGCACCGAGGTCAACCAAGCGCTTGCCATAGATGTCAACTCTTGGCTGTCCGGCAATGTCCAGAGGGATGCTTTCAGCCATGTCAGCATCTCCATCCAGGTCGGCGATGTCAGCGGGTAAAACAGTCGGAGCAAACCAGTCGAGCGCGGGGCTACTTGGGCTGAGGCTAAAGTCATCATCGGGAGTGCCTAACAAGTTATCAGGGCCGTCTTGATCGAGGAAGGCAGGGGGCTGGTTACTCACGATTTGAGTGCCATCGACCACTGCGCCCGTCACCAAGCATGAGTTTAGGGTTTCGCCATTGGTGGCGAAACCTGAGAGAATACTGCGCTCGATATTGGAGAGGGCTGATCCACTAAACCACTGGTTGCCATTGCCGACAAAGGTGCATTGAGAAAAGGCAAAACTAGCGGTCGAGCTTCCATTGTGATAGACCATCGTGCCATTGGCAGGAAAGCCAAAGAACTCGCACTGGGTCAAACCCACACTGCCTCCTCCATTGGTGTGGCCGATCACGGAACCCGAAGAACCATTCTTCAAAAAGCGGCAGTTGACTAACTGGCCTCTGGCGGGGTTTGAATACCCCAGAAAAACAATCGCATTGCCTAGTCCATCCCCCGCTACATTGTTGCGGAATTGGCAGTTCACCAGAAGAGGGTTACCTGAAAAAACGGCCAACCCGCCGCCCCAGTTCCCCCTGTTTCCTACCACATCCAGATTCCGAAGAGTGGGTGAGGAATTGAAATCACACACGATGCCCCCACCCGCTCCCAGCAGTGGTGAGGATCCAAAATTACCCGAAGCCGCAGTGATCGTCGCTCCATCAAGAACGGCAGAGCGTTGTAGCCCATTGGTCACAATCACCCGCTGGCTATTCCCGCCTACAAAATCACTCGCGCTCTCGGCGATGCCATTGCCATCGGTATCAATATCATCACCACCGAGGTCCCCTGTTAGAATCGCGCGGTGTGTGTTCCAATCGCGCTCACCCAAGCTGAACATGCTCGGAGTGAAACCACCGTAAATCTCAACTTGGTTTTTTAACGTGGCACCATTGCAGGGGTAACGCCCCTCAGCCAGCCAGACTTGCTCGCCAACCTGGGCATTGGCAACCGCTGAGGCGAAACTGGTAAATGCATTATCCCAAGAATCACCGTTGTTTGTCCCACTGGCCAGAGGGTTGGCTAAAACGACACCGAATCTTAGCGTGTAGTTCTGCGTGATGGAATCGATCCCCCCGTTTGCTGTGCCGCCATTGTCGCTGAGGGTCACTGCGATTTCGCAAATCCCCTGACTGCCAGTAGCCGCTTCAAAACTCAGACGCCCGTTAGCTAAAACCGCCGGAGGAGTGATAAACTGTATCGTGTCGCTCTTGCCAACGATCGCCACTGATGTGGAAAGCGTTTGGGAAGCCTCATCATCACCGCCGGAAACACTGGGGTTTTCTAACCAATTATCGAGCTCTACTAAGCCATCCGTCGCCGCCCCACGGAGAGACACATTGCTCGCTGTAAAAGTCGGCGCATCGTTGATCGGAGTGATGTCGATAGTGATTTCACCAAGGTCAGAAACAAGCCCTGAAACATAGCGATAGCGGTAGAAAATTTTCACCTGAGAAGTCTC
>JBMYYO010000199.1:0-5020 GCA_049609505.1 Akkermansiaceae bacterium | reverse complement strand
CTATGCGAGTGCGGAATGCACCTTCACTTTCCCCGATTTTGGAGTAAAGCTTGAACGCAGGGCAGGCGAGAATTTGAATCCGTTCTTCTCGGTAAATGAAGTCGGCAAAGTCTTTCTCCACCTGCTTATAGTTATCCTTGTTCATGGCAAAGCCAGGCAGCTCAGCAAATCCACAGCCCTTTCTTGGGGCGTCCTTGAGTCGTTTTAGAGGAATCGTGCAGCCCGGATCATGATTCCAATCAATGCCATTTTCTAACAATTCATTGGAAAACCTCAGCATCCGTGAGCCATCCACATCATACTTGCTGGAGCTGAAGTGAACCTCAGCCTGCCTCAATAGGTGAGGTTTGTAGGTGATGCCATCTGCCTCGCCAGCGAAGGGGGCGAAGAATTCCTCCACGCCAGTACCCACCACAGGTCGCTCATTGTTACTTGCCGCAGGGGTGGGGGAGCTGCCAGGCATGGCCATTGGGTTGCTTGATTGCGCCGCCACGGCTGTCTTTGCCTTGAGAGGAAACTTATCACGCCGCGGGTCCATCAGCGTCTTGATCTTGCTCCTCGTCAGTGGACCACAGAGGTAGCTCATCACCCAGCGCACATGAAAGATGGCTGCACTGTCTTCGTGCACATTGTTCATCAGGAAAACACGAGATCCCAGTCCAGCGAGCAGTTCTTCCATGCGGCCACGGTCAAATGACCCATCCTGTGATGCAGCTGCTCCTTCTAAACCGTCTAACACCCTTGCCTTATCGCGCTCCGTTTGTAATCGGCCCAACCACCAGGTGCCGATGTTAGACAGTGCTTTGTAATCGAGATCCACTGGGTTTTGCGTTGCTAACAAACAACCAAGGCCAAACGCACGCCCCTGCTTCAGCATCGTCATCATGGGTTTTTTACTCGGCGGATTAGCAGACGGGGGGAGATAACCGTAGATTTCATCCATGTAGAGAAGGGCGCGCAGGCTGGTCGTGCCATTCTGCGTTCTCATCCAGCCCAACATCTGGTTGAGCAGTAGGCTGACAAAAAACATCCGCTCGCTGTCACTCAGGTGGGCGATGGAAAAAATAGAAATCCGCGGTTTGCCCTCCGGCGTGTGCATCATATCCGCAATATCAAGCGGCGGCCCTTCCATCCATGTGGAGAAGCCAGGAGAGGCGAGTAGGGAGTTGAATTTCAGTGCTAGCTTTTGCCGTGTCTTGGCTGGCATGAAGGACTCCAGATCGATCACCCCCACTTTATCGAACTCGGGCTTCTGAATGTTTCTAATCAGTGACTCTATAGTAAGGCTCTGCTCAGCCTGCCAGCAGTGGTTGAAAATACTGCCTAACAAAACAGCCTCCGGACTCTGAATCGGATCTGCATCTTCACCAATCAACGAGAGCAGAGAGGAGACAGTGCTCTCGATCCTATCGCCTAGCAGCTCGCCGTCGTCCATTACTTCAAATGGAGGCACATCCAGAGAGCTGAGAATGGAAACAGGAACACCAGCCTTGGAGCCAGGGGTGAAAATATTGATGTCCGTTTTCTCGCGGAACTGACGCACCCTCTCTGGGCTCTGCCCCCAGGAGGCTATCCCTTCCTTCCACATCTTGGCCGTTTTGTCCGCATAAACATCGGGGGAAACTCCTTTCTTCACGGCATCATCCTCATTAATCCACGGGCGGAAGTTTTCCCCCTCGAACTCCGGAAAAGTGAGCATCAAGTTTGAGATATCACCCTTGGGATCGATCACGATAGCGGGCACGTTATCCATCGCTGCCTCCTCAAGAATAGAAATGCAGAGACCTGTTTTGCCTGATCCCGTCATGCCTAACACTACCCCGTGAGTTACCAAATCCTTGGAATCATAGAGCACCAGCTCATCTTCCAGCTCGCTGGACTTGAGGTTGTATTCGCGGCCTAAGTAAAATGCTCCCAGCTTCTCGTAATCACTCGTGTTGATCTCCATAGGTGCATTTCAAGACCATTTGCAAGGGAAGGGAAGTCACAAATAGAAAATATTTTTAGCCTAAAAAATTATCCGCAAACCTCCATAAATCAAGCAATCCAAAGCAGGTAGTTTAAAAAAGGTTAAGAAAACTAAAATTTTTAGTTGCCAGAATAAAAAATTTTAGAATAATGGCCTCCGTTATGAAAACACTAGCCCTTACTACAACCATTTTCGTTGCCTCAGCCGCTTCTATGCTGGCTCAGGGGCAGTCTGAAATTGATGCCCTGCGCTCCCGTGCTGAGTCACACGAGCGCCGTATAAGTATTCTTGAGAAAGAACTCAGCCGCCTCCGCCGCGTTGAGCCGAAGGCAAAACCCACCGCTCCGTCCTCTAGCTCTTCCACCCATGGTAGCATGATGGCAAAGGGCACATCGGGCAGCTCACAACAATACGTGGTGAAAAAAGGAGACATCCTCACCCGCATTGCCTACCGGAATAAAACTTCAGTCGCTGCGATCAAAAAAGCAAACGGCATGAAGAACGATCACCTCAGCATCGGTCAGAAACTCATCATCCCTGGCAGCAAGTCCATCGCTAGCAAGGCAGTAGTCGTTGATGAGCCTAGTAAAAAACCATCCACCCTGCCAAAGCCAGCCGCCTCGTCAACGGCACGCGGCACACACTTGGTCAAAAGTGGGGAGACATTTTATGCCATTGCCAGAAAGCACAAAGTTAGCGTTTCCAGCATGATGGCTGCTAACCCAAAGGTAGAACCATCCCGCCTTCAGCCTGGTATGAAGCTCGTGATCAACGGTGCTGCTAAGGCTCCTAGCCGAGCCACTGCCAAGTCAGAAATGAAGCCGCTTTCTAAGGTAAGTAACCAGAAGCCAGCCTCTAAAACGGTCAAAAAAGCACCTGCTCAGAAACGCCGCGAGGTAGCAAAACGCCCAGTCGAGCGTGTTGCAGACCCCAGCAATACCCCTAAGGAAGTAGTGCGCAATGCCCCTGCAGACCGCACACCTGAGCCAGTCAAAGAGGACTCCATCCGCACCATCACCGTGCACCAGCAAATGACTTACGGGCAGTTTGCCAGCCGCTACGGCTCCAGCACCTCACAGCTTAATGCCCTCAATGGTCTCAGCCTGAATAAGAACACCATGCTCGCCAAAGGTTCTGAGCTCTACGTTCCTCAATAGGCTTCACAGTAAAACAAATTTCAGCTGGTGTTCGACGACGCCAGTTTGACAGGAAAAAAATTCTCCCAAGGAGAACATAACGACGAAAAAGGGCTGGGCGTCCGGTGGTATCACTGCCGGGCGTCCTCCCTTTTCTGCGTTGAATCTAACATTAAGACAGCCCGCCCCTCGTTGCCGGAAACTACTAACGAAGTCGCGTCAGGAAATTTTCTAACAATACGGGCCAGCGAAGCGCAGGGTTTTTCTTTTCAGCCTTCTCATCCCCCAATCCTCTCATCCCATACCCATGCCCACCCACGGGATAAAAGTGCAGCTCACAGGGCACCTTCACCTTGGTGTAGGCCGCAGCAATATTCAGAGAAAGCTGTGATGAGACAGGATCAAACTGTGTGTGCGTGATAAAAACAGGCGGGTATCCCTTCTTTACACGCAGCTCTGGTGAGGCTTCTTCCAGATCGATTTTTTTAGGGGTGTTACCAAACAATTTATAGCGTGATCCACCATGGCTACGTGGGTGAACCATGCTGGCAACAGGATAGATCAGCGCCGCAAACGCAGGGCGCACCGAGGTCTCGCTAGCAGGTTCCTGCGGAAAGGTATCTTCAAATCGTGTGGCACACATTGCCGCAAGATGACCTCCAGCCGAGTAGCCCATCACGCCTAACTGCGCGGCATCAAATTTATACTTCTTCGCCATGCCCTTGGCTAATCGGATCGCCTGCCGTGCGTCTAACAAAGGCCCCGGAAAACGATAGCCAGGATGTTTTCCCTTAGTCACTCGGTAGTAGGCTACAAAACAAGTAATGCCCTTCGCCGCAAAATACCGAGCCACATCGCTCCCCTCATGCTTGTGCGCAAGAATCGAATAGCCTCCCCCAGGAAAAATAACAATTGCCTGTCCCGTCCGCTTAGCCGTAGCGGGAAACACCCTCATAACAGCCCGACTCGTCTCTGAAACCCTCATGCCATCTACCTGGTGATAAGGTTTGTGCATATAATCTTTAGGAAAACCAGGCACCGACCCATGCCAAAGAGGAACGGTTAGATTAGGGCTCTTTACCCCATCATTTGCAGGAGGCTCAGCACAAACCCATTGAAAAAAACAAGCAACGACCAATAACAAATAACGCATAAACCAACCATGCCCGACTTCCATAGTTCTACAAGCGTGAAGGATATAAAAACAATTTGAATTTTTTCGCAACTGTAGGGCACACCGCCTCAAACCTATTGACTCTGAGAAAGTGGACACTCAACCTCTCCGAGAGAATCCTAGGCCGTGTGGACAAATTGATTTGCGGAGCGATAAGTGCTGATTTTTCGTCTGGCAAGGCAGTGAATGGTGAGCTGATAAGCATCAATGATCCGTTTGCCAACGAAGTCAGACGGACAATCAGCCTAAAGGTATTCCGAGAAAGTCTTCATACACGTTATTCTCACTTCTTCTTCTTCTTCTTCTTCTTTTTGTCCGGTCGCTCTGTGAAGCTGAAGTAATTTGTCCACACGGCCTAGGAAAAACATCGATAAGAACCGAACAGAAAAAAGCAGCCAAGAGCCACGACCACCTTCTAAAAACTGCTAGATTCTTAAAAGTGATTAACCTGTCAAAAACAATTGCATTTCAAGCCCTCACCCCTATATTTCCCACAGGATAGGCAGAAAGCCACCCACCCCACAAACAACCCCCATCCACCCATTTAACTGTTCGCCAAATAATAATAATCCATTGGGGATGAGCGGTTCACGTTGCACCATGACTGAAGGTTTCGGTCATCATCACAGGTAGTTTGATCCATTGCTGCTGTATTGAGCGGTGTCATCGTGCAGGGCATGATTTGTGGCGGAGGAGAGTCGTTAGGTATGACTTTTTGAGAGCAAGGGGGTGGATCGATTA